>CAZCXH010000119.1:0-15430 GCA_964502525.1 uncultured Chitinophagaceae bacterium
CTTGTGCCCCCTCCGGTAAGACCGGAGTGCTCTGAACCAACTGAGCTAAGCTCCCGATATAAATTTTAAAGAACTTTCAACGCAAAAGACTAGGACTTCCAACTTGTGCCCCCTCCGGTAAGACCGGAGTGCTCTGAACCAACTGAGCTAAGCTCCCAAATTTTCAAAAAACAACTCAGCGGTGACCCCTCCGGTAAGACTGGAGTGCTCTGAACCAACTGAGCTAAGTTCCCGTAAAAAGAAATACGTTTCCTTACCGAGCCGCAAATTTAACAGAGTAAGCCATCTCTACAAAACGTTTGTTAATAAACAGGTTGTCCTGACCAATTCCAAGACCGAAACTTGAAGTTGCGGAGTGTGAAAATATTGATGCATAATTATCGTTTGATTACCAATTAAAATATGTACAGGCGCGTATTTTATACTATGGTTGGGTTGGCAAGCGTGCCCATGCTGTTCATGGTATTCGTTTCGGCTTATGTTTTCATCAATAGTGCGGAGATCAAGGAAAAGCTTATTGCAGAAATCAGCAGCAGCACAGGGGGGAATATCAGGATTCACGGGAAAGTGGATTTCGCACTGTTCAGGCATTTGCCGAATGTGGCGTTGGAACTGCAAAGCGTTGAAATCAGTGGCACCGATTCCACCAGCACACCTTTTGTAAAGGCTGAAAGGATTTATCTGCTTGCTAATTTCTGGGATGTGGTACGGGGCAACTGGAATATACAAGCCACTTCTATCGAAGATGGAGAAGTTGCAATGCTGAAGACAAGAGATGGAGTCATCAACTACAGGTTTGCCAAAACGGATGCGAGTGTTGATTCAGCCGGTTCGGATGCAATCGGCATCGAAAAAGCCATATTGAAAAACATTGGCTTCAGGCTTAACGATGAGATGAATGATGTTAACATCAGCCTGCGCGTGGATGATGCCAGCGTCAGAGGAAATTTTTCAACAAAAAATCTTTTGCTTAAAACAGTCGGCAATGCGTACTCGCACCATGTGCAGATAAAGCAGGTTGATTACGCGCATGAAAGGGAAATCAACTTTGACGGTTCGCTGTCTGTGCTGCCTGAAAGTGAAAGCTACATGCTTGCGGTCAGGAAGTTCATTGTCGAGAACAATGAATTTGAGGTCAATGGTAGTATTAATGTCGTGAACAATGCTCCTGAATTCGACCTCACGGTCAGGGGAAAAGATATTTCCATCCAGGATTTGCCCATGCTGCTTCCGGTTCAGTATTCATCAAAGCTCAATGGCATCAAGGGAACCGGCAAAGTGCAATTGTCATCGGAAATAAAAGGGAGGCTGGATGAAAAGGTGAGTCCGCTCATAACTATTGCCGCAAGCGCATCCGGGGCAACCATGAAAATTCCGGGAATGGAGAACAGGATAGAGGACCTGACCTTCAAGGGAACCTTCACCAACGGTGCGCAGCATTCATTCGCAACGTCTTCCCTGGTATTCCAAAGCCTTACGGCTAAAACCAGGGAGGGTGTCCTGGATGCGGTTTTTTCCATCAGCGATCTTAATAATCCTCAATTACAGGCAAATGCGCACGGCACTGTGGACCTCTCCATGTTCAACCGTTTCCTGCCGGACAGCGGCAGTGTCAGGGAAATGAAAGGCTTGTTGGAATTCAAAAATCTTAAATATAACGGAAAAGCCGGCAGCGTGATAAGCGGAAAATTTTACGGCATGGAAGGCTCCGTTTCGATGCAAAACGTAGAGGTGAAAATTGACACCCTTCCCATCTCGATTGCCGAGGCGCATATCGAGGCGTATGAAAAATCGCTTTCCATCTGGAAACTTGACATGCAACTGCCCGGGAGCAAGTTTTTTGTCACAGGGAGCATTATGCACATGCCGGGGCTGTCAAAGACTTATAACGTCCCGGTTGTTAACCTGACAGTGAAGGCTGACCGTGTCAATGTTGAAGATATACTTGCGCTGGCGAATAGCGGAACCGATGTTCCCGATGCGGGGCAAAAATCGAACAGCCTGTCATTTGGCGCCAATGGATTTATCCGTTTGAATTCAAATTATATCGGATGGGGCAAATTCAAAGCCTATGATGCTTCATGCACGCTGGCGCTCACGGATAATATTGCCGAAATAAAGAATTTTTCATGCAATACAATGGATGGAACGCTTGATTTCGACAGTAAAATCGTAAAGTATGCCAATGGCATGGCAACCACCACCACCGCGCAGGGGAGCAATATCAACATCAATGAGATGTTTTTCCAGTTGAACGACTTCAACCAACATACCATCACCAGCAAAAATGTTGCAGGCAAGCTTGAATTCAAGGCAGACGTCAAAGCCGATTTTGCGGATGGCGCTTTAGATGAAAGCAGCCTCGTTTCGTCATCAAAACTCACTATTTCGGAGGGGCAGTTGATTGACTTCAAGCCGCTGGAGGGGCTTTCAAATTTTATTGACATCGAAGAGTTGCGTGGCATCAAATTCTCCACTTTGAGCAACACCATAACCATATCCCAAAAAGTGGTGACTATCCCGGAAATGCTTATAAGATCTTCCGCAATGACGCTGTCATTGTCAGGGCAGCAAACATTCAGCGGATTAATTGACTACCACGTCAAGGTCAATATCTTCAACCTGCTCGGGAAAAGATTCCGCAAGAAGAAAAATGTTGAAGAATATGAAGAGGTGGGCGAGGATGATTTCAACTTTTATCTTTCGATGAAAGGCACCGCTGACGAGCCGATCATCAAGCACGAGAAGCAGGGGGTGAGGAACCGGGTCGTGCATCAGAAGGAAAATTTTCAACTATTGGAAGAAATGGAGGAGGATCCCGCTGATACAGGCAATACGGATGCGAAAGAACGAATTGTTCTCTCCAACAAAAAAAAGGTAAAAGAACCTGAAGAGGATCTGGAATACATAGATTGGGAAGATGAGTAGGGGTATCAAGTCGTTCATTCTGTTGGATAGTTTGTTTACTGTTTGCGCGATTACCCTTTACTGTTATACTTAGACCGTAAACCGAACCGTAAACCAGAGGTTGCTGACATGAAATGCTTGGACAAAGCAGCAGTTTGTTCGCAAGCCAGCCTGCACTTTTTATTCTACAGCTAAAAATGAGAAACTGCTTGTGATTTGATTCTTTCCCTTAATTTACCGCTTCGCCTTTTTCCAATATGAATACTTACCGCCAGAGGTCAATTTGGAAAATACTGCTGATTGCGGCTGCTTTGATTATCATGGGCGCATCGCTCTGGTATTCCAACAGGCTTGCCGGAGAACTTGCCGAACGCGAGGAGGACGAGGCGGAGATGTGGGCGAAAGCTTACAAGAGCATATTGCAGGCTGATGAGAACTCCGATTTGAGCTTCGAACTGGAAATGATTAGGGAAAACGAAAGCGTTCCCGCCATGCTGGTGGATGACAAAGACAGCATTCTCGCAGTGCGCAATATTGACGCCTCGCGCGGAAGGGAGTATTTGAAGAAGCGGTTGGAAGAGATGAAAGCCGACTTGGACAAGCCGATTGAAATGGAAATAAGCCCGGGCGTGAAAAATTTCATTTATTATGAGGAGTCAATTTATATCAAGAGGCTAAGGCTCTACCCGCTTGTGCAGCTAGGGATTATCGGAGCTTTTCTTGCATTTGCCTACGTTCTTTTCAGCACGGCAAGGGCGGCTGAGCAAAATCAGCTTTGGGTGGGCATGGCTAAGGAAACCGCACACCAACTGGGCACTCCGTTAACATCGCTCTCCGCATGGCTTGAAATGCTGAAAGAAAAAACAGCAGATGCCGAAACAATTGAAATTCTGAATGACGTGGAAAAGGACATTGAGCGGCTTGAGTTGGTAGCTGACCGTTTTTCAAAGATTGGCTCTGCCCCTGAAATGAAAGCAGAGGCATTGAAGCCGCATCTCGTAAAATGCCTCGGCTATATCCGCAAGCGCTCGTCTGAATTGGTAAAGCTGGATTTGCATTGTGATGAAAATATCCATGCGAAGTTCAGCGCTCCATTGTTTGAATGGGTGATTGAAAACCTGCTGAAAAATGCTTTGGATGCGATGAGCGGCAAGGGAATGATTTCCATTAATGTTTTTACTGATAAGGGTAAGGTTGTTTTAGATGTGAAAGACACCGGCAAGGGAATACCCAAAGGAGATTTTAATACTGTGTTTCAACCCGGCTACAGCACCAAGAAAAGAGGGTGGGGGCTTGGATTGACGTTGAGCAAGCGCATCATTGAGCAGTATCATAAGGGCAAAATCTTTGTGAAAGCATCCTCGCCTGCCGGAACTACATTCAGGATAGTTTTACCGATGTAACTGCTGATTGCAAGACAAAGCAGCGCAAACCTCAACTTGAATGAAACATTGCTAATTTCGTTGAGTAAACATACCTTGAGCAGCGGAATAAGCGAAAATGAAACATTTAATAATAGTAGGTTTGATAGCAATACTGGGTTTCGATGCGATTGCCCAGGAAACTGCATCTTGGCAAACCGACATGCTCAAGGCGGTTGATCTTGCCATAAAGGAGAAAAAACCCTTATTTCTGTTTTTTACAGGCAGCGATTGGTGCGGTTGGTGCAAGAGGCTGCAAAAGGAAGTGTTTATTCAGCCGCAATTCCAAACCTGGGCGAAAAAGAATGTCATACTCGTGGAGCTGGATTTCCCGCGGATGAAACAGATAGATCCCAGGATACAGCAGCAGAACATGGAGATTGCTCAGATGTTTGAGGTCAGGGGCTACCCCACGGTTTGGTTTGTGACCGCTGACAAGAAAGAAGCTCAGATACAGTTTGGCAAAATCGGCAGCACCGGCTACATTGCAGGCGGTCCCGATATCTGGATCGGAGAAGCCAACAGGATTCTTCAGGCGCAGAGGTAACTTTTAGCGAGCGCAAGCCGTGCGGAAGGCTCCACTTACCACATTGTTGTTTATTCACATCTTCGTTATGTTGCTTGCCGGATGCCGCCAATCGGAAAACAAATCAGCTCAACCTTCAGCGGATTCCGCCAAAAAAGCTTTTGATGTGGAAGGACATCGCGGAGCGCGGGGAACGTATCCCGAAAACTCCATTCCCGGATTTGTTTATGCGCTTGAGTTGGGGGTTACAACGCTGGAAATGGACGTGGTGGTTTCGTCTGACGGAAAATTGGTGGTGTCGCATGATCCCTGGATGTCTTCCGCAATTTGTTTGCATCCTGACGGCACTCCCGTGACGAAGGATGAGGAAGCCAGCCTGAATCTTTACCGGATGAACTATGATGAGATAAGACGATATGATTGCGGCAGCAGGGGCAATAAACGGTTTCCATCGCAGAATAAAATGGCGGCTTACAAGCCATTGCTGTCCGAAGTGATTGATACGATTGAGAAGATCATCAGGCAAAAAAATATTTCCCCGGTTAATTATAACATCGAGACCAAATGCGCGCCATCAGGTGACAACATTTTTCATCCCGCCCCCGCTGAGTTTACGGCAATGCTGCTGGAGGAAATCAGAAAACTCGGGGTTGAAAAACGCGTGATAGTTCAGTCTTTTGACATCAGAACATTGCAGGAAATGAACGGGCTTGCACCGGAAATCAGGCTTGCATTTCTTGAAGAAGCCGGGGGGGAATTTTCTTCAAAGATCAGTGATCTCGGCTTCACGCCTGCCGTTTACAGCCCGGATTATCATCTCCTGAATGAATCATTGATTGTCCGCTCTCATTCCCAGGGGATGCTTGTTATTCCCTGGACGGTGAATGATACATCCGAGATGAAAAGACTGATTGATTTGGGAGTTGATGGCATCATTACGGATTACCCTAACGATTTGCTGAAGTTAGTGGATTAAATCTGATATCCGATGACCAGATTTTTCCTTTTTATTAAAAACCACTACCTTTGCCAACCAATTTGATTATCCCAGTAAAAGCACGGTGTTATGGACAAGTTAAAAACTATAGAGAGGAGGCTTATTCCCTCCAGGGAATTCCCCAAATTCAAGGCGGGCGACAATATCACCGTTTTCTACAAAATTATTGAAGGAAACAAGGAAAGAATTCAGCCCTTCCGTGGTGACGTTATTCAGGTGAAGGGAGCGGGATTGTCCGCCACTTTTACGGTTCGTAAGATATCGAATGGCGTAGGTGTGGAAAGAATCTTCCCGTTGTGTTCGCCCAATATTGACCGGATTGAAGTTAATAAGGCCGGTAAAGTTAGGCGCGCCAGAATATTCTATCAGCGTGTGCTGAAAGGTAAAAAAGCGCGCATTTCTGAAAAGAAGGGCTTAATGGAAGCAATGGATGAAAATGGACAAGCGACACAGGAACAAGCATCGGAGCAAATGAAATCTGCAGAAAAGCAATCTGAAGCGCCAAAGCGGGAACAGCCGGTATCTCCGGCCTCCGCTGAAGGGAAGTAGCCTCACCGCCTCCGGCAGCAGTATCCTTCCCGGGAAACTGATGTTGAACCATATCAGGACAAATATTGAATTATACTGTGCGCGGGATAAAATCTTACATTTTCGATTTCTGTTTGCAGTTTATATGGTTACGGTTGTGCAAACTCCAAACTGTAAACCGTAAACTGTAAACTGTAGACTGTAAACGGCTCAATGGCGTAATTTATCCCGTTCAAAGTATAAATGGCAGTTCTAAAAATTCTGCCACATACTCCTTCTCAACAGGAAGATGGATGGGGTGGGGTGGTAAAAGAGCAATTTTCAGAATTGCCCTTAATTTTTTACCTCAATCCCGCAGGCGATGCGACCACGGTTTCAATTGACATTAGCGGCAACGCAACCACTTTGGGCATCTTCATCCTTGAAATGAATGGAAAGATTATCAGCCGAATTTTGGCTTACGCTCAATTGTTTCACCAATGGCATTTTAAGGCGTTGCCATACAAACCAATGCAACTCACCGGATGAAGAAGTTGGTCGTCTTGAAATAAAGCCTTCGGGAAATGTGAACTTCAGGAAGCAAAGGTCAAATTTTTATGAGCATGCCCCTGCTGCAGGCTGCAATTATGATGGTAAGGAGATGCAAATTTCATTTGAATACGAAACAACATACCCTGCTTATCCGCAATGAAGCGAAACGCCTCGGCTTCAGCTACACAGGCTTTTCCAAAGCTGAATTTCTGAGCGAACACGCGCACAGGCTTGAAGCCTGGCTTAACCGGGGCATGAACGGTGAGATGAGCTACATGGCAAACCATTTCGATAAACGGCTCAACCCTGCGCTGCTTGTGCCCGGTGCCAAATCGGTTATCTCGCTGATGTACAACTACTACACCGAGAAAAAACAACTTGATGCTTCAGCGCCTGAAATTTCAATGTATGCCTTCGGAAAGGATTACCATAAGGTGGTGAAGAAGAAATTGAGGCGCTTTCTGCAGTTCATCCGCGACAACATCGGGGATGTGAACGGAAGGGCTTTTGTGGATTCAGCACCTGTCCTCGAAAAAGCATGGGCAGCAAAGAGCGGCATCGGCTGGATGGGGAAGAACACGAATATGATCCATCCGAAAAGCGGCTCGTATTTTTTTCTAGCGGAACTCATCCTCGACCTCGAACTGGAATATGACGGACCCATCAAAGATTACTGCGGCTCCTGCACCGCCTGCATTGACGCCTGCCCCACCGATGCTATCGTGAAGCCGTATGTGGTGGATGGCAGCAAGTGCATCTCCTATTTCACCATCGAACTGAAAGATGAAGTGATTCCCCGCGAGATGAAGGGCAAGTTTGAAAATTGGGCTTTCGGCTGCGACATCTGCCAAGAGGTGTGCCCGTGGAACAGGTTTTCAACAAAGCACCATGAACCGGAATTTGAACCATCGGAACAAATGCTGAACATGACAAAGCGCGAGTGGGAGGAAATCACGGAAGAGGTTTTCGAAAATTTGTTTAAGCATTCCCCTTTAAAGCGGACAAAGTTTAAAGGGATGAAAAGAAACATCCGGTTTCTGGATTCATGATTAAAGTCATCGGCAGAATATTCTGCATGAATGAAATTTGGGAGCAAACAATTAAAATGAAAATACTTCAGATCTTCCTTTTATTCTGCGGAATACTGCTTCTCGGAGCTTGCTCTGCGGCTAAAGTGTGCACCCGTTGCGGGAAAAATTGCGAAACGGCAACGCTTTATTATCTCCCGGAATGCAAGGAAATCAAGGGTTACGTCAATTTCGACCTGTCAAGGCTGCAGCGCGTCTTCCAGCACGATCTCCCGGAAGCATACCGCAAGGACAGCATCCGTGTTCGTATTAAATACGAAAACGTTGGCGTGGGCATCCTGATGTCTGATTGCATGCAATCGGAGATCATCAGGATAAAGTGTATTGAGAAAGAATGACTCAGAGAGGGGTGCACGACAAATTTCCGCGGAAGTCATTCTGAGTTTATCGAAGGATGGTGCAGCCAACACCACCCTTCGACTACGCTCAGGGTGACGGCTTGTACTTCTGGCTTCCCGAACGAAGCGAAAATTTGTCGTGCGCCCCTCAGAGAGAAACCATTGAAATACTCATCAACTTTTCGTATTATTGGATAAAATGACAAGAAGTTAAACATCAAACAAACAGGAGCGCTGATAAAACTTCTACTCTAAACTCTACTGCCATGAAAACTCCGCTCAAGCTCCTTTGTCTTGTTACCAGTTCTTTACTGCTGACACTTTACTCCCCAGTTAAAGCCCAATGGGTAACTATTCCTGACAGCAACTTTGTTTTTTGGCTGAACACGCATGGGTTTTCGCAGTGCATGAACGGGAACCGGATGGATACTACGTGCCCGGCTGTGGTGAATGAAGATACCATTGAGTGCGATGGCGCCTATATTCATGATTTGTCTGGTATAAGATACTTTGATAACCTGAAAAAGCTTTCCTGTCGCTGGAACTATATTGTGGTGTTGGCTCCTCTGCCGCCTACTCTAAGATATCTGGATTGCTGGTATAATGACAGAGGAATGACCACACTTCCTGCCTTGCCTGCTACTTTGAAATTTCTTGCATGTGCAGGGAATATAATTACAAGCCTGCCACCCTTACCCGACTCGCTGGAAACGCTTTATTGCTACTCTAACATGCTGGATAGCCTGCCACCTTTGCCGAATTCACTGAAGCAGCTTTTGTGCGGCTATAATAACATCAACGGAATACCACCTCTTCCACCATCATTGGAGATACTTGACTGCAAGGACAATAACATTCCTTATTTACCACCCCTCCCCGCTACGCTAATCCAATTGGTTTGCGATGACAATTTGCTGGATAGTTTACCTGTCTTGCCGAATGTACTTAGAAATCTTAGTTGTGCTGCCAATAACATCACTGACCTCCCGTTGCTTCCAAACTCGCTAACCGTATTAAACTGCGCAGGGAATCCTTTGGGCAGTTTGCCTTCTCCTTTGCCTCCGATTCTTGAAAGTCTTTATTGCGGAAGTAATCAACTGAGCAGTTTGCCACCATTGCCAAATTCTTTAAACAGAATATGGTGTGAATACAACCAGTTACGGAATCTGACGCTGCCACCTTTCCTAACGGTTCTCTCGTGCGCATTCAATCCTCTGTATAGCCTACCTGTTCTGCCAGTTAATTTGCGCGAATTAGATTGTTCTGGCGATTCGCTATCTTCTTTGCCTTCCCTGCCAAGCGGGTTACTGGAGTTGAAGTGCGGCTATAATCAACTTACTTCCCTTCCGACATTGCCATCTGCATATATGAAATACCTATATTGCAATAACAACCTACTGACAAGCCTGCCTGAACTGCCAGATTATATTTATGATTTCCGTTGCGATAATAATCTGAACCTTACCTGTCTGCCGCAATTAAAAGAAATCAGGTCTATGGATTTCAGGAATACAGCAGTTACCTGTTTGCCGAACTATGGAGATATTCTGATCAGTAAACCAGCTTTGAGTTCCGTTCCCCTGTGCGGCATTTTCAACAACTATGGCTGTGATGTGTTCTGGAACATCAGCGGTAAAACGTATTTCGACAAGGGCAGCAATTGCCTGTTTGATTCAACGGATGTGCATCAAAAAAATATGAAGATCCAACTATGGAACAGCGGGGTTTTGCGACAACAGGAGTTTACCGCTGCTGAGGGTTTTTATTCCTTTGATGTAACCAGTACTTTCGGAAATTACAATGTCACCGTTGACACCTCAATAATTCCCTTTACGGTAGCCTGCCCCGCAGGCAATTTACATAGCGATACCATCAGCGTTGCTGATTCCCTGGATTACAGCAAAGATTTCGCTTTGATCTGCAAGCAGGGTTTTGATGTAGGCGGATGGAGCATCTATAACCGTGTTCTCAGAGTGGGGCATTTTGCTCATATAAACATTACAGCGGGTGACATTGCCAATTATTATGGTGTTCGCTGCGCCTACGGTGTTGGCGGCAGCGTTACCGTTACCATCAACGGTCCCGCCACTTACCTTTCTCCCGACAGCGGTGCGCTTTCTCCGAGCAGCGTAAGCGGTAATATTATTTCCTGGAATGTTGCCGACTTCGGAGTCGTCAATTTCTTTACCGACTTCAACATTATTGTTCAAACCCATTATAACGCCACGCTTGGTTCGCAGGTTTGTTTTACCGTTTCAGTAACGCCAACGGCCGGAGATAACAATCTTTCGAATAACAATCTGACGCATTGTTTTACGGTAATTGGTCCGTTCGATCCCAACGACAAGCAGGTTTATCCCTCGGGAAACATTGACACATTGCTGGAATGGCTCACCTACAGCATCCGCTTCCAAAACACCGGAACAGCCGATGCGCAGCATGTATATATTGATGATACCCTTGATGCAAATCTTGATGAGTCAAGCTTCCAACTGCTGGCATACAGCCATGATCCGATTGTTCAAATCAACGGCAATGCTGTACGATTCAACTTCCCCAACATCAACCTTCCTGACAGCAATGCCAACGAGCCTGCCAGCCACGGCTATGTGCAATACAAAGTGAAAATGAAAGACAATCTCCCCATCGGCACTCATATCAGCAATACAGCTTACATCTATTTTGATTTTAATGCACCCATCGTCACGAATACCGTTACCAATACCATCACCGTTGCCCCCGGTCACACCATAGCCGGCTCTGTACTTTCCGAAGCAGGCTCACCGGTTGCTGGCGCAACCATCAGCCTGACAGGATCTGATAACGAAACAAAAGTGACTGCCATTGACGGACTATTCAGCTTTGACGTAACGGAAGCCGGCAGCTATTATATCACTCCGTCAAAAAATAATGACGTCACTGCCGCCAATGGCGTCACAACACGGGATATATTGCTGACGCGAAGGCATATCCTCGGAATACAGCCGCTCGGCTCCCCTTACAAAATCCTCGCTGCCGATGTGGATGCATCTTCCTCCATCACTACCTCTGACATTGTCCTGTCGCGCGCGCTCATCCTCGGCATGGAGAGAGCTTATCCCAACGGCAGACTCTGGATATTCGTCAATAGCGATTTCGTGTTTGCAGATTCGCTGGCTCCTTACGCTTATGAAAGCTCAAGAAACTATTCGAACATCACTACGAGTTATTCGGGTCAGAATTTCATCGGCATCAAGTTGGGTGACGTGAATAACAGTTGGGATCCGGCTACGCCCAAGCAAGGTGCAATAGGCAATGTGCAATTGGCAATGGATACATACACCGCGATGCCGGGAGATGAAATAATAATTCCGATGCAGGTGAAAGATTTCAAAAAAATCACCGGCTACCAGTTCACGCTGTCATGGGATGCGGAGGTGTTGTCGCTGCTCGAAATAAATAACAAGGCTTTGCATGGACATTATGGTGAACAACACAGGAACGATGGCTTGCTCACCACATCATGGAATACAGAAACGACAGAACCTGTGTCGCTCGATGATGAAACAGTGGTGTTTGAATTGAAATTCAAAGTAATTGGAAATCTCGGCTCGCAATCAGAAATCAGCATCATCTCCTCTCCCACCCTGAGCGAGGCGTACAATGAAAATCTGGAGTTGATGAATATTGTGCCGACAAACGGGGTTGTGAAAGTGGACGAAACGGATCACAGATTCCATCCCTCGCAGGGATGGAATCTGTCAGTAGCACCCAACCCCTTCGCCAACTCCGCCCAAATCATCTTCACCATCCCCGAAGATGCAACAGTAGATATTTCAATCTATGATTTGATGGGAAGACAAGTCAAAAGCATTCAACGTGATTTCACGGCAGGCGAGTATCATATAGAATGGGCTGTAGATGATACTGGTAATACCCTGGCGGAAGGGTTGTATTATGTAAGATTGATTTCAGGAGATTTTGCGACAGGAGTCAGGGCGATAGTACTAAAATGAGAAAACTTTGCTCCGTGCGCCCACCCCTCAAACAATACCCTTCTGTCTCCGCTTTTGAGGGAGGATCCCGCAATGCAAGTGTCAGACATCCGGTATAACCTGGTTGCAGCAGGCAAGCGGTTCTGAGTGTGCCGGACACGCCATACCAACCAAAAAATCTCTAACTTTGGATTCATGCGTAATCTTCATATTGATTTGGAAATTTCTCCGGATGTGTTGATGGCTCTCAATACATCAAAGGAAGACTTTAAAAAGGAAATCAAACTTTGGGCGTCTATTGCTCTCTATCAATTCAATAAGCTTTCTCTTGCCAAAGCTGCTTCCCTTGCCGGACTGCACCGTTATGATTTTGAAAAAATTCTTTCCGACCGAAAAATATCCATTTCCAACCTTACCGCAGAAGATGCAAAGAAGGAAGTTAACCTTCTTAATTCTCTGAAATGATATGCTGCTGGTTGCAGACGCAAGCCCGCTGATTTCGCTGTTGGTTATAGACCGGATGGACGTGTTGGTGAAACTTTATCCTGACTTTGTTTTGCCGGAAGCCGTGTGGAATGAACTCCGGGAACACAGGGAATTGAGACAATCGAAGGAGATGGTGATGCTCGGAAAGCACGTAAGAAAAGTTGCATCTCAAATTATTGAAGTGTCGGCCATAGATAAAGGAGAAAGAGAGGCAATCGCCCTTTACAAAGAGTTGAAAGCCGATCTTCTCCTGATTGACGATAAGAAAGCAAGAGAAGCCGCAGAGTTTTTGGACGTACGCTGCATAGGCACTCTGGCATTATTGTATCAGGCCAAACAAAAGGGTTTGATTAAAAAGCTTGCTCCTGTTTTGGATGAATTGATTAAAAAGAACCGATACTATTCACAGGAATTGATACGGTTTTTTTTAATGCAGGCGGATGAATTGTAATGCTGGCGCAAATTGCCACTGGCACAGACCTAACTCTTGGCGGAAGGGTTGTATTATGTGAGGATGATTGTCGCAGGATACTCGATTGGCGTGAGATCCGTAGTAGCGAAATAGGCTCTCCATACCGGCAGCCGCATTAATATTATAGAATTATCTTTTTACTTTGCCTTCACATTTCAGGCTTATTCTCATTTCTTTTGCAAGCAGTAAATCACATTTAAAGCAATTTGGGTGTCTAAAGAGCAGCGCAGTTCAAAAAAGGCAAAGGATAATGCGGTAAAAGCGAAATTATATCCCGCCTACACAGAGTGGTTATTTCCCATAAGTATTTTTTTATTGGCATCCCTGCTTTACAGCAACACGCTCAACCACGGCTTCGTGATGGATGATGGCGCGGTGATTACGGACAATGTGACCGTGCAAAAAGGACTGGCGGGAATCAAAGAGCTGTTCAACCAGTCTTCCGTTTACGGCAGCACGAAAGACAACTATGGCAGCTACCGCCCGCTTACCATGGCATTTTTCGCCATCGAATGGGAACTCTTCGGAAAAAACTCAGCCCGTTATCATTTGGTGCATATCCTCCTCTATGCACTCTGCTGCGTGGTCGTCTTCCTTGTGCTGAAGACATTGCTGAAAGATTATCACCCATTGCTGCCGGTGGTTTCAATGATGCTATTCGCGGCACATCCCCTTCATTCTGAAATTGCCGCCAACATCAAAAGCGCTGATGAAATCTTGTCGCTGCTATTTTGCTCGGCATCACTTTGGTTTTATCTTAAATACCAGGACACCTCAAAAACAAAATATTTGCTGGTGGGGTGGTTTTTCTTTCTCGCTGGGTTGTTCTCCAAAGAAAGTTCCATCACCTTCTTTGCCGTTATCCCGCTTTCGATGTTGCTTTTCGCCCGCATCCAAACAAAAAAGATTGTTCTCTTATCAACGCTGAACCTGGCAGCAATTGCAATGCTGCTTGCCGTGAGAAATGCGGTTCTTGACGATATGCCCGGCAAGATGGTTATTGTAAATAACCTGTTGGTGGGGGCATCGAATTTCAGCGAGAAGTTCGGAACCATCTTCATCTTCCTTCTTGATTACCTGCGTTTGCTCATTTTCCCCCACCCGCTCACGTGGGATTACGGATACAACCATATCCCGCTCACTTCATTTAAAAATCCATTGGCGCTGTTATCGCTTGCCATTCACCTGTTTCCTGGAATTTACAGTTTAGTGATACTGCTAAAGCATATCAAAACAAATGATTTAAACGAAAAAGCCAGGCTCCGAAACCTGCTTGCCTTCCTCGTGCTGTTCTATATCGCCACCATGTCGGTTTACACTAACATCTTCGTTCTGCTGGCGGCAACGATGGCTGAAAGATTTTTGTTCATTCCATCGCTGGCGTTCTGCATTGCCGTGGCAATCGGATTATTGAAAATATCAAGGCATGACATCGTTTCCCGTCAAAAAGGAAATTTAATAATACTTTCCGCGCTCACTGCCGCCTTGGTGATTCCTTACTCCCTCAAGGCATGGGCGCGCAACAAAGACTGGAAAAGCAACTACACTTTATTTGAAGCAGGCACAAAAACATCCCCCAACTCCTACCGCGCCAATATGACCTTTGGCTGGGAAAACCTGCTTGCCGGTGAGAAGGCAACGGACGCAAACGAGAAATCAGAATATTTCAAGAGGTCAGCTTCGTACTACCAAAAAGCGCTCTCCATCTACGATAAAAGCGCTGACGACTGGTTCAACTATGGCGTAACGCAAGGCTATCTTAAAAACGAGGAAGAAGCAGTGAAGGCTTACAACCGGGCGGTGAAGACGAACAACAATGGAAAAGCCAACTACAATCTCGGTGCTATTTATCTTCGGAAAGGAGATTATCCGCAAGCGCTGAATTATTTTCTTGCTTCATACAAAAAGGATCCGAACATTGGCAACGGTCCATTCTATATCGGGCTGTGCTATCACTATTTGAACAAACCGGCTGAAGCCGTTCCATATTACGAAATTGCATACCGTAAAAATCCTTTGCACAAGGACGTAGTCAACAACCTGATGATTGCTTACCGGGCGATTGGCAATAAGGAGAAGGAAAGTTTCTATCAGAACAAGCTGAACAATCAGGGCAATCGCATCAAAAATAGGACAAGGGCAAAGGAGCTACTTGAAAAGTA
>CAZCXH010000120.1:0-15317 GCA_964502525.1 uncultured Chitinophagaceae bacterium
ACCTGAACGATGCCCGGATGCTGAATCGCTGACAATCAATGTCAATGTTCACCCGCATATTTCTGTTGACTATGAAACCAACGCCAGGCTGTGTTACGGGACTGCTGGATTTGCCAACCTTGCCGTAACTCCAATTGACACGTACTCCTATCGCTGGAACACCACACCGGTTTCAACTTCAAGGGATTTGCGGGCGCCTGTAAGCCAGACCTATGCAGTAACGGTTACCAGCATAACGACCGGATGTTCCGTTGAAGAGGATGTAGAGTTGCCGGGTTATGATCTGGTGCGGGCATTTTTCTCGCCAAATCCGGGAGAAGGCTGCATCAATTTGCAGGATCCTGTTGTCGAATTTGTTGACCTGAGCCAGGGCGTAACCGATGGGCGGTGGGATTTTGGTGACGGGAAAACTGAATCTTATTCTTTCGGAACAAACCCCCGGCATGAATATGCTGACACGGGGACTTACGTTGCAACACTCTATGCCGGAGGAGAGTGTCCCGATACATTTCACCGTGAAGTCTGCGTGGAGCAGCAGCCCGTTATTTATGCGCCCACATCCTTCACTCCCAATGGTGATGGCGTGAATGACATTTACAAAATCAAAACATTTGGATTAACATATTTCGAAATGCACATCTTCAACCGGTGGGGTGAACAGATTTGGGAAAGCAGAAACCCGGACATCGGCTGGGATGGAACACACAAGTATGAGTACGTTGAAATGGGCGGCTATCCATATGTGATTTATTACATGGGCAACAGCAGCAGGGGAAGGGAGGTGAAGAAAGGGATGATAATTGTGATGAGGTGAATGCGCTTTTTTTACTTTTGTTCAACCACGCATGGAAATCAGGCTCTCCGCGGTTATCATCACGCTAAACGAAGAACGAAACATCGGGCGTTGTCTTGATTCTCTGAAGGGTATTGCCGATGAAGTGGTAGTGGTTGATTCATTCTCCACGGACATAACGGAAGCCATCTGCAAAAAATTTGGAGCCAGATTCATTCAGCATCCTTTCACAGGATATGCCACCCAGAAAAATTTTGCGATGACATCTGCAGCGCATGACATTGTGCTGAACCTTGATGCGGATGAGGCGCTGAGTGGCGAATTAAGAAATTCCGTTCTTGCCGCAAAGAAGAACTGGAAAGCTGACGGATATGCTTTCAACCGCCTCACCAATTATTGCGGCAGATGGATTCGTCACTGCGGATGGTATCCTGACCGCAAGCTGAGATTGGTTGACAGGCGGAAAGCGCGGTGGGGCGGGGGAGAGGTGCATGAAAAAATTATCATGCAACATGGCGCAACGTCTCAATTCCTCAAAGGCGATTTGTTGCATTATTCATATTACACAATTGGGGAGCATATGAAGCAACAGCGGCTTTTTTCGGATCTCGCTGCAAAAGAAGCTTTTAAGAAAGGAAGGCGCTCAACCATTTTTCACGTCATTTTCAACCCGGCTTACACATTCATCCGGAAATATTTCATTCAACTTGGTTTCATGGATGGCTACAATGGCTGGATGATAAGCCTGATTTCAGCCAAAGCGAATTTCTGGAAGTATTCAAAGCTGAGAAATCTCTCAGTTGGCTCCTAATTCACCAACCACTTCTTCACTCATGGGATTTACCGCTGATGAATAAAACTTCAACAGTTTCCCGTCTTCGCTGACCAGGTATTTGCAGAAGTTCCAGTTGGGCGCTTTGTCGTTCCAGCCGTTCTGCTCTTTCTCTGTCAGCCATTGATATAATAGATGCATATCTTTCCCTTTCACTGATATTTTCTCAAACATCGGAAAGGTGACGCCAAAATTTTTTGTGCAGAACTCCTGTATTTCCACGTTGGTGCCCGGCTCCTGCCCGCCAAAGTTGTTTGCCGGAAAGCCAAGCACGGTAACCTGCCCGCTATGCTCGTTATAGAATTTTTGCAGATCGGCATATTGTGGCGTGAATCCGCATTGGGAAGCAACATTCACGATGAGCATCTTTTTGCCTTTGTATGGAGCCAAGGTTGTTGCCTCTCCTTCAATGGTATTCACCGGGATGTCGTAAATGGATTTCATGCTCGTTGGGTTTGATGATTGAAGATCTGCCGGTCGTGTTTTTATCACCTTGCACCCGGGCAGCGACAGGAACAAAATCGTAAAGAAACTGAGCAGCATTTGCATAGGATTTGTTTCACTAAATTATGGAGAATAGTTCAGATTGATTTGAATTTTGCACCTGTGCTGGCGCGCTGGTGAATGAAGTTATTTACGCGCGCTCAGGGGCACGAGCGCAGGCATACCCACTACGAAATCCACAATCTCGTAATAAAAGGCTTGCTCAGTTAAAAAGAGCAACTTATCTTAGCGGCTCAATTTTAAGACCTAAACAAAACAAAACCTATGTCAGAACTAACCATGGAATACGGATCAAAGAAAACAAGCCCGTTACAGTCGGTGTTTGCCGCGCTGGTGATCCCGATAGTTATTGTGGTATGCGTGCTTATATATATGTTCGTATTGGGCAACCCTGCGAATTTTGAAGGCAACAACAACGCCAACCATCCCCTGCCGGGAAACTATCTGGGAATAGTTTATAAAGGGGGTTTCATCGTGCCGATACTGATGGCGCTGCTGCTGATGGTGATCACTTTTTCCATCGAAAGGTTCATCACCGTATCCAAAGCCGCAGGCAAGGGAAGCTCCGACAGCTTTCTGATGAAAATCAGGGGGCTTCTTCTTTCGGGCAATCTGAGCGAAGCCGTAACGGAATGCGACAATCAGCAAGGCTCGCTGGGCAACGTGGTGAAAGCGGGATTGAGAAAATATGGCGAGATGCAAAAGGATAAGGAACTCACCAAAGATCAAAAAGTGCTTGCCATACAAAAAGATATAGAAGAAGCCACCGAGCTGGAGCTGCCCGCGCTGGAGCGCAACCTCGTTATCATAGCGACCATTTCGTCTATTTCAACCCTGTTTGGCTTGTTGGGCACGGTGCTTGGAATGATCAAGGCGTTTGCCGCGCTGGCGCAGGCGGGCGCTCCCGACTCCATCGCCCTTGCCAACGGTATTTCCGAGGCGCTTATCAACACCGCGCTGGGCATCACCGCCTCCGCCCTTGCCATCATCATGTATAATTATTTTACAACAAAAATTGACCGGCTCACTTACAGCATTGACGAAGCCGGATTCAGCATTATTCAAACCTATTCTTCCACACAGAAATAATACATGCCAAAGGTAAAAGTACCCCGGAAGAGTACGGCTATAGACATGACGGCAATGTGCGATGTGGCATTCCTGCTGCTCACGTTCTTCATGCTCACCACCAAGTTTCGCCCTGATGAGCCGGTGATAGTTGACACGCCATCATCGGTATCGGAAATCAAGCTGCCCGAAACCGACATCATCACCATAATGATAGGCAAGGAAAACCAGGTGTTTTTCGGCATTGACGGGCAGCCCACGCGGGTGAAGATGCTGGAGAAAATGGCGGCAAAAAAGGGCATCACGTTCACCGACAAGGAGAAGGCGCAATTTTCGCTGGTGCAAAGCTTCGGGGTGCCGGTGGCGAGCCTGAAACAATATCTTGCCATGAAGCCCGATGAGCGCGCAGCCCTCAAACAGCCGGGAATACCCATTGATACGCTCGGGGGCGAAGAGCTGGGCTGGTGGGTGCTGTATGCCCGGCAGTCAAACCCGGCATTCAGGATAGCCATCAAGGGCGACCAGCAGGCGGGCTTCCCCACGGTGAAGCGCGTGTTTGACATCCTGCAGGACCGGCAGATCAACAAGTTCAATTTTATTACAAGCCTCGAATCAGCCCCTGACGAGAGCGCCTTAAAAACAAACTGACATGGCAGCAGAGATAGAACAAGGCGGTGGTAAAAAGAAGGGGAAAAAGGCGCGTTCAAAAAAGATGTCCACCCGGATTGACTTCACTCCGATGGTTGATCTGGGATTCCTGCTCATCACGTTTTTCATGCTCACCACCACGCTCAGCAAGCCGCAGACGATGGAGATCAACATGCCGGAAAAAGACAATATCACCGACCCCACCAAAATCAAGGAGTCAACGGCATTGACAATCATCCTTACGGAAAACGACAAGATATATTATTACTTCGGCATTCCTGATTCAGCAGGCGGCATACAGCTTGAGATGACTGATTTCAACCCTAAAACAGGAATAAGAAAACTGCTCCTTGAAAAAAACGCCAATCAGATTGAGCAGATCAACTACCAGCGGAAGCGCCTTGAATCAAAGCAGATCAATGAAGAGGAATACAAAAAAGAGGTGGGCAAGATAAAATCAGACGTCAACGCGCTGATGGTGCTGATAAAGTCCGATGATAAAGCTAAATTTAAGAACCTGATTGACATACTGGATGAGATGCAGATATGCAATGTTGGCAAGTATGCCATCGTTGATGTGTCACCGGCAGAGCTGGATGTGATAGCGAAATTGACTGGCGCACCGGCAGCAGGCACTCAATGAGAAAGTTAAGTGTTTAAGGTTTAAAGTCTCAAAATTCATCTTAAGCCTAACTTTAAACCTTAGACTTTAGACATTAAACTTAATGTTGTGTATGGAAAAATCAAAATTCTGAATCTTTGTATTATCTAACATCTAATATCTAACGTCTAAGCATGACTTCCATTTTCAGCGACAGTTGGATTGACATCATCTTCCTGAACCGCAACAAAGATTATGGCGCTTACGAATTAAGAAAGCGATCGGCAAAATATGTGATCATGGCGGCATTGATATCCACCGCGGTGTTCGCATTGGCGCTTGCCGCCCCGGTTATCATCAAATCATTGGGGCTGGATGAATTGACGGAAAAGAAAGTGAAAGTCGTGGAGGTAACCGAGCTGCTTGCCCCACCGCCCATTGATCCATCTGAGCCACCGCCACCACCGGTTGAGCCGCCCCCTCCGTTAAAAACCACCATTAAGTTCACTCCCCCGAAAATCGTGAAAGATGAAGAGGTGACCGAAGAAGACGAGCCGCCATCGCAGGAAGAACTCAAAGAAGTGGAAGCGGGGGCTGAAACAGCCGAAGGTGACACAGCGGGCGTTGATTACAGCCTGCTGGAAGTGACGGGCAACGATGTGCTGGGCGACCCCGATGCTGAAAAGATATTTCAGATCGTGGAGCAGCAGCCCGAATTTCCCGGAGGCGACAAAGAGCTGATGAAATATCTGAGCAGCATCAAATATCCTGAAATCGCCAGGGAGAATGACATCGAGGGTTCGGTTTACATCCGCTTCGTGGTGGAGAAAAACGGCTCGGTTTCAAATGTGGAAGTGGCAAAAGGCTCAGATAAAATACTGAATGACGCGGCAATGGCGCACGTAAAGAAGATGCCCGCATGGAAAGCCGGCAAGCAGAACGGCAAGGAAGTGCGCGTTCAGTACATCGTGCCCATCAAGTTTACATTGCAGTGATGCGGTAACTGGGCTGGTTTCTAAATGCTGATGAACAATAAGCTGCTGCTTTATTTCAATGTGTCAATGGCGATTGTTTACTGCCTGTCCGGCCTGCTGCTGATGCTTTACGGTGAAAAAATATTTGATATCCCTTTATGGGCGCGTATCGGCACGGGCTGCCTGCTGATTCTGTACGGCATGTTCCGCTTCCACCGCTGCCGCCTCCTTGTTAAGAATGAAAACAGGTAAGTTATTCATCTTCATACTGTGCCTTTTAGCCGGCTGCGGGCAAGGCACCGCCCCTTCCGACACGCCAACAACCGGACATATTAAAATCAGCGTTGACGAAACATTCATGCCCATCGTTGACAGCGAGCTGAATGTTTTTCACAGCCTGTATAAGTATGCGGTGGTCACCCCTTCCTACGTTCCCGAGGCTGACGCCATCAAAGATCTGCTGGATGATTCCGCAAGAATTGCAATAGTGACGCGCGAGCTGACCAAAGAGGAAACCGGATATTTTGAAAGCCTGAAGCTGTTCCCCAAAACGCTCAAAGTCGCCACCGATGCCATCGCATTGATAACGCATCCTGAAAACCCCGATACGGCAATCACCATGCCGCAGCTTCAGCAGTTGTTTTCCGGAGAGGTGAATAGCTGGAAAATTCTCAATCCCAAAAGCGAACTGACCGGCATGATGGTTATTTTTGACAATAAAAATTCCAGCACCGCGCGATACATCAAAGAGAAATTCAATACCGACCTGCCGTCATACACTTACGCAGTGAACAACAACCCCGAAGTGATCAACTACGTTGCCGGACACAAAGAGGCCCTTGGCGTGATCGGTGTCAACTGGATAAGCGACAGCGCTGATTCCACCGCCATTGATTTCCTGAAGAGGATAAAAGTGATGCGCATCATCAGCGACTCAACCGACATGCGCGGCAAGCAGCCCTACCAGGCTTACATTGCGCAGGGCACTTACCCCCTCACGCGCTCCATTTACATCGTCAACCGCGAGGCAAGAAGCGGATTAGGCACGGGGTTTGCGTCATTCATGGCAAGTGATAAAGGTCAGCGCATTATATTAAAATCCGGCCTGTTGCCGGCAACAATGCCCGTAAGGATTGTTGGATTTAAAAATTAACATTTAAAATAAAAACATCAATGAGATTTAAGTTTCATAACGGCAGGTTCGGCATTTTGATCCTCCTGCCGCTTTTGTTATCCCTTGAGAATGCCGCTTCCCAAACCATCCAGGATGCGATGGACGCCCTGCGCTATGAGCATCCTGAAAAAGCAAAAAGCATTTTGCTGAAAACGCTTGCCGCCAATCCTGCCGATGCGGAAGCAAATTACAGGCTGGGCAATTTGTATTACTCGATGGGAAAGAGGGACTCGGCTTCGTACTATTTCCAAAAGGGAATCAATCCGAATGATAAAGTGAATTACAACTTTGCGGGCTTGGGCAAGCTGGCGCTGGATGATAAAAACGAAACGCTGGCGCAGGAATACTTCAGCAAGCTGATTTCAAACGGGAAATCAAGGGACCCCAAGGCTTACACCCTGGTTGCCGATGCTTACTTCAATTCAAAGCTGAAAGACGTGAAAAGAGGGCTTGAAATGGCTGAAAAAGCCACCTCGCTGGATATTAAAAATGTCGAGGCGCAGTTATTAAAAGCGCAGATATACCAGGCCGTGCCTGACGCGGGAAAAGCCGTAACCAGCTACGAATACGCCATCGAAGCCGACCCCAGGCTGGCGTATGCCTACATGAAAATCGGCCAGATTTATATGAGTGCGAAAAACTATGAATTGGCTCACCAGCATTTATTAAAGGGCAACGAGGTTAACCCCGAGTTCATCCCCATGTACAGGGAGCTTGCCGAGTTCAATTTCTACGCAAAGAATTACCATGAAGCGGTGAATCTTCAGAAAAAATACATTGACAAGGCGGGGCAAACGGTTGACAACCTCACCAAATATGCCAAGTACCTGTTCATGAACAAAGACTATGATAACACGGTGAAAGTGATCAAAACCATCATGCAGCAGGATTCATCCGATGTAATCATGAGCAGGCTCATAGGATATTCCGCTTTTGAAGAGGGGAAATATGCGGAAGGTTTGGATTTCATGAAAAATTTCTTTGATAAAGCCGACACCTCCAAGGTTATCGGCAGCGACTATGCTTACTATGGCAAGCTCCTTGCGAAAAACGGCAAGGATTCGCTGGCCGTGGTTTTCCTTGCCCGAGCCATCGCAATGGAACCTGAAAATGCCGACCTCTATTATGACCTTGCCATGGCGTTTTATTCTCAAAAAAAATATGTTGAGTCCGCTGCCGTGATGGAAAAGATGCTGATGCACAAAACCGCCACCTCGCAGGATTATTACCAACTGGGCAAAGCCTATTACTACGGCCAGGATTTCGCCCATGCCGACACCGCATTCATGAAAGTGACGGAAATGCAGCCTTCCGCGCCTGTGGGATATCTGTGGCGGGCGCGATGCAATTCGCAGCTTGACCCCGAATCTGACAAGGGATTAGCCCTTCCTTATTATCAAAAATTTGTTGAATTAGCCACCGATGCCGTTAAATATAAGGATGACCTTGTTCAGGCCTATTCCTACTTCGGATATTATTACGCAGTCATCAAAGATGACATGAAGGAAGGGGAGAAGGCATGGAAAAAGGTGAAGGAATTAGACCCTCAGAACGAGAAGGCTAAAGAATTTTTCAAATATCTCGCCAGCCTGAAAAATCCGCCTCCTAAGAACTAAGGGCGGTTTCATCCCCGGCTTTGCCGGCACTCAGGCCTGAATCGTCAACAGAAACTCCCTGACGTCATGGTAAGCCTGCATCGCCTCCCCTGACACTTTCGGAGTGTTGAAGAACCCGTGAAACAGTTGCGTGTATTCTTTGTAAACAACAGTGTTGCCGGCATCTTTCAGTTTAGCGGAATAGGCAATGCCATCATCAATCAGCGGATCAAATTCGGCAGTAAGGATGAATGCCGGTGGCATGCCTGAAAAATTCCTTTCATAGATGGGTGATACGCTGGGGTGGCACTGATCTTCTTTCCGGGGCGTATATTGCTGCTGAAACCAGAACACAACATCCTTCGTGAGCAGATACCCTTCCCCGTTTCTGGTGACGGATGGGTTATTCAGTTTGCCGTCAATCCAGGGATACACCATTATCTGCGCGACCAGCGGGATGTTTTCCCGCTTGCAGCGGTGCGCCATGCATGCCGCGAGATTGCCGCCAGCGCTGTCTCCGCACACGATGATCCGGGAAGCGTCACCACCATGCTGTTCAATATTCCTTCTTGTCCATTGAATGGCAGTGAAGGCGTCTTCATGCGCTGCCGGAAAAGTGTATTCAGGAGCCAGGCGGTAATCCACCGCCACTATGATGCACTTATTCATCGCGCACAGCCTGCGGCACACGAGGTCATGGGAGCTTAATCCGTAAAGCACGAATCCACCGCCATGATAATAGATGATTACCCGTTGGTTTTTCTCCGGGGAGTTGTTATAGATGCGAACCGGAACGCCATCAGCGCTGCCATTGATTACGGTTGCGATGGAAATTTTTTCATCGAACAGAAACGAACCGAGGCGCGCAGAAACCTCAGCATTCCTGCGCATAACGGAAAGTTTTTCGCCTGGGTTGAAAGGCTTGCGGATCTTCCCGAAGAGAAGAACCGTTTTTACTTTCCAGTTCATTGGGTATTGAGCATCTGGAATTGGTGAACTCAATACTCGATACTTGGATATTGAGTGTGAAAGATGGATAAAACGGGAGTTTCAATACTTAATACCCGGTACCAAATACTCACTCTGCTTCTACCTTCTTCGACAATTCCTTCTTCATCTTGGACTGCTTCTCCTCTTCTTTGGTAAGTTTCATCCTTTCCAATTCTTCCTTCGATCCTACAATCAGCTTGTCCCAATCAGGGAGTCCCGTGCCTGCGGGTATCTTGTGCCCAACGATCACATTTTCCTTCAATCCGATGAGGGTGTCTTCGGAAGCTGCGATGGATGCTGTGCTGAGCACCTTCGTGGTTTCCTGGAACGAGGCTGCTGATATCCAGCTCTTCGTGCCGAGCGAAGCGCGCGTGATTCCCTGCAGCAGCGGGTATGACGTAGCCGGCACGGCATCCCTGATTTCAATGAGCTTCTTGTCGTTCCTCCTCAGCGATGAATTTTCTTCGCGGAATTGACGCACGGTGACAATCTGCCCCACCTTCAGGCTGGTGGAATCACCGGCATTGGTCACCACCTTTTTGTCGTAGATGCTGTCATTCTCCTCGATGAAATCGAATTTGTCAACTGCATCATCTTCGAGGAAGTGCGTATCGCCCGCGTCAACGATCACCACCTTGCGCATCATCCTGCGCACAATGGTTTCGATGTGCTTGTCATTGATCTTAACGCCCTGCAGGCGGTAAACTTCCTGGATTTCATTCACAAGGTATCCCTGCACGGCAGAGGGTCCCTTGATGGCGAGGATGTCGTTTGGCGTAATCGCTCCATCGGAAAGCGGTGATCCCGCGCGGATGAAGTCGTTTTCCTGAACGAGAATGTGCTTTGTAAGCGGAACCAGGTACTTTTTCTGCGTTCCGTCCTTAGCTTCAATGGTGATTTCCCTGTTGCCCCTCTTGATGCCGCCAAAACTCACCACACCGTCAATTTCCGACACCACGGCAGGGTTAACCGGGTTTCTCGCTTCAAACAATTCGGTAACGCGAGGCAAGCCGCCTGTAATGTCGCGCACCTTGCCGATAACGCGCGGAATTTTGACGAGCACCTTGCCCGCTTCCACCTCTTCGTTATCATTTACCACCACATGCGCTCCTACCGGTATGCTGTAGGTTCTCATCTCTTCCTTTTTGCCTATGATATTGATGGAAGGGATTTTCCTCTTGTCGCGCGATTCAATGATCACCTTTTCGCGGTGACCGGTTTGTTCATCGGCTTCTTCCCTGAATGTAACGCCTTCCGTGATGTTGTCGAACTTCACTTTCCCGGTCATTTCGGATAGAATCACAGCGTTGAAAGGATCCCATGTGCAAAACACGTCTCCCTTGCTGACTTTCGCGCCATCCTTGACAAGCAGCACCGATCCGTATGGAACGTTGTTGGTACTCAGGTTCTTACCGGTCTTCGGATCATTAATTTTTATTTCACCTGTTCTGCCAATGATCTTTGTTTGCTTTTCACCGGTTTCCGTTTCGCTCTTTACGGTTTTCACTCCGTCAAATTCAAGAACGCCATCGAACTTGGCCTGCAACTGCGATTCAGTGGCAACGTTGCCCGCAACACCGCCCACGTGGAATGTACGGAGGGTAAGCTGCGTGCCAGGCTCACCGATGGACTGTGCTGCAATGATGCCGACCGCGTCACCTTTCTGAGCCATGCGGTTGGAAGCAAGATTTCTTCCATAGCATTTTACGCATACGCCTTGCCTCGTTTCGCACGTAAGCACGGATCGTATTTCAACGGTTTCAATGGATGAGTTTTCAATTTGCGTTGCGATGGTTTCGTCAATTTCCTGCCCGGCTTTCACGATGGGCTTTCCGGTAACGGGATCTTCAATATCATACAGAGAAACACGCCCGAGGATGCGGTCATAAAGAGGTTCTACCACCTCCTCGTTGTCTTTCAATGCCGATGTTGAAATTCCCCTCAGCGTTCCGCAATCTTCTTCCGTGATAACTACATCCTGTGCCACGTCAACAAGCCTTCTGGTGAGATAGCCGGCATCAGCGGTTTTCAGCGCGGTGTCGGCAAGACCTTTGCGCGCACCGTGCGTGGAGATGAAGTATTCCAACACCGACAAGCCTTCCTTGAGGTTAGCGAGAATCGGGTTCTCGATAATTTCAGCACCGGTGGAGCCGGACTTTCTCGGCTTCTGCATAAGACCTCTCATTCCGCCCAACTGGCGGATCTGCTCCTTGGAACCGCGAGCTCCGGAATCAAGCATCATATACACGGAATTGAATCCGCCCTGATCGTTTTTCAGATGCTCAAGGACAGTTTCGGTCAGCTTGGTATTTACCCTTGTCCAGATATCAATGATCTGGTTGTAGCGTTCGTTGTTGGTGATGAAGCCGTGCTCGTAATTTTCCATCACCTGGTCAACTTCTTTCTGCGCCTTTTCAAGAAGGGTGGTTTTTTCCTTGGGCACGATGAGATCAGTAAGATTGAAAGACAACCCTCCCCGGAACGCCCACCTGAACCCGAGGTTCTTGATTTCATCCAGGAACTGAGCGGCTCTCGGAACGTTGGTTTGCGCGATAATAAAAGTGATAACTTGTCCGAGGGCTTTCTTTGTGAGAAGTTTGTCAATATAACCTGCTTGCTCAGGAACAGCTTCATTGAACAATACTCTTCCAACGGTTGTTTCAATAAGTTTTTCTTCAAATTCGTCTTGTTCAGTCTTTATTTTTGCCCTCAACCTGACGAAGGCATGGAGATCAAGCTTTCCTTCATTGAAAGCGATTATCACTTCTTCCTTTGAATAGAATGCTTTTCCTTCCCCGCGCACTTTTTCTTTTCCAACGCTCTTCCTTCCTTTCGTGAGATAGTAAAGCCCAAGCACCATGTCCTGCGATGGAAGGGTGATGGGCGAGCCGTTCTGCGGATTGAGAATGTTGTGCGCTGAAAGCATCAGCAGTTGCGCTTCCAGAATAGCTGCGTAGCTCAACGGGACATGCACCGCCATCTGGTCACCGTCAAAGTCAGCGTTGAATGCCGTGCAAACAAGCGGATGCAGTTGGATGGCTTTGCCTTCGATCAGTTTCGGCTGAAATGCCTGGATACTGAGCCTGTGCAGGGTAGGGGCGCGATTCAGCAATACAGGGTGACCTTTCAGAATATTTTCCAATATATCCCAGATAACAGGCTCCTTGCGGTCCACCAGTTTCTTTGCTGACTTTACGGTTTTTACTATCCCTCTTTCAATCAGCTTGCGGATAATGAATGGCTTGAACAGTTCGGCAGCCATGTCTTTCGGCAAGCCGCATTCGTGGAGATTCAGTTCAGGACCTACAACGATAACTGAACGACCTGAATAGTCAACGCGCTTTCCAAGCAGGTTTTGACGGAAGCGTCCCTGCTTTCCTTTCAGAATGTCGCTGAGCGATTTCAATGCCCGTCCGCCTTCAGCTTTCACGGCATTTGATTTCCTTGAATTATCGAACAGGGAGTCAACAGCTTCCTGCAACATGCGTTTCTCATTGCGGAGGATCACTTCAGGAGCCTTGATTTCGATGAGCCGCTTCAAACGGTTGTTGCGGATTATCACCCTGCGGTAGAGGTCATTCAGATCAGAGCTTGCGAAACGGCCGCCATCGAGCGGAACCAGCGGACGCAATTCCGGTGGAACGACCGGCAGGTATTGCACGATCATCCATTCGGGCTTGTTTTCCGTATGCTGATTCGCTTCGCGGAATGATTCAACCACGCTAAGCCTTTTGAGCGCTTCCGCCTTTCTTTGCTGCGATGTTTCTGTGGCTGCTGCATTGCGCAACTGGTAAGACAGATCGTCAAGCTTGATGCGCGTGAGCAAGTCCTTCACTGCATCTGCGCCCATCCTCGCGATAAACTTGTTCGGGTCTGCATCATCGAGGTGCTGATTTTCCTTGGGAAGCTTTTCGAGGATTTCCAGGTATTCTTCTTCGGTAAGCAGCGACAGGTTTTCAATCTTGTTGCCCTTCACATCGGTGAACTCGGAAGCCGCACCGATCTGGATCACCACAAACCTTTCGTAGTAAACAATGGATTCCAACTTTTTGGAGGATACTCCAAGCAGGTAACCGATTTTATTGGGCAGCGATTTGAAATACCAGATATGCACCACCGGCACCACAAGTTTGATGTGCCCGATGCGCTCTCTTCTCACTTTTTTCTCCGTCACTTCCACACCACAGCGGTCGCACACGATGCCTTTGTAACGGATGCGTTTATATTTTCCGCAGTAACATTCAAAATCCTTGGTGGGGCCGAAAATCCTTTCGCAGAACAAGCCGTCCATTTCAGGCTTGTAGGTGCGGTAGTTGATGGTTTCCGGCTTTTTTATTTCACCGTAAGACTTCTCCAGGATGTCATCGGGAGAGGCGAGTCTCAGAATGATCTTGGAAAAATTCGGGTTGAATTTGTTTTGTTTTGCAAATGGCATTTATCCTTAGTTTAAAGTTTAATGTCTAAAGTTTAAACCTGTCAGGTTTTTAAAACCTGACAGGTTTATGTTATACAAAGTCCAATTCCAAGCCCAAGCCGCGCAATTCGTGAACCAATACGTTGAATGATTCGGGAATGCCCGGCTTCGGGAGATTGTCGCCCTTCACAACTGACTCGTATGCTTTCGCCCTGCCCACAATGTCATCTGACTTCACGGTCAGCAATTCCTGGAGGATGTTGGAAGCGCCATAGGCTTCGAGCGCCCACACTTCCATTTCCCCGAGACGCTGACCACCGAATTGCGCTTTACCACCCAACGGCTGCTGCGTGATGAGCGAGTAAGGACCGATGGAGCGTGCGTGCATCTTGTCGTCAACCATGTGTGACAGCTTAATCATATAGATGATTCCGACAGTTGCTTTCTGGTGGAAGCGCTCGCCTGTTTCGCCATCATAGAGATACGTCTGTCCGAGGCGCGGCAATCCGGCTCTTTCGATTTCCTTTTCGATTTCTTCAATCGTGGCTCCGTCAAAAATCGGGGTGGAGTATTTCACTCCGAGTTTCTTCCCTGCCCAGCCGAGAACGGTTTCGTAAATCTGGCCGAGATTCATGCGCGAAGGCACACCAAGCGGGTTAAGCACAATGTCAACCGGTGTTCCGTCTTCGAGGAACGGCATGTCTTCCGCACGAACGATCTTGGCAACGATACCCTTGTTTCCGTGACGACCGGCAAACTTGTCGCCCACTTTCAGCTTCCGCTTCTTGGCGAGATAAACCTTCGCCAGTTTCAGCACACCTGAGGGTAATTCATCGCCAATGCTGATGTTGAATTTTTCACGCTTATATCTTCCCACTTCCTCGTTGACTTTCAGCTTGTAATTGTGCAGAAGCGTTCTTACCAGCTTGTTGGTTTTCGCTTCTGAGGTCCACTCATTCGGGTCAATGTTGTCGTATTCAATTCCTGCAAGAATCTTCGGAGAAAACTTTGTGCCTTTGGCAATGAGCTCTTCCTTGAAGGTATTGTTAACTCCATTGGAGGCTTTCCCCTGCAGCAATTCCATCAGTTTTTTCACCAAAATTTCCTGGAGCGCTGCAAGGTTTTTTGAATGTTCCTTATCCAGCTTCTCGATCTGCGTTTTTTCCTTGTTCTTCAAAGTCTTGTCTTTCTTGGCTCGCGAGAAAAGCTGGGTATTGATAACAACGCCTTCCACGGAAGGTGGAACTTTCAGCGAGGCATCCTTCACGTCACCGGCTTTGTCGCCAAAGATTGCGCGCAAAAGCTTTTCCTCCGGTGTGGGGTCTGATTCTCCCTTAGGGGTGATTTTTCCGATGAGTATGTCGCCTTCCTTCACAGTGGCGCCAACGCGGATGATACCATTTTCATCAAGGTCTTTGGTCGCCTCTTCGCTCACGTTGGGAATATCGGCAGTGAGTTCTTCTTCTCCTAATTTGGTATCCCTCACTTCCAGTTCATAGGCTTCGACAATAATCGAGGTGAAAACATCTTCCTTCACCATTCTTTCGGAGATCACGATGGCGTCTTCAAAATTGTAACCCTTCCATGGCATGAAGGCAACCATAAGGTTGCGACCGAGCGCCAGTTCGCCTCCCTGCGTGGCAAAGCCTTCGCACAGAATCTGCCCCTTTTTCACCTTATCTCCCTTGCTCACTATCGGCTTGAGGTTGATGCAGGTGCTTTGA
>CAZCXH010000121.1:0-15171 GCA_964502525.1 uncultured Chitinophagaceae bacterium
ACAATAACAATAACAATAACAATAACAATAACAATAACAATAACAATAACAACAATAACAACAATAACAACAATAACAACAACACTAACAACAATAACAATAACAATAACAACAACAATAACTCATGCACACGGACATCTGATTGCAATGACCATGATGCCTGCACCAAAGACTGGTGCAACAAAGGGCGGTGTTATAATGTGCCCATCACAACGGATAATTGCGACAATACCGCCAACAAAGAATCTGGCGACAACAGCGATGGTAGCAGTCTTGAGAGGGAAGAAAATGAAGTTAATATAACGGCTTATCCCAACCCGTTCAGCGAGGATGTGACCATAGGGCTGTCGCTCAGGCATGATTCCCGCGTGAAGGTGGAGATAGCCAACCTTGAAGGCAGGATTGTGAGCTTGCTGTTTGAGGGAAGCGTCAAAGCCAACGAGCCGCAGCAATACAAGTTCCGGGCGGAATCAATCCCGGCAGGAATGTATTTCTACCGCGTGATCACGGAATCAGGAAACGTGGAAAACAGGAAGTTGCTGCTTGTGAAATAAAAGTGTGCCATGATGGCGTTGAATAAATCCCGGTGTGATGAAACATGCCGGGATTTTTACATTGGTACTCTTTGTTATCCTCTCCGCCATTTTCTTCTCCCCTGAGGCGGACGTCCGCCCTCATATCAAATAACGGAATTATCGAATTAGAGTTATCAAGATTTGGCATGTTAATAACTCAAAGGGCAATTTAAAATATGCCTGGTCAATTTTAAATAAAAAGCCTTGCGCCATGACCAAAGTTGTGTCCTTTATCAACCGGAAGGGCGGCACCGGTAAAACAACAAGCGCCATCAACACTGCCACTGCTTTGCGGGAGATGGGTTTTGAGGTGACGCTGATGGAGACAGATACCAACTACTCGTTGAGCCACGTGCGCATGCGGGAGCTTGAAACGAGTGGCGAGGGAGGCGGGAGGTATCCCGAACTGATGCAGACCGAGGAGCATACCGCTGAAAGGCTCATCAAGGCGTTTCGTAAAAACATGATTGACGTGGTGATTGTTGACGGAACTGCCAACATGAGCACCGAAGCCGTGCGCAGCATCAGCGCCAACAGCGACATTGTGGTGGTGCCCACAAGCCTTTCGGAGGTGGAGGTGATGGTGTCGGAAAGCACGCTGAACGATATTGCGCAGGTGAGGCTGGAGCGCCCTAACCTGAAGGTGGTGCTGCTCGCCAACCGGGTGCACTTCCTGATGGCGCACGAAACGGTGTATGATGCGCTGGAGCGCCTGCATACGCCCGTGCTCGATGTGCACATCCCCAACTTCAAGCAATATACGTACCTCAACACGCGTACGCCTGCCGAGTGTTACCGTGACGTGGCGGCAAACATCCTGAAGCTGTTTGCGGATATGCCGGAGCCCTCTGCGAGCAGCGCCAGTGCCGGCATTGTGGAAACGGTGCCGGTATTTTAATTGTTAGTTGCGTATTCATCATCCATCATCCATCATCCATCATCAGTTATTCGTTAATCCGTTAAGGGTAGTTCTGAAAATTGCTCTTTTTATCGCTTCATCCCTTTTCTCTCCAGAAGGTGTGAAAAAAGCCCATGCGTGAAATGACGGAAACGGACATCATCATAGCTCGGTTGCCGGTTTGCTCAAATCTCCGAAACATACCCCCTGTCAACGTGCAGATGTCCTCCCTGCGCGGCAGCCACCGCCATCTCATCGCAGCGCTCGTTGTAGGGGTGGTTGTTATGGCCGCGGATCCATTCAAAGCGAACGTTATGTTTGTTGTATGAATCGAGAAAGCGCAGCCACAGGTCTTTGTTCTTTTTGCCCTTGAACCCTTTTTTCACCCAATCGAACAGCCATCCTTTCTCCACGGCATCCACGACATATTTTGAGTCGGAAACCACGAGCACGTCTTGCCTGTCTTTTGTCAGCGCTTCCAGCCCGGCTATCACCGCCATCAGTTCCATGCGGTTGTTGGTGGTGAGGCGGTAGCCTCCGGAAAGTTCTTTTGCATGGCTGCCATATTTCAAAATGACGCCATATCCTCCGGGACCAGGATTACCCTGCGCTGCGCCATCGGTGTAGATTTCAACTTGCATCGGGCAAAAGTACATTGGTTAACCTCAATAAACCTGTCAGATTTTGGAAACCTGACAGGTTTGGCTATTTTACAGGCGGATGGAAAACGTCAAAGTCGTTCACAACAAATCGAGCAGGCTTTTCATCTTCCTCGGAGGTTTTTTCATCGCGAATGCGCTGGTGGCTGAGTTTATCGGGGTGAAGATATTTTCACTGGAGCGCACACTGGGCTTCGGGCCGATGAGGATGATGATTTTCGGAAGGGAGCAGTCCTTCGATCTGACGGCTGGGGTGCTGCTGTGGCCATTTGTATTTGTGCTTACTGATATTATCAATGAATATTATGGGAAAAGGGGAGTGCGGCTGCTTTCGTTTTTGACGGTCGGGTTGATTTCCTATGCCTTCCTGATGTTTTACATGGGCATCAGCACGGTGCCTGCCGAATGGTGGCCCCAATCACACATCAATCCACAATTGCCGGCAGCGCAGCAGGAGGTGATACGCTTGAAGGTGAGCGATTTTGACTATGCCTACAGGTTGGTTTTCGGGCAGGGGCTTTGGATCATCATCGGCTCGCTCGTTGCTTTTTTGATCGGGCAGATTGTGGACGTGTCTGTGTTTCACCGGCTGAAAAAAGTTACGGGTGAAAAGAGCATCTGGCTGAGGGCGACAGGTTCAACGTTCGTGTCACAGTTCATTGACAGCTTCGTAGTGCTCTTTATCGCGTTTTATATCGGGGCAGGCTGGGATTTGCCGCTCGTGCTGGCGATAGGAGTGAAAAACTACATCTACAAGTTCGTCATGGCGATTCTGCTGACGCCTCTGATCTACCTTCTGCATTACCTTGTTGAAAGCTATCTCGGCAGGGAACTGGCAACGGAATTGAAGGACTATGCGCTGGAAACCAGTTGAAGAAACAAGTGTTATTACTTTTCCAATTTCCAGCGCAGCGTGGCAAAAGCATCTGCGCTTGCCGATGGAAAGATAAATTTGAGATAATAAGGCCCTTCCAGCGTCATGGATTTTCTGTGCAAATCGGCAATCTTCAGGGATATGCCCTGGGAATTGAAAATAGCGCTGGAGTCATCAATTACAAGGGTTTCGTCATCTTCCGAGAGCTGATAGGTTCCGGTGGACAAATCAGTAACAACATCGTTTTTCAAAAAATATGTTTCGACAGTTCCTTCCTCATAAAAAATAATTTTCACCTGATTGGTATCGAGGAGATTGTGCCAGGAGTCCAGCGAATCAGATGGAATTTCCTTTATCTCCTTAACGATCCAGGTTCCTTCAAGCCTTTTCTGCGACACTTTGCTGCAAGAAGAGAACATCAGCGCGATGACGGCAAGGATAAATGTGTTTTTCATGAAAGTTGAGCTATAGCTGTTAGATGTTGGAATGTTGGAAATGCCTAAGAACGTTCAAATCTAACATCTAACATCTAATATCTAACATCTAACTTTGGCTTAAACAAAATTAATGATCCAGAAGCATCCCAAAGATTCCGAAACCATCATGACGGAGATCGTCTTGCCCAATGATACCAATACGCTTGGGAACCTGCGCGGGGGGAAAATTCTGCACTGGATGGACATCGCTTCCGCCATCAGTTGCGGAAAGCATGCCCATTCAACGGTAGTCACTGTTTCGGTTGATAACGTTTCGTTTCAAAACCCGATCAAACTGGGAGATGTCGTGACCATTAAGGCAAAGGTCACGCGTGTTTTTCGCACGTCCATGGAATGCTTCATTGATGTGTGGGCTGAAAATCTGCCTTCGCGAACAAGGTATAAGTGCAACGAAGCATTTTACACGTTTGTCGCGCTCGACAGCAACGGGCATCCGAAAGCTGTGCCTGCGATAGTTCCTGAAACAGATGATGAAAAAACAATGTTCGATGGGGCGTTAAAGAGAAGGGACCTGCGCCTTGTGCTTGCAGGAAGGATGAAGCCTCATGAGGCAAAAGAATTGAAGACGCTGTTCAATTGACTACCGGTTTGTAATTACCTGGCTGAAGTGCGCATATTGAAAGGGCTCCGTTTCACCGGCAGCCCTTGCAAGATTGCCGGTGCCGGACAATCGCCTGGAATCAATTCCCGCTTCGGTTAGCTTTTTAATGAGCGTCATGGAACGGTAAACATCCAGCCTGAATTTCTTTTTTTTGATGAGGCTGGGCGGATTTAAGATAAACTGGCCGCCCAGGGCATTTACCCACTCAAGCATGGCTTTGTCGCTTACCTTCAGCAGTTCGTCCTTGTGGCACACACCGTTCACTTTTATCACTAATTCAGGATTGATTTTCAGAAATTGTACGAGGCTGTTAAACGTGCTGTCATCGCTTTTGCCGGAGAAAGCTGCAGAGTTTTTCAGAAAATTGATGCGGTAGGAGCTGATTTCACCACCGGTGGGAGTGAACACGCTGTCAACTCCTGTGCTGTTCCTCGCTTCCTGCCGGATGGAAAGGCCGGCAACATAATGCCTTTTGTAGAAATATTTGTTGAACAGATTCATCATGTCGTTCGTAGTAACTGAACGGATGCTGTCTTCGAAAGTGCTGTAATCATTCAGCGTTACGCTCGACCAGAACTTGATGATCTGAGAAACATGCTCCTGGCCTGACCGCCTGGCACGGTAGTTTGCAATCACAGACTCTTTGCCAAGATTAAGTTCGTCCTCGCCAAAAATGCTGTCACTTGCTCCGGTGAGGAATGCGTGAAAACATTCGTAACCAGAAGCGATATCATTTTCCTCCGGGGTCAATTCAAACGTAATCTGGCTGATATATTTTGCGAGGTCGTTGTGGAGGCTGACCGAAGCAAGTCCGCAGCTATCCGCAAGGTAGCGGTGAATTTTTGAGGCAGGGCTTGAAATGATTCCCGATAAAACCAGGGCGCAGTAGTTGCTCCGCCTGTCTTCGTAGGTGTTCGGTCCAGGATAAGCTATTCTGAAAAAGGGAGCCTGCGTTCCGGGATTCTCGTCTATCAACTGCATGGAATGAAGGATTAACCGGTAGTTCGGAGCCGGAAAGCGCGTGAAGGGATTGATGGTGCAGCGTTTCCAATCTTGAAAAGTTTTGTCAACGAGGTCGTATGTTGATTTTTGCTCTATGTTTCCTTTGATGACCATGAAGCAGTTTCCCGGGCAGAAATATCTTTCCCGCAGATTGCTGATTTTATCGGGTATGAGCGCCATTGTAGAATCATTCCATTCGGTGATAGTCGTTCGCTTCTTGTAATCGTTTTCCCAAAGGGCCTGGCCTATTTTCTGAGCCAATCCTGACGATGGATCCAGAAGCCTGTATTGGTACTCGCTGTTCGACAAATCAGCCGCTTCTTTTATCTCGCTGTCCGAAAAAGGCAATGAAACAGTTTGATGAACTATCTGCAGCACTTTTTCCAGGCGGCTTCTGGGAAAAATCAAGCGGATGGAAACATACTCGTATGTGGTTTCCGTAAAAATGGAAACCGCAGAAGAATCTTCATGTTCGGGAATATTTTTCCGGAGTTGTTCGATCAGCCGTTTGTTCACTATCTTCTCGTAGATGTAAGACAATCCGTGAAAGGCGTCTCTTTCGGTTAATGAACCGCATTGAAAAACAATGCCGAGCGACATCGCCTTTTCCGCAGGGTCCTGCACCACCATCAGGTCCATGCGATTGGTGAGGCTGAAGAAATATTCGTTTTTAGCGAGAAAATCCTGAGCGGAAACCGCAGAAGCCATCACTAACAATATTCCGCAGAGCAACCGTTTCTTCATGCGGGCAAAGCTAAATAATTTAGAAGGGAGATAAATCCCGAAGCAAGTGCGAAAAGCAAACCATGATCGGCTCGAAGAACTCCGGACTCCTTCATAGGATATCCGTCAAACGGGCAGGTACCGTCCTTTGCAGTTCAGTACAATGCTTCTATGGATTTTGCAATGATCCTCCTGATGGATCAATTGCATTTATACGGTAGCGAAACCTTTTCGAAAGAGTCGCTAAGATAAGGATGCGAGGTAAATCTTTGAGAAGATTTTTTGGGTAAAGCGCCATTGGTAATTTGTCCTTCAACAAAGGGAAGAAGGTCTAAGAACACAATCCAGGCATGATACTTCATCGCATCACAATGCAGATGAATGCCGTCAAGAAAACCTTCCGGCAAGCGGGTCAGATTTTTTGCCACATCAATAAACCTTACGTTATTATTTTCACAATACTTGCTGAAAACCCGGTTTTGAAAATCATTCAGCTGCGCGATATTCTTCAATCGCATTGGACCCACGCTATGCATCCAATAGGAATAGGATGCGCCATACCTTAAACTTTCAGACAAGATTTCTTCATTAGTAAACATCGCAAATGAGCACACTGCGAATGTGCTGCTTATCTCCTTGTTCAATTCTTTTATCGAATCAAGGTTGGCTAAAATATCAGGAAGGTTAAGTGGCAGATACGGGGAATTGATATCAGGGTCCGAAATGAGAACTCTCTTCGAAAATTTATTTTTTAAGGTTTTTCGATTTTCTATTATTTGCAAAATGTCAATATTGCCCAGCGAAACAATTCTTCTCACTAAAGCATATTTCCGCAATGCCCTCAGCAAAGAAGAAGCAACAGCATCATATACAAGGCAGGGGCAGGAAGCATCTTCGGTTGAAAACTGGTTTCTTCCTTCATAATAGATGACCATATCCGGCTCAACAGGCGCGATTTCATATTTCATGATCGCCAGGAAATCAGAAGAGTTTTGCGCTATCCTTGCTGCGTTTATTATTTCAAAATGAACATGAATGCCCTTTTGACGCGCCCACTCGTTCAGCCAACACCCGATATAGTCGGTATATGCGAAGTCGCATCCGCTGGACTGCGATGTGGATGCTCCTAAAAAAGCCATTCTGACGGTATTGTCCGGCTTAAGAAACGATATGGAATCGCCTCCCCATCCAAAACCGTTGAATCTTAATTTATTTGATTTCAGGGAGCTTGCGCTGTTGGGGAAATATCTATAAACCGGGTGATAAGTGCTGTCATAAGGCTTGAAAACATATAGAGATTGCTGGTGGTATGTTAATTCGGAGAAGTAAGAACGTCTTTCTTCGTCACAATACACCTGCGATAAAAAGTTCTTATTCCAAACTCTCATCTCAACGGAGTTCCTCTCTGCATCGTCTGAAACAAACCGGATGCTGTCTCTTGTTCCATGGGTTCCGGGGATGGGGTTAAATTGGTACAGGGATGCGATATCTGCGGCAATCCCGTGTTCTTTCGACAAATTAAAAGAAGCCGAGTCAACCTTTGCTTTCAGTTCCGGGTCAAGCGGACTGTATAAAAAAGGTAACTCACCCAAAATCGGCTGCTTATCCTTCATCCTGAAGTAAAATTCCGCCACCGTTAAGCCAACAAACAATGCAACGGCAGATACAAACAGGTTTATCAGAACATTTTTTTTGTTGTGCTTGCTTCGAATCAAACTGCTTAAGATTATAATTTAGGTTCATCGCAAAAATCCGTACCCAAACACCCTAAACATCCTAAACATCCAATAATAGGTTATTTATGTCACCCCTTCGGGGTTCAAGGCGCTATTCTTGTTTATTTCTTCCTATAATAATGACACCCGCCTCTGACGGGTTAGAATCCCGAGTGATGATGAAAATGCTAAAATTTAATTTCGCAAGAGTCCTAATATTAACATGAAGCAAATCCTTGCCTGACGTATATTCCAGAAACTTGTGTGCATAGGCGATCTCCAAATGGAGAGGGAGTAAGTGGTAAAACTTTTAGAACTGCCCTTAACTTTAAACCCATAATGTTCGACAGTTGGCTTGAAATATTTGACACGATCCGGAAAAACAAGCTTCGCACCTTTCTTACTGCATTCAGCGTAGCCTGGGGAATCTTTATGCTCATTATGCTGCTCGGATTCGGAAATGGCCTGCAAAATGGCGTGCGCGATGAGTTCGAGAAGGATGCCGTCAACAGCATTTGGGTGAACGGAGGCAAAACATCCATTGCCTACGCGGGCATGTCGCCCGGCAGGCGCATTTATTTTACCAACGAAGATTATGAGCTGGTGAAAAATTCAGTGACGGGCGTTGAGCATGTCACCACGCGAAACAACATGTGGGAAGTGAGCAATATCACTTACAAGAATGAAACATCCAGCTTTTCGGTGATGTCATGCCACCCCGGCTACCGCTATCTTGAAAACCTGGAAATTACGGGCGGACGTTTCCTGAATGATGATGATGTGAGGGAATCAAAAAAAGTGGCGGTGCTCGGAAACCTCGTTGTAGAGCAGCTTTTCAAAGAGCAAAACCCCATCGGGGAATATATTTTAATCGGTAAAGTGCCTTTTCTTGTCATCGGCACGTTCAAAGACAAAGGAGGCGACTGGGACCAGCGCAGGATGTACATTCCCATCAGCACCGGTCAAAAGGTTTTCAGCCAAATCAACCAGGTTCAGCAAATATCCATGACCACGCTTACCCTGGATGTCGAAGCAGCAAAAACAAAAGAAGATTTTATCCGCAGGCTGCTTGCTGAAAGACATTCGGTTTCTCCGGATGATATTGCCGCCATCAGAGTTCATAACAGCATGGAAGAGTTTATCAAATACACCAATCTGTTCCGCAATATCAGGATTTTCGTTTGGGGCGTTGGCATTCTCACCATCATAGCTGGCATCGTGGGTGTCGGCAATATCATGACGATTTCCGTCAGGGAGCGCACAAAGGAATTTGGCATACGCAAAGCGATTGGCGCCACGCCTTTTTCCATTGTCAGCATGATTATGAAGGAATCAGTGCTCATCACATTGGTATCAGGATACTTGGGATTGGTTGCCGGAATCGGATTGCTGGAGCTTATTAACTATGGCGCTTCCCGATTCCAAATGGAGATGGGATTTTTCCGCAATCCTGAAGTTGATTTTTCAACCGCCATCATCGCCACCGTCATTTTGATTTTCGCGGGAAGCCTTGCCGGGCTGATTCCAGCGGTGAAAGCGGCTTTGATAAAACCGGTGTCGGCAATACGTGAAGAATAATTCGGTAATTTGATAATTCGATGATTTGATAATTAAAATGAAATTCATAGCCTATCACCGAATTGCCAGATTATCGAATTGCCAAATCAGCGAATCATCGAATTAACGAATCATCGAATCAGGAATGTTTGATATGGATAAATGGATTGAAATTTTCTCCACCATCGCCCGTAATAAGTTGCGGACTGCCCTCACTGCCCTTGGCGTGTTCTGGGGAATCATGATGCTGGTGCTTCTCCTCGGTTCCGGCAACGGCCTGAAGAACGGAGTGGAGCACAATTTCAGGGGGTTCGCAGTGAACAGCATCTACATGTGGCCGCAGAAAACCACAAAGCCCTGCAAAGGGCTGAAGGCCGGAAGGTTCTATGAGTTTCGCAACGGTGATTACGAAGCCATCAAAGCGCAGGTTCCCGAAGCGGGAATCGTTGCGCCCAGAACGCAACTGGGTGGATGGCGCGATGCCAACAACATCTCGCGCAACCACAAGAAGGGCAACTACCAGGTGATGGGCGACTATCCTCAATACCGGCAAATCGAGGTGCTGGAGATCATCAGCGGGCGATACCTCAATGACAATGACATCAATGAAAAAAGAAAGATATGTGTGATTGGCGGGCAGGTGGCGGCTGAAATGTTTGATCCGGATGAGAATCCTATTGGAGAATATGTCAAGATCAAAGGCGTTTTTTTTCAGGTGGTTGGCATCTTCAAGTCGCTGAAATCAAGGGGCGATGATGCCGACCGCGACAGGCGCACGATTTTCATCCCGTTCACCACTTTTCAGCAAGCCTTCAACTTTGGCGACAAGCTTGGCTGGTTTGCGCTCACATCCGCTCCCGGAGTGTCTGCAAATCTGGCTGAGAAGAAAGTGAGGCAACTGCTCGCCTCACGCCACCACATCGCGCAGGACGACACGCGCGCCATCGGCTCGTTCAATGCGGAAGACGAAGCGAAAAAATACATGGGACTGTTCACCGGCATCAGGGCGTTCATCTGGTGGGTGGGGCTTGGAACGCTGCTCGCTGGCGGTATCGGGGTGAGCAACATCATGCTGATTGTGGTCACTGAGCGCACCAAGGAAATCGGCATACGCAAAGCGATGGGCGCCACTCCCCTCTCCATCATCATCATGATCATGCAGGAGTCGCTTTTTCTTACGTTTCTTGCAGGATGGCTCGGGCTGTCGGCAGGCGTGGCGATTTTAGAAGGCATGAGCCATTGGATCAGCTCATCGGAAAGCGATCCGGGATTTTTTCTCAGTCCGGGCATTGAATTCGGCACCGCTATCACGGCAACGATTATTTTGATTATCACCGGCACGCTGGCGGGGCTGATGCCTGCCATGCGGGCGGTGAACATCAATACGATAACCGCTTTACGAACCGAATGAAAATACAAAAAACCGCTGAGGATGCAGAGGGTTCCGCAGAGGAAACAGAGAAAGGATTTCCTCCTTTACCGCTGCGTGCTGTCTTTTCTCCGTGCTCCTCCGCGGTTTTCGGATTTATTTTTTAAAAACATCTAAAAAAAAGAATGAAAAACATCATCGGTATCGTCATCATCACCGGACTTTTGGCGCTGTTCGGCTATGTTGGATATTTTCTGTATAAGAAAAGCAATAAAGATCCCATTACCTACACCACCACCAAGCCCTTCAAAACGAACATCGTTAAAAAGACTGTTGCCAACGGCTCCATCATCCCGCGGAAGGAAGTGGAGCTAAAGCCGCAGATTTCAGGCATTATTGAAATACTGTATATCGAAGCAGGGCAATCGGTGAAGGCGGGCAGCGTGGTGGCAAAAATAAAAGTGATTCCAGATGACCTCTCGCTGAGCAATGCCGAAGCAGCGCTGAAGCAGGCGAAAATCAGGGTGGATGAAACGCGCATCGAAAAGGAACGCAGGGAAAAGCTATTTTATGAAAAAGTAATATCCGAAGCGGAATACAACGGCTACCTGTTTGAATACGAGCGCTCGCTGGAAGAAAAAGATGCTGCGGAAAACAATCTGCAGTTGCTGCGCGAGGGCGTTTCAAAAAAGCAAACGCAAACCACCACGCTGGTGAAAGCCACCATCTCGGGGATGATTCTCGATGTGCCCGTGAAAGAAGGCGAGCAGGTGATCCAGAGCAACAACTTCAACAGCGGCACCACCATCGCATTTATTGCGGATATGAACGATCTGATATTTGACGGCAAGGTGGATGAGTCGGAAGTGGGAAAGTTGCACGAAGGCATGGATCTGCAAATCACTGTGGGCGCCATCGAGGAGAAAAAATTCAATGCCAAGCTGGAATACATCGCCCCGAAAGGCATGGATGAAGAGGGCACCATCCAGTTTCAGATCAAAGCAGCGATGACGGAGATTGACAGCGCGATGATCCGCTCGGGTTACAGCGCCAATGCCGACATCATCATCGCCAGCCGCGACAGCGTGATGGCCATCATGGAGCGCGACCTGCTGGTGGATGGCGACAAAAAACAGGTGGAAGTTGAAACAGGCGAACAGCAATTTGAAAAGCGCGAAGTGCAAACCGGCTTGTCGGATGGGATCAATATTGAAATTTTATCAGGCATTTCGGAAGTTGATAAAATAAAGGTGCAGGAGTAAACAGCGGAAAGAAAAATGCAGGAGCTTTTCTTTAATTGTGATGAAATACAATAAAAATGACCACCTCGTTAAGGCTGAACGTCAATGAATTGACTCCTGATATCCTGAAAGCCATTCAACTGGCTTTTAAAAATAAAAATATCGAAATAGTAATTTCAGAAGTCATTGATGAAACGGATTATTTGCTTGCATCCGCTGCCAATAAAAAGCACCTGGAACAATCTCTTGCCGAAATCGAATCAGGCGACAGCGCAACCATGAGCGTTTCGGAATTCATACAGAAATACAATCCGAAATGAACGGATGAAAACCGTACCTTCAGCGCCAGCGCTTTAAAGCATTTGGAGGAATGGAGGATTTCGAATCCTGAAATATTGAAAAGAATTATCGCCTTAGTCACGGATATCTCCAGGACTCCCTTTGCCGGAATTGGCAAGCCGGAACCATTGAAGCATCAGTTTAAAGGCAAATGGTCAAGGAGGATTACTGACGAACACAGGCTTGTTTATGAAATTAAGGACGACAATATTGTAATACTCTCGTGCAGATACAGTATCACTACGACTGAAACACCTTTTGCCTCCTCCGCAAAAACATGCAGGCTCATTTCCGTAATCCAAAAATTTTTAACGGGAAATGCTTTGTTTTCCGGAAAATGTTTTTCACATTTGCCTCCATGCGGTTTTCCGCTCATATATAAACCTTCCGCCCGCAGGCTGCCTGCCGGACTGAATCTGCCCCCCAATTATATTTAAAATTAATATACTCCGGTTTCATCCCGCGAATCCACCCCGCCCTCACCGGAGCAAGGACGGGATTGACCGGAATCAGGACGGGGCTGTTCAGAATTATCCCGGGATTGCCGGGAATCAGGACGGGGTTACCGGCAGTAGGGGTGGGATTATTCAAAATCAGCCCAACATTTACAGCCGCCTGCAAGGCGCGATGACGTGGACGAAGCTGGGCACCGACAATTTCCCGCCTTATGACGACACGCGCCCGCTGGCAAACCCAAACACGCCCGAAACGCGCGAATATATGGTGAGGTCAATCATCGAGCCAATTATTAAGCGTGCCTTATGCCTTATATGCGAAGACTGCAGGAAGTGCGGGCGGGAGCTTTTACTTAGGACAAGACACTATGGGAGGTATTGTATATTATATTTACACCGACAGTGTTGGGAAGCAGCATGGATTAATAGCAGGCAAAACACAATCATCTGGTGCAGTATGGCAAACTTCCGCAAGTTCCACAAATGCGGATCGGACTTGGGATGGCAAACACAATTCAAACTTGATGACTAATAGTCCTGCCAAAGATTTTGTAACAACTAATTATGGTCCAGAATGGTACTTACCTTCCGTTGATGAATTAAGCCTCTTATACCACAACCGCTTCCATGTGGACAGAGCTCTAACAATAGGTGGGAATGGTATATTGGGCAGAGGGACATGGTGGTCAAGCACGGAAGCGAATGCAACGGACGCATACTACTTCGATTTCAACACTGGTGCATCCGGCCTTATAAACAAAACCACCAATGTGTTTTTAATTCGTGCTGTTAGAGCATTTTAAAACCCCTTTGTTATCGCAAGTCATCCGAAGGGAGACTTGTGATGGCTGATAGAGGCATCCGCCTTAGGCGGGTTGCCGGAAGGTCGAATACCTCGCGTTCTTCCAAGTCTTCCTGCGTAAGCTATCTATCCAATCACTGCTTTTCTTTATCTTTACACTCATGAGCGACCTTCAGCTTTACAGCGAATTCCACTCCCTTCCCGAAGAACTCAGGAAAGAAGTTGCCGATTTCATCAAATTCCTGAAGTCAAAAAAACTGAAAACCAAACAACTCAGGGAAAGAAAATTTGGCGCGTTGAAGGGCAAGATTAAAATCTCTAAGGATTTTGCCGCCCCCCTGGACGATTTCAAAGAGTATATGGAATGAACTATTTGGTTGATACCCATGCGCTGCTTTGGTTCTTAAGTGGAAGCGTGAAACTGCCGAAAAAGACAAGGGACACCATCAAAAATCTCGACAACAACTGTTACGTCAGCATCGCCTCCATTTGGGAAATTGCCATCAAGCTTAGTCTCAAAAAACTACAACTCGACATAGAATTCACCCGCCTTTCAAAAGTGCTGTCGGACAATAAAATTGATATTCTGCCGCTTACTTTTGAGCATTTGGTTCATCTGTCAGCATTGAAATTTAACCACCGTGATCCGTTTGACAGAGCCATTGTTTGTCAGTCAATAGCCGAAAAATTGACAGTTATTACAAGCGATGAAAACATCAAATCATATCCCGTGAAAACTTTTTGGCGCTAACTTCCCGGCTATAGCGCAAGCATCTGGCGCAGGCATCCGCCTGAGCCTATCATCATTCAGCCTCCGCCTCTGAGACAAACCGGCAATGCGCTTTTTGAAACTTTACTTCATTAGGCGCGTTTGCTATCTTTGTATCAAATTTTTCTTATGAGCATATCCGAAATTGACCTTTACGATATCCTGAGTGAAAAGCTCGGGCGGGAGCAGGCTAAAGCTCTTGCCGAATACGTGGAACTAAAAGCCGAAAAGCATTTGAATGACAAGACACGAGTGTTTGCCACAAAAGAAGACCTTGCCAACGCCAAGGTGGATATCATCCGCAGGGTTTTCGGATTCTTTACTGTTCTTATTTTGGCCGTTATCGGTTTATATTTTAAGTAATCTATAGGGTTTCACGAGTTTCCCCGAAGTTCATTCAAGTCTTCGCGCGATGCCAGGAGCGCAGGCCAGACTTGGATGCGGTAATAAAAAGAGCACCTTGGTCTTCTTAAAATGTGCGGAGAATTTCTAACTTGAGCCTTGGTATGCTTGAGTTCGAACTTGACTTCGGAAATCTCAGAAAACTTCGCATTGTTAAAATCATTCGCAAGATAGATTTGGATGAAGTCCTTTCTGTTTTTGAAGATGACAGGCTGGATGTTTATCCGGCAAAGGACAACCCCGTTTCACCGGAGAAAAGATTTATGGCTATAGGAATGAGCGGCAGAAAGCGCGATATTTCAGTGATCTTTACAATGAGAGAAAATAAAATCCGACCATTCAATGCGTGGCAAACAAAAGGAAATAAAAAGAGCAGCTTTGCTGAGCGCCAGCCTTCTTGTGGCTTGCCTTCGGCAAGTTGCAACTTCCCCGGCAACTGGCGCGCGATTGCATCGCGTACCACGAGTCAAGCTATAGCCAAGCATGTGTTACGAGCCATCAGCAATAGTGCAAGCCTCCGCTTCTGCCGCAAACCGGTAATGCGCTTTTTGAAACTTTACTTCATTAGATGCGTTTCCTATCTTTGAGGAAAATAACAGGCTTATGGTGGTATCGGAAATCACCTTATTTAATACTTTAGGTTCATCGCAAAAATGCGTACCTATACATTAAATGATGCGCTATTCAATGACA
>CAZCXH010000122.1:0-15087 GCA_964502525.1 uncultured Chitinophagaceae bacterium
GTGCCACGAATCAAGCCATAACCGGGCACGCGTTACAAACGCGCGCCAGTGTGTGGGTTCCTTCAGGGAACCCACGACTGGCGCGAGAATGTAGCCAAGCCATGAGCGCAAGGTTCTCGTGTCCAACTAATCGGTAAAATAATTAACTTGCATTAGGCTGAACGATAATATGGCACGAGAAGGCAATCACGCAGAAATCAACGCGCCATTCTCGCCCCTTGACTGGCGCGAGTCTGTAGCATAAGCTTAAGCGGGCAAGCGACTCGTGCCACGTGAAATCGGTAAAAATTTCATTAAAATAAAAGATAACGATTTGAAAGCACGAGTCGCTTCGCTCATAGCTTGGCTACAGACTCGCGCCAGAGTTGCATTGCGCGTGGGCAAAAGCCAATAGATAACCGCCCCTCCTGTAACGGGCGCTACCAAACAGAGCCACAGAAGAAACGAGATAAGTACGCGCCACCCTCTCGTTGGAAACAATCCGCGCCTTTCTTCTATTTTTACGACAATGGAAAACCCCGAACTCCACCTTGCCGGGCAATTTGCGCTCAACACCGCCCGCCACATCTTCCTCACCGGCAAGGCGGGCACCGGCAAAACCACGTTGCTAAAAAGCATTGCCGGCAAAACGGCAAAAAACTTCGTCATCGTGGCGCCCACGGGCGTTGCCGCCATCAACGCGGGCGGGGTCACCATCCACTCCATGTTCCACCTGCCGCTCACCTCGTTCATCCCCACGTCCGACTATGCCGACATGAACCTCGTCACCAACCGCAAGCTGCTGCTGAACCATCTGAAGTTCAGGAAGGAAAAACTGGCGGTGTTGCGCGAGATGGAGCTGCTCATCATTGACGAGGCGAGCATGGTGCGCAGCGACATCCTCGATGCCGTTGACTTCGCCCTGCGCACGGTGAGGCGCAGCCAGAAGCCCTTTGGCGGAGTGCAGGTATTGCTGATTGGCGACATGCACCAGTTGCCGCCTGTTGTTAAAGAGCCGGAGTGGAACATCCTGCGGAATTATTATTCAGGTCCCTATTTTTTCGATGCGCACGTGTGGAAGCAACTCGATGCGGTGGAGATTGAGCTGAAAACCATCTACCGCCAGAGCGATGAGCGGTTTCTAAATCTTCTGAACAACATCCGCCACCGCCAGTTGGAAGAAAGTGATTTTGAACAGTTGAAGAAAAGATATAATCCTGTGTTCAGGCCTTCACCGGGAGAGGGATACATCCTTCTGGCGACCCACAACTACAAAGCCGACAATGTCAACACGCAGGAGCTGCGCAGATTGACGGGCAGGCTGCACACGTTTGAAGCCATGATTGAAGGAGATTTCCCGGAAAACATGTATCCGTGCGAGCACACCCTTCAGTTGAAGGAAGGCGCGCAGGTGATGTTCATCAGGAACGATGCTGAAGAAAAGCGCTACTACAACGGGATGCTGGCGGTGGTGAAAAAAATTGACGGAGGAGATATTACGGTAACTTTCAATGACAGCGGGGAAGATTTCCTGCTGCGAAGGGAGACGTGGGAGAATATCCGCTACACGGTGGAACAAGGATCGGACAAAATCAGGAAGGATGATCTGGGCACGTTCAGCCAGTTTCCGCTGCGGCTGGCGTGGGCGGTAACGATCCACAAAAGCCAGGGACTTACATTCGATAAAGTGATTATTGATGCCGGACAGTCGTTTGCTGCCGGCCAGGTATATGTTGCATTGAGCCGCTGCCGTACCCTCGAAGGCATCGTGCTGCATTCTCTCATCCATCAGGGCGCCTTGCATAATGACGAGCGCATCACCGAATTTTCCGTTGCCCATCACAGCGTTGGTGAATTGAAGAACAGCCTCGCAGATGCGAAAGCCGAATATGCCTCTCACATGTTGAGGAGGCTGTACGAGTTTGAAAAATTGCGCCTCGCCATTGCCGACTGGAAGGAAATCATTTTGGAGAAAGACCTGCCGGAAAAAGAAAAGGTGGTGCATCTCCATGATAAAATGTTAGCGCAAGCGGAAAACATCATCTCCACCTCTGAAAAATTTCAAAATGAATTGGACCGCCTGCTTGCGGCATACTCAGCGGATGCGGGAAACATCGCAAGGCTGAAGCAGCGCTGCGGGAAAGCGATTGAATATTTTACGGAGAATATTTTCACCCATCTTATCGCGCCACTGCACACGCACATTCAGGAGTTTGCTTTCAAAAGCCGCGTGAAGAAGTATGTGCGCCACGCACAGGCGCTTGAGGAAACCTTCTGGAATAAATTAGAAAAATTGTATCAGGCTCATTTCTCGGATGAAAAGCTCTTTATGGGGGAGACCAAACACACCCGTGAGTCGCTGGCCCAAGCAATTACTTCGGTCACCTCCGGGAAAAAGGAGAAAGGCGGCACCTACAAAGACACGCTTGTATTGTATAAGGAAGGGATGAAGCTGGAAGACATCGCGTCAGCGAGGAGCCTTGCAATTTCCACCATCAAGGGGCATATCGCCCGCTGGATTCAATCGGGAGAAATTGACGTTCATGAAGTGCTTCCCGCTGAAACCATTCAGCGCATTGAAAAATATCTGGCAACCAATCCTGTTGGATATTCCGACATGAAAAATACATTCGGGAATGAAGTTGACTATGGCGATATCAGGATGGTGGTGAACCATCTTGCAAGAAAGAAGGAACAGGAATCGTTGAGTTGATAGCGAGTTGCATTTTTACATCTCTATTATTCGTATTTTGGCGTTGCAATGACCGATAAAGGCATCTACAAAAGTTTTCTTGAAAATAAAGCAAGCGGGATAAAATCGCTGGCAGTCCTGCTGGATCCTGATAAATGGAAGACTGCGGAATTGCGTCAAGCGGTGGAGCTATCCGAAAAAGCAGACGTTGATTACTTTTTCGTGGGAAGCAGCGCCATGATGGGTGATGGGTTCCACGCATTCGTTGCTTTGCTCAAAAAATCCCCGATTCCGGTTATTCTGTTTCCGGGAAACCGTTTTCAAATCAGCGATAAAGCAGATGCGATTTTGCTGCTGTCATTGATTTCCGGGCGAAACCCTGAATTGCTCATCGGGCAGCACGTGCTTGCAGCGCCCGAACTGAAGCGAAGCGGGTTGGAAATCATTCCCACTGGTTACATGCTGATAGATGGAGGAAATCTCACATCCGTCAATTACATAAGTCAAACTTTGCCGATCCCGGCAAACAAGTGGGACATCGCGGTGTCAACTGCAATGGCTGGTGAAATGCTTGGGATGAAGTTGATCTACCTGGAAGCAGGAAGCGGAGCTAAGAAACCTGTTGGCGGGGAAATGATTCGGGCGGTTCGGGAAAATGCGGACCTGCCCCTCATCGTGGGTGGAGGAATACGCGATGCAGGGACGGCTGTTGATATTTGCAGAGCCGGTGCGGATATAATTGTGATTGGCAACGGGTTTGAAGAAGATGTCTCGCTGATATTTGAAATTGCGGACGCAGTGCACAAGGCGGAGCAATCTCAGTATTTGCGAATGCATCCGGGTATTGTAACTTAAGGGCAGTTCCAATTCTACCACTTACTCTCTCTCCTTCTGGATCCTTCTGGAGTGGGAAGGTGTGAGGCGATAAAAAAAGCAATTTTTAGAAAGGAACATGAAATTCAATCACACACCATACGGGATAAATTTCAATGAAATTTAGGGGACTGCCCGTAACTTATACTGTACGTGGAATAAAATTGATACGAAAACGAAGTCGCCCGCACCAAACAATCTTAATTATGGAGTACTAATGACGAGTTGACGTGACGAATGGAATACAAGTCATGAGGGGATTCTTCGCTGCGCTCCCAATGGCATGTGTGTAAATTGTCCGCTTGTGTTCAAGCCTCATCCCTGGCATTTGTACTACCTCTCTGCAAACAAATCGCAAATAATCCTGTCGGCAATGAGCTTGCCTTTGCGGGTGAGCGTGATGGTTTCATCATTTCGCGCAAGCGCATGTTCTTCAAAGAATTTTAATGCATTTTTTTCAAGCATGGCAGATTTCTCGTCCCCGAAATGCGCTTTCACATAGCCCATGTCAACGCCCCAGCGGGTGCGCAGCGAGGTCATCACATATTCATTATAGCGGTCGTTGCCGGTGAGTTGTTCTTTTTCAAAATTTAATCCGCCCTGCTGAAGCGACTGGATGTAGAGTGCGGTGTTGGTGATGTTCCACTGGCGCGACTCGCCATCATAGCTGTGGGCGGAAGGCCCCATTCCGAGGTAGTGCTTACCCGTCCAATAGGAAGTGTTGTGGCGTGAGTAGCGCTGTTCTTTGGCAAAGTTGGAAATCTCATAGTGGTCATAGCCGTGTTGCGCAGCAAAATCCATCAGCATTTCAAATTGTTGCGCAGCTAGGGCATCATCCGTACCCGGTGATTTTTTCTCACGAATCATTTTCTCCAGAATGGTTTTCGGCTCGATGGTGAGGCAATAGGCGGAGAAGTGGGGGATGCGGAGGGCGTGGAGTTTGGTGAGGTTGATGAGCCATTTGTCGGATAGGGGCGAGGGACGGGGGACGAGTGACGAGTGAGTATCGAAGGGCGAATCCTTGCCTTCTTTCCCTCGTCCCCCGTCCCCCGTCCCCCTTATCTTCTCAGGCAGTCCATAAATCAAATCAACCGTAATATTTTCAAAGCCTGCATCCTGCGCCATCTTCACGGAGGTTTCAGCCTGCTGCGCATGGTGGGCGCGGTTCAGCAGTTTCAAATCGCCATCATCAAACGACTGGATGCCGATGGACAACCGGTTGACGGGCGTGGCGCGCAGCTCTTTTATTTTTTCAGCGGACAAGTCATCGGGATTGGCTTCAAGGGTAACCTCTGCATTTTCCGAAACGCTGAATGTCTGATAAATTTTTTCAAAAAGAATTTTCACCTCATCCGCAGAAAGCAGCGATGGCGTGCCGCCACCGAGATAAATGGTTTCGATGGCAGCGCCTTTCAGATATTCTTTCCGCAAATCCACCTCGACCATCAGGGATTGCAGGAAGGCGTCTTTATGCTGAAGGTTCACCGTGAAATGAAAATTGCAGTAGCTGCACGGCTGCCTGCAAAACGGTATGTGTATGTAGATGCCTGACATGGCGCGTTTTTCAAACTGATGACGTTAAGAACACTGTTCAGCCGTTAATCTATGATAAAGTAATTTCACATCAACAGGTTCAAACAGATAATGATTTTCCGGCATCAACTTTTTCTTGTCACGCTTTTCAGTTTGCCTTCATGGATGATAGCGCAGGATAAAATTACCATCGCCATCCATGCCAGCGAAGCCGATTCACAATTGCTGTCCGGAAAATACAAGCTGAAGCTGCAATATGATCATGCATTTGCCTTGGATAAAGCGCTGCAATCACTGGTGCTCAGGCTGCAAGGCAACGGATACATCGAAGCTTCGGTTGACAGCCAAAAGCAAGAGGGCGGGGTGCGCCACATTTACATGTATGCCGGCAGCCGTTATCAGTGGGGCCGGTTGAAACCGGGTAATCTTAATGATGAACTCTTGCAGCAGGTGGGTTTCAGGGATAAGTTTTACCGGGAGGAAGCCTTCAATTATAAGAGCGTGGATCTCTTGCTGAAAAAAATCGTGACCTATCAGGAAAATAACGGCTATCCGTTTGCCAGGGTGAAGCTTGACAGCGTGGAGATTCAGAATAATGAGATATCCGCAGCGCTGCACCTTGAAAAAAACACGCTCTATGCATATGATACGATAGCCGTCAACGGGGATACGCGCATTTCTAAAAAATTTCTTTACAGCTACCTCGGCATCAAGCCCAAGGGATTATATAATGAGAGTGCGGTGCGCAAGGTGAGCAAAAGAATCGAATCGCTGGCATTCCTGCAGGAGGAGAAGCCGGTGCAGGTGCTGTTTCTGGCCGACAAGGCGCGCCTGAATTTTTATTTAAAAGACAAGCGTGCCAGCCGCTTTGATTTTCTGCTCGGCATTTTACCCAACAATGAAATCACAGGCCGTGTACTGATTACCGGTGAACTGCTGCTGAACCTGATAAGCCCTTTCGGCAGGGGCGAAGAGTTTTTCCTGAACTGGAAACGTTTGCAGGCGCGAACGCAGAGTTTGGATGTGGCGTTTAAATACCCTTATATCCTTTCCACTCCCATCGGGGTTGACGTGGGGTTTAACCTCTATAAGCGCGACACCATTTATCTTGATATTGACTGGGAGGCGGGGTTTCAATACCTGTTTGCCGGAGGAAATTATTTCAAGGCGTTCGTTCATAATAAGATCACCAATGTGCTGAATGTGGACACGAACCTCGTGAAAGGCACTGGCAGCCTTCCCGCCACCAATGACGTGAAGAACACTTTATTCGGAGTGGAGTATTTCCACGAAAACCTTGATTACCGGATTAATCCCACCAAAGGTTTTTCCCTGCTGCTGTCACCGGCTGCGGGCATCAGAAAAATAGAGGAGCTCTCGGAGATTGCAGAGTTGAATGATCCGGAAAACCCGGGATCAACATTTCAGCGGTTGTATGACAGCCTTGATTTGAAATCGGTTCAATACAAATTCGATCACCGCATAGACAAGTATTGGAAGATAGGCAAGCGCTCAACCGTGAAAACTTCAGCGCAAGGCGGCATCATGATAAGCGATGACATTTTTGAAAATGAGATGTACCGGATTGGCGGCAGCCGGCTTTTGCGCGGCTTTGACGAAGAGTCGGTTTTCGCTTCGCTGTATGAAGTGCTGACGCTGGAATACCGTTTTCTTTTATCCCAGAATTCGCATTTCAACTTATTCTTTGACGGAGCGTATGTGGAGAACCGTTCCGGTGCATACACCAATGATTTCCCGTTTGGATTCGGTGCAGGGCTTGCGTTTGAAACGAAAGCCGGCTTGTTTGGAGTGAGCTATGCCTTGGGCAGGCAGCAAAGCAACCCGGTTGATTTCAAGTCGGCAAAGATCCATTTCGGGTATGTCAATTATTTTTGAGCGTTCAGGAAAAAAAGTCAGTGCATGAGATTCAGGCAGTTGATGTTGCTCATTCCATTGCTGGTTTGTTTTGAAATGAAAGCGCAAGACAGCATTGTCACTCCGGGCAGCTTGCAAGCTGACACCTGCGCTGAACTCATGAATGAGTTGCCTGTTGATCCGCTCGATGGTTATGAGAATAAATATGAAATTAAACCAGCAAAATCCAACCGCCAGCCTGCATGGCTGTTTTTGCTCTTCCTGCTGCAATTGCTTCTAACAGGGTACCAGCGCGTTTCAAACCCCAAAGCCCTTGAAGATATTTTTAAGGCGGTGATGAACCTTAACATTGCCCACCAGATTCATCGCGAGCAGCAGCAATCCATGCCGATTTCCGCCATCTTTTACATTATAATATTTGTCATTTCGGGTGGAATTTTTCTTTATCTTTTGAACCGGCATACGGGATGGTGGCGGGATGACACATCCATCTCAATGCTGTTTTTCCTTTGGGCCGTGATAGTCGCATATTCCGCAAGATATGGTTCGTTCAAACTGGTCTCGCTTGTCTTTCCGTTTGGAAGCGTGGTTGAACAATACAATTTCAACTTTTTCCTCATTCAGAAAATCATGGGACTGGCATTGATTCCGTTCAATTTATTGATCGCATATGCCCCGGAGATTATCAGGGAACCTTGCATTGTGATGGCGCTTGTTCTGGTCGTGGTGCTTGTCATCGGGCGAAGCCTGAAGGGTTTGGCGCTTGCGCGGAATCTCATCGGGCAGAGCGCTTTTCACTTTTTTGTCTATATTTGCACCCTCGAAATCGCACCCTTTTGCATCCTTGTCAAGGCAGTAGTTGATGGTTAAGTCGAAGGCTAAAATCCCTCCTGAAAAAATTCAACAAAAGGTTAGCAAGACCAAATCACCTGCATATAAAAAGGTGAAGACCATTCTTATTTCCCAGCCTCCGCCTGAAACCGGAAAAAATCCCTATGCCGATCTTGCGGACAAGTACAAAGTGAAGATTGATTTCAGGCCTTTCACCGTCATAGAAGGAATTTCCGGCAAGGACTTTCGAAAGCATAAGGTCAATCCGGTGGAATATTCGGCAGTTGTGTTTAACAGCAGGAATGCGGTGGATCATTTTTTCAGAATATGCGATGAAATGAGAATGAGGATGTCGCAGGACACAAAATATTTCTGCATTTCAGAGGCCGTGGCCCTCTACCTTCAGAAATATATCCTTTACAGAAAGCGCAAGGTGTTTTATGGTAACGGAAAAGAGAATGATCTGATAGAACTTATGCTCAAGCACAGGGACACCGAGCGGTTTTTATTGCCATGCTCTGACATGCATAAAGAGGGGTTGGCGGAGGTCATGGAAACGGAGAGGTTTGTTTTCGATAAGGCGATCATATACCGGGCTCTTAGCAGCGATCTCTCAGATATGAAGAAAAAATTTAACTACGATATTATCGCATTTTTCAGTCCGTCCGGTTTGAAATCGCTGTTTGAAAACTTCCCCAAGTTTAAGCAGAATACCACCCGGATTGCCGCCTTCGGAAAAACTACGGCAAAGGCAGTATTGGAGTTTGGGCTGAAACTGGATATCGAAGCTCCATTGCCGGAATTGCCTTCTATGGCAAGCGCGCTGGATAACTACCTTGCGTCATCCAACAGGAGGTGACCTCCTCCGTTCAGAATACTACAGATAATGATGCAAGGCGGAATGGCGTTTATAGAATTGCAAGTCATCTCAAAAATCAAAGTCTGCGCATATCTGCGTCATTAATTTCCCGCTGATTTCCGCAGATTGACGGTAGTTGCGTAATTTGCAATTAGCGCATTTTTGAGATAGCTTCTGGATAAACTCTGCTAATTTTAGTTGCTTTGGCATCCATTATTTCAATGATGAGATTCTGCTTCCCGGTTTGCGGTTTTCTGCTGCTTGCGAATTTTTCATTTTCTCAAAACTCTCCTGTTTTTTCCAATTTCATGTTCCTGAAGCCGCTTAATAATCCCGCCTCGGTTGGGAGCGAAGACATGCTGGTTTTTTCTGCATTATACAGGGCGCAGTGGGTGGGCATCAAAGGGGCGCCCTCAGCGCAGGCTTTCTCGGTGCATTCGCCATTGACGGTTCTTAATTTAAGCGCTGGGGCGCATGTGACAAATGAAATGCAGGGAGAAGAAAGAGTTACTTCGGTAATGCTGAGTTGCGCTTATCGCCTCTCATTTAAAAAGGCAAGCCTTTCATTCGGGTTGGGCGGTGGAATTATGCAAAGGGCTGTGGATGGGTCAAAGTTGATTTCCCCGGAAGGAAACTATGGCGCGTCCGCAGTAAATCATAATGATGATTTTATTCCCGGCAGTTTAAGCAGTGGAATCACGGGCGATCTGAATGCGGGCGTGTATTTTCAAACCAAAAAAACTTATGCAGGCTTATCAGCGACCAACCTTATTGAAAACAGCGTAAAGTTGCAAGGACAAGGGCAGGTGTCAGAACTTAAGAATCCAAGGCGCTTCACTGTCATTGCAGGGCATAGTTTCAGGGTCGGAAAGAAACTTTATATCCTGCCAAACGTATCCATCCATACTGACTTTGTCAATGTGCAACCAGAAATCAATGCCATTTTACAATTCAAGGACAATATATACGGGGGTGTTTCGTTTAGAGGGTCTGCGCCTGATTCCAAAGATGCGCTGGTATTGATGTTGGGAGTAAAAATTTTAAAGAATTTAAGGGTGGGATACAGCTATGATTTTTCGTTGTCCTCATTAAATAACGCGAACAATGGTTCGCATGAGGTTTATGTTCAGTACGGAATTAAGATAAAAGATCTGGCGGCCCCCGGGAAGGTTATTTACAATCCCAGGTTCTTATAAAGGCGCGTGTTGAACATTTATGGGAAATTGATGGATGTAGATGTTGGAAATAAAGAGGAGAAGATTTTTTTTCTTTTTGGCAAAACTTGTATATTTACACGCCCTATTCAGGGGTAAGGTTGCATTGTTTTAAAAAAATAATTCTAATGAAAAGGAATTTGATCATAACAGCATCGCTTGCGGTATTGTTTCTGGCAGGTTGCAGCAGCGGCTACAACGGACAACTCATCGGAGTGCAGGATCGCCCAACATGGACAAATATCATTCCCTATGGCATGATTTATATCCCTTCCGGAACCCTTCACATCGGCCCCAGCGATCAGGATATTAATAACTCCATGATTCAAAGAAGCAAGTCCATTTCAATTCAGGGCTTTTACATGGATGATACTGAAATTACAAATAACGAATACCGCCAGTTCGTCAATTGGGTAAGAGACTCTATCGCTGCCAAAACCGTTGCAGGCGACTATATTATTATTGATGATGTTACCGGCAAGGAAAGGATAGACTGGGATATGATGAGGAATTTTGATTATGGAGACGAAGAAACCTCCACTGCCATCGAAGACATGTATTATCCGGAGAATGAAAGGATTTGGGATAAAAAAGAGTTCGATGTTGCCAAGTTGAATTATGAATATTACTGGGTTGATATCAAAGAGGCAGCTAAGGTTTCCAGCAAGGGAAAGCCCAGAAGTGATTTTATTGTGAAGAAGACTACGAATGCTTTCCCGGACACGCTGGTGTGGGTAAGAGATTTTTCCTATTCTTATAATGAACCAATGACCAGAAATTATTTCTGGCATCCTGCCTTTGATGATTATCCGGTCGTGGGAGTGACCTGGGATCAGGCTAATGCTTTTAGCGCTTGGAGGACAAAATTCTGGGAAGACTACCGGACAATGAGAGGCGAGGTTATTAACGATCCCTTCAGGCTGCCAACTGAGCAAGAGTGGGAATATGCGGCCCGGGGCGGCAAAAAATTAGCTCCCTATCCATGGGGAGGCCCCTACCTTAGGAATACCAAGGGCTGCCTGCTTGCCAACTTCAAACCTGGAAGGGGGAATTACCCGGAGGATGGAGGTTTTTACACGGTAAGGGCTGACGCGTACTGGCCTAACGATTACGGTCTGTATTGCATGTCTGGAAATGTTTCAGAATGGACCTCTACGGCATTTTATGAAAATGCTTATTCATTTGTTCACGACTTGAACCCGGATATCAGGCGCGATGCGAAAGAGGACGATCCGATTACAATGAAAAGAAAAGTCATCAGGGGAGGCTCCTGGAAGGATATCGGGTATTACTTGCAGACCGGCACCAGGCACTGGGAGTATCAGGATTCTGCAAAATCCTATATCGGATTCCGGGACGTGCTTACTTTCCTCGGAAGATCATTTAACGATTAATGCCCATTTTCAGGTGCATTCGCTGTCGGTTGCTTTTTTTATTTTTAACCCATAAAATTCATAAACAGAATCAGTTATGAGAAAGCTTGCTATTTTTTTTGAATCCGAAAAAGGTAAACGCGTTAAGAACCTTATCATTGGTGTTGGCGCTGCCGTGGTGATGATGGGGGCGTTGTTCAAATTGGAATCGTGGCCCGGAGCCAGCGCCATGCTCATTGTGGGACTTAGCGTAGAGGCGTTCATTTTTGCGCTTCAGGGCATTCTCCCGCCACATAAGGATTATTACTGGGAAAAGATTTATCCGGATCTCCATTTGGCACCAGAGGTGGAAGGGGAATCCGAATCAACCTACAAAGGAACAATAACGGAACAATTGGATGAAATGCTTGAAAACGCCAACGTAGAATCAAAACTGATTGAAAGATTAGGGCATAATCTTGGGAAATTGGGCGATAATGTTGAAAAACTTGCTGAAATGGGAGAAGTATCATTTGCCACTAATGAATACGCAGTCAAGACTAAGGAGGCTACTCACGCTTTAAGCCAAATGAAGGAGGCCTATGTGGGCGCCACGGAATCCATCAGAGCGCTTGCCAATTCGACTTCCGATGCTCAAAACTTCCATACTCAAATGCAACTGGTCACTAAAAACCTTGCCTCTTTGAACGCTATTTATGAAACGGAACTGCAGGACGCCTCAAGCCATATTGCTTCCATCAATAAATTTTACGGTTCATTGGCTGAAGCCACTGAACATATGAAAGATACTGTTGGCGATGCAAAGGTTTATAAAGAACAAATCGGAGTTTTGGCAAGAAACCTGTCATCGCTCAATACGGTGTATGGAAATATGCTGTCAGCGATGGCAATAAGAAATCAATAAAAACGTTGAATTTCTTCAATTAGTCCAATATCACTCAATCATAAATAAAAACTTTTAAAGGAAATGGGAATTCCTAAGGAACCTCGGCAGCAAATGATCAACATGATGTATCTGGTGTTGACTGCCCTCCTTGCTCTTAATATTTCGGCTGAAGTTTTAAATGCGTTCAAACTGGTAAGCGATGGCATGCAGGTGAGCAATGAAGCGGTGGATAAAAAGAACTATTCCGTAATGGATGCTTTTGATATGCAGTATGCCAATGATCCTGTAAGAACGAAGAAATATATGGACGATGCGAAGAAAGCGATGACCCTGGCTGACGAATTTGTGGGAAATGTTCAGGCGCTAAGAGATTTGATTATCGAAAAAAGTGGAGGCTACGCAAATAATGATACCATTGCAAAGGACCTGAAGGGGAAGAGGAATTTCGATATACCGACTTTTTTAATGGTGGATGAAAATAATGGAAGGAATCTGAAAGCCGAAATCGAGCGCTTAAGGAATTCGTTGTTGGAACTTCCCTCATTGGATCAGGGTGATAAGGATGCGCTCAGCAGGCAATTTACTTTAAGCACGGAGTATAATTTGGAAGCCGCCAAGAGATTGGGTAAAAAAAGCTGGGAAGCATATTTATTCGATCACGTCCCCGTTATCGCGGTTAATACGATTCTTACAAAATTTCAGGGAGATGCAAAAGCATCTGCCGGTTTGGTTATTGAAACGCTGTTTAAAAAGATCGGGGCATCATCTTATAAGTTCGATGCGCTGTCGGCAAAGGTGATTGCGCCAACAAGCTATGTGCTCACCGGGCAGGAATATAAAGCAGATATATTCGTATCAGCAACCAGTTCAACTCAGAATCCGCAGGTTTACCTTGGCGTATTTGATCCGAAGTTTAAGTTAAGCCCCGATGCAGCGGTGTTTCCAAAACTCGAGGAATTTCCTTTAAAACCCGGTTACGATAGCATACAGGTTAAAGATGGCATGGGACTATATAGCGATAAATCATCAGCGGTAGGAGTGAAAGAAAGGACAGGGGTAATCAAGGTAAAAAAACCCCAGGGTACAGGGTATGACTACTATCCATTTAAGCTCGAATACCAAATTGCAGAAGCCGGATTGGTGGTGTCACCGGATAAGATGAATGTGTTTTATATCGGGGTTGATAATCCTGTTTCAATTTCCGTTCCCGGGTTTCCTGCCGATGCTATCAATGCCTCATTGAACAAAAATGGAACCATAAAAAGAGATAAGCCGGGCAAATTCATCGCAAATGTCACTACGGTGGATTTGAAGGGAGAAACCGAGGTTGTGGTTTCAGTTAAAGTATCGGAAGGTTCAACTAAAACAATGGGATCTAAGGCATTTCGCGTAAAACGCGTTCCTGATCCGGTTGCTAAAATAGGTAATGACAAGGGCGGCAGCGTTAAAGCGGCTACGTTCAAAGTTCAAAGGGGAATTATAGCCGAACTGGAAAATTTTGACTTTGACATTAAGTTCCAGGTAGTGGGTTACGAAATGACCTATGCAGCAGCGCGACAGGATCTCTTGACCGCCATGGCGGATGGGCCATTATTCACCCAAAAAATGCTTGATTTTATGAATAAGGCAAAACCAGGTGACGCCTTCTACTTTGACAAAATAAAAGTTAAAGGTCCGGATCAGGTGGTCAGGACTTTACCCAGCATTGTATTTAAAATGATTTAAAATTCGTTGTTATGAGGTTACTTACATTGGTTTTTCTGACATGCGCTTTGTCGCTTGCTAATTTACAGGCGCAGACTGTGCAATCTCAACCCCCGAGGGATGCCGCTTACGATAAAATTACGCTGGATGAGAGGGAGATCATTCCCTATGACCATATCCGGGAAGCTGATGTTTTTTGGTCAAAAAGGATTTGGAGGGTGGTGGATACGCGCGAAAAGATGAACTTGAATTTCAAGTATCCCAAGCAATATCTGGTGAATATTCTCAGAGATCATGCCATTGAGGGTTCTATCACGGTATATGACAATACAGATGATGAATTTACCAAACCTATGACTCCTGAAGAGGTGGCTAAAAAGGGAGTGGGGGAAGCTGATACTATTAGGGTTATAGACCCTGTTACTTTGGAAGAAAAGGTAGAGGTCACGAAACCTGAATTTGATCCGCAGAAAATAACTAAATTCAGGATAAAGGAGGATTGGATATTTGATGAAGAAACATCTACAATGGTGGTAAGAATAATAGGTATTGCCCCTATTCAGGAGATATATAACTCTGACGGCTCATACCGCGGGGATGACCCCCTTTTTTGGGCTTACTACCCTGAACTTCGACCGGTTTTGGCAAAATATCAGGTCTTCAATAATATTAATGACGCGGCAACCATAAGCTGGGAAGACCTTTTCGAGATGAGATTCTTTTCCAGTTATATCTACAAAGAATCCAACGTGCATGATAGAAGGGTTCAGGATTACGTAACCGGCATTGATGCCTTGATTGAATCAGACAACATCAAAAACAAGATATTCGTAACCGAACACGATCTTTGGTCGTTCTGATCTTGGTCTTTGGGATATACATTCAATCCATCTCAATTCTTTTTTGCTTCTTTCTGTATGAATATATTGCGAAATAGGTTTTTCTGTTAATTAAGGGCAGTTCTAAAAATTCTACCACTTACACCCTGTCCTTCTGGAGAGGGAAGGGGTGAGGCGATAAAAAGAGCAATTTTTAGAACTGCCCTTATTTAATTCAAAAGTAAGGCACGTATATTCATACGCAAATTTTCCTCCCTTTACTTATATTTACAAAAATCTGTTTGCACGCGAATTTACAGGTAAAACTTCCGAGCATATCCGATCTGATCCGATCTGAACGAGAATGAAATAAAAATCATTCTCGCAGGAGGATTTGCAAATTCCGGACAAACTGACCCACCCATTCCGGAGCAAATTGACCCAGGGATT
>CAZCXH010000123.1:0-14832 GCA_964502525.1 uncultured Chitinophagaceae bacterium
TGCTGTTGATGTAGCCGTATTCAAAGCCGATGGAGCGGCAATAGATTTTTTGCAGATGCGCGAGAATATTCTCCAGCGTGGGGGTTGGCAAACCCAGATCTTTTCCCGATATAAAAGATTTTTTCAACTGCGCTTCACTCAGCCCGAAATGCTTCAAATCAATATCTGCGTGGCGGTCAATGCGCTCGCGGATGGGATTGGTTTTTGAAACGAGATGCGCGCGCCTGCGATACGCGTCAATCAGCGTCCACACTTTCAGTTCATCAGGCGAAACCGATGCGCCATTGGTGGTGTGCAGCGAAACGGCTAAATCAAAACCTTCAAAGAAGCGCTTCCACTCCTCATCAACGGACTTTGGATTCTGTTTAAAATCATTGTAAAGCGACTCGATGTAGGCGGGGTGGGCATTGGAGATGTAGGTGGCTTCCATGAAGGGAATTTATGACGCAAATATCGGAGAAAATCAAATGACCGATTTCCGTTGCTTCCCAAATCCCGCTAACTTTGCACCGCGGCTGAATGAACCTGGATGAACTATTAGGTCGCTATCGCAACGACCTGCGCGTAAATCGAATTGCAGAGAAGCTTCGGCAACTCCCCCGTGTAAAGCTTCATCTGGAAGGATTGCTCTGCTCGTCTGATGCTTTCATTGCCGCTGCGGTCTTCGGCAAAACTTCCCTCAATCATCTTTTCATATACCCTGAAAAAGAAGAGGCGGCTTATTTCCAAAACAATCTCTCCGGTTTGCTGGAAGGCAAGGATGTCATGTACTTCCCGGATTCGTTCAAGCGTCCCGGAAAATTTGACGAGGTAAATAACAACAATATCTTGCTGCGCACCGAAACGGTGAACAGACTGAGCAACAGCGGTACAACCGGGGAATTGATTGTTACCTATCCGGAAGCGCTGTTCGAGAAAGTGGTTCAGCGAACCGTATTGAAGGAAAACATCATCGAGATCAGCATCGGTGCAAAGCTTGATGCCGATTTCGTAATGGAATTGCTGGTAGAACACGGTTTCGGGCGCGTTGACTTCGTGTATGAGCCGGGGCAGTTCAGCATTCGCGGAGGAATCATTGATGTGTTTTCGTTTGGAAACGAGTTGCCTTACCGCGTTGAATTGTTTGGCGATGAGGTGGAGTCTGTCAGGATTTTTGATCCTTCCACGCAGTTGTCCGAGCGCAAGCTTGCGAAAGTCACCATCGTGCCGAATATTCAGACTCAGTTTTCCGCTGAACAAAAAGCGTCATTATTCGAAACCCTGCCGGTGAATACGGTGATCTGGATGAAAGACCTTGCTTTTACTTTGGATATATTGGACAAGTGCTTCAACAGCGCTGTGGCGATGTTTGAAGCCGTGACGGGTGGCGGAAAGGTGGATGTGGACGAACAAAACCATTTTTTTTTATCTCATCCCTCTCAAACTTTCGAGCCTGCCAAAAAACTGTCTGAACATCTGCTGAATTTCTCCTGTATTGAATTATCGAAAAAATCAATGCTGGGCGGAGAAACCGTCCCATTCAACATCAAGCCGCAGCCGGTGTTGAACAAGAACTTCAACCTGCTCATCGAAAACCTCGGGCAAAATCAAAAGCAGGGGATCGTCAATTTCCTTTTCTCAGAAAATCCGAAGCAGCTCAAGCGCTTCAATCACATCTTCGAGGATATGCAGGCGGAAGTGCAACTGTTTCCGATAGTGAAAAGCGTTCATGAGGGATTTATTGATGAAGACCTGAAAGTGGCGTGTTACACCGACCACCAGATTTTCGAGCGTTACCACAAATACAACATCAGGGCGGGTTTCAGCAAGAGCCAGGCATTGCTGCTGAAAACGCTGCGCGAGATGAAGCCGGGAGATTACGTGACGCATATTGACCATGGCGTGGGTGTTTTCTCCGGACTGGAAAAAATAGAAGTGAACGGACACCTACAGGAGGCGGTGCGCCTCATCTACAAAGACAACGATTTGCTTTACGTCAGCATCGGTTCGCTGCACAAAATTTCCAAATACACGGGCAAGGAAGGCACTGCTCCGAAAATGAACAAACTCGGCACCGACACGTGGGAGCAGGTGAAACGCAGGACGAAAAAACGCATCAAGGACATTGCGGAGGAACTGATACAACTCTACGCAAAGCGCAAAGCGCAGAAAGGTTTTTCTTTCAATAAAGACACCTACCTGCAAACCGAACTGGAGGCTTCATTTATATATGAAGACACTCCGGATCAGGTGAAAGCGACCAAGGATTTCAAAACAGACATGGAAGCCGAGCATCCTATGGACAGGCTGGTGTGCGGTGACGTGGGCTTCGGAAAAACGGAAATCGCCATCCGCGCAGCGTTCAAGACGGTAACGGACGGCAAGCAGGCGGCAGTGCTCGCGCCCACCACCATCCTGACGCTGCAGCACTACAAAACCTTTTCGGAAAGGCTGAAGGATTTTCCATGCAAGATTGATTATATCAATCGCTTCAAAACTGCGGCACAGCGGAAAGATACATTGCGGAAACTGGAGAAGGGTGAAATTGATATTATCATCGGCACGCACGCGCTTTTAAGCAAGAACGTAAAATTCAAAGACCTCGGACTGCTGGTGGTGGATGAAGAGCAAAAATTCGGAGTGTCGGCAAAGGAAAGATTGCGGGAATTGAAAGTGAATGTGGACACCCTTACCTTAACCGCTACGCCAATTCCGCGCACCCTGCAATTCTCGCTGATGGGAGCGCGCGACCTTTCCATCATCAACACGCCTCCGCCCAACCGCCAGCCAATTCAAACGGAACTGCATGTTTACAATGATGACATTTTGCGCGATGCGATTTATTATGAGATATATCGCGGAGGACAGGTTTTCTTTGTGCATAACAGGGTGAAAGACATCAACGAACTCGCAGGCATGATGAAGAAACTTTGTCCGGACGTTGACTTTGGGGTGGCGCATGGGCAGATGGAAGGTCATCACCTGGAGGAGGCGATGATGAAGTTCATTAACAAAGAAACGGATGTGTTGGTGTGCACCAACATTGTCGAGTCAGGTCTGGATATTCCGAATGCCAACACGATGATCATCAACAATTCTCATTGGTTCGGATTGAGCGACCTGCATCAATTACGCGGACGCGTGGGGCGCAGCAATAAGAAAGCGTTCTGCTATCTGTTCACTCCTCCGCTCTCAGCATTGCCGGATGACGCCCGCAAGCGTTTGAAAACCATCGAAGAATATTCAGAACTGGGAAGCGGATTTAACATCGCCATGCGCGACATGGATATCCGCGGGGCGGGAAACCTGCTTGGTGCGGAGCAAAGCGGGTTCATCGCAGAGATTGGCTACGAGACGTATCACAAAATTTTGGATGAAACGATACGCGAGCTGAAGGAAACAGAATTCAAGGAACTGTACAAAGACGAATTGGAAAAGAAGCATGATTACGTGAGTGAATGCCAGGTGGATACAGATGTGGAGATGCTCATTCCTGACGAATATGTCAGGAACATCAATGAACGGCTGAGCCTCTACACGGAATTAAGCAATCTGAAGGACGAACAGGGCTTGACCAAATTCCGCGAAGAACTGCGCGACCGCTTCGGGCCTGTGCCGCCACAGGTGGAGGAATTGTTCAGCGCTGTGCGGTTAAGCTGGCTGGGGAAGGAACTCGGATTTGAAAAAATTGTCATCAAAAGCAACCAACTGCGCGGCTATTTTCCGGAAAATCAGGAATCGTTTTATTATCAAACAGAAACTTTCGGAAACATCCTGAAGTATGTTCAGTCGCATCCAAGCAAATGCCGGGTGAAGCAAACGGAGAAAAACCTCTTCATTATTTTCGAAGGCATCAAAACGATGGAAGAGGCGAGGGTGAAACTGAGGGATGTGCAGGAAAAAGTGAGAAATGGAGTGGCGGTGTAATGCAGAGAGCCGCTAAAACACATTGCCTCCCCAAATAAAACTTCTGAAATCTCCCAGCGGCACATACCGGCTGATCAGGGCGATATCTTTGAGCCGAAGCGGATGACTCCGCATCTTCAGCACCGCCAGGTCATGCTCTACCGCGGTTTCTTTCACTTCAATCGCTTTTTTATCATTCAAAATGAAATCTATTTCCTGTCCGCTTTTCTTCTGATAATACTTCAAATCACCCTGCGGCTTGAGTTGCGCTGCTATGGCATTTTCAAATAGCTGACCGCTTGAAATCTGCGTCCCCGCAAGCTCGTTCAAAATGCCGGTATCTGAAAAATAGAATTTCGGCTGCTGTGAAATTTCCCGGTCAATATTTCTCGAAAAGGGAGTCAGCCTGTAAATGAAATAAGTGTACTCAAACAAGTCAAGGTATTCCCTCACCTTGAGCCTGTTGATTCCCGCCACGCTGCCCAACTTGCTGTAATCCATTTTGCTTCCAACGCGGGCTGCCAGCAGTTTTGCCAGCCGGTATAGATCATCGCTTGCAGAATAATCGTAAAGCATTTTTACGTCCAGTTCGATGTATGAGTTGATGATGTCGCGCAGATAATCGCGCTTGCTTTTTCTGCTTCTCTCGATCGCCACTTCCGGGAAGCCGCCATATTGCACATACTCCTCATAAAGTTCTTTGCAGCGGTTGTACCATGCCTCATTGAATGTTTTCCATCGGTAATTCCATGACGTCCGGATATCCGCTCCCCTGAACAGCAGGAACTCTGAAAATCTCAGCGGAAAAAGCTCAAATATCTTCTTCCTGCCGGCAAGGCTTTCAGAAAACCGGTTTTTCATGTAATATGCGCTTGAACCGGTGACAATGAATTTTACCCTGTAAGTGTCATAAATGTATTTAATCAAGCTCGGAAGGTTTTCAACCAGTTGGATTTCGTCAATGGCGATGACGGCAGGCTTTGAAAAATCCATGCCGAGCAATTGCATTTCTTCAATGATGGATGCATAACTCTGGCGGTTTAGCATCGAGCGCACTTCCACGCGCTCACAGTCCAGGAAAAGATGGTTTTCGCTCTTTTCCAGACCCAGAAGGTACCTCACTGCCGTGCTTTTTCCCACCCTTCTCATTCCCGTTATGACAGTTATAAGTCTCGACTTAAGGTGTTTTCTCAAAGGCTCGTAGGATTCGCGGATAATCATAATGATTCAAAATTAATCAAATAGTATAACTTTATGACTAGGTTTATATCATATAGTATCACCGATAGAATGCCGGATTAAAAGAAAGTGCTGCCCGGCTGCTGATTTTGCCTGTTTCCTGATTACTTTTGATTCAAAGAGTTCAGATTGAAACAAATCGTTACCTCCATTTTTTTCATGGCTTGTGTTGTACAAGCATCTGCCGCTTCCGGTGATACAACCATCATCATCGCGCACACGCTGTCCAATCTTGCCTCCCCGCCCTCTGACGATGATGCTTGGGTAGTGTTTCCCAATAACGGAACCACCTGCCAGCGAATCATCATGAAATTCACTCTCGGCTGCGGCATTCCGAATTGCTCCGGTTGGGATTACACGGTGAACGCTTCGCTTGGCAAAAAGGATGGTACAATTGATTCTTCTGTCGTTTCTATTGATACTCTGACGCAGGACACCACCTGGAATTATTTCGACCATGTTGAATTTATTGAGGTAGGACGCCTCATCACTCCTTACGGAACTTATATGGCGAATAACTCCAACGGCTTCAATAGCAGTTGGACGCATCCCTATTATTATGATGTTACAGACTATGCCGGTTTGTTAAAGGATTCCGTCAACGTACGGGTGCATTATGACGGATGGACGGATGCCTTCAGCGCAAGAGTTGAATTCCTGATGGTTGAAGGAACTCCCGCCAGGACCGTTTCCAGCGTGGAGCAGATTTATAATACTTATATCGGCTATCCGGATAAGGCAGGTTTTGAAAATGTTGCGGTCCCAAAATCCGTTTTCATTTCACCGGATGTCAGCAGCGCGAAAGTGGCGGTGACCATGACCGGACATGGCAGCCAGGGAGAATTCGATCCACATTCGTTTCATCTCAAAGTGAATGGCAGCAATGTTCGCAGCCAACTGCTCTGGAAAAGCGATTGCGGCATGAATGCGATTGCCCCGCAGGGCGGCACATGGATTTTCAACCGCGCCAACTGGTGTCCGGGCGAAAAAGTGCCGGTGTATGAGATGGACATTACGCCTTATATTAACCCCGGAACTTTTGCAACGATTGACCTCGACTTTGATGATTATATGGTGCAAGCGGGGGAGGGAGCAGGTTACGGAACATCGGTGCATCTGATCACCTATTCCTCCCAAAACAGCCACGATGTGATGCTTGAAGAGATCATTGCGCCCAATACCGACAAATCGCATCTGCATTATAATCCCGTTTGCACGAACCCGATAGTGAAAATCAAAAACATGGGCAACGTGCCTCTGACGTATGCTGAAATATCATACTGGGTGAAAGGCGGCAGCAAGTGGTATTACGAATGGACCGGCAATCTTTCTCCGCTTGAGTCGGAGATTGTCACACTGCCCGCTTTCGACTGGAATTCCGACTCCCCCGGTAATACAACTTTCATTGCTGAAACCAACTGGCCAAACGATACTCCGGATGAATATATTTACAATAATCATCTTGAATCGCAGTTCACGCCCACTCCGATCATGGATTCCGTGTTTGTTATTCAGATTAGAACCAACGACCGCCCGGAGGAAAATTGGTATGTACTGAAAAATGAAGATGGCGCCACCGTCCTTTTCCGGAACAATTTTGCGGCTGTAACCACCCACAGGGACACCCTTCAGCTTTTGCCCGGCAGCTATGCGTTGGATGTATATGACTACGATTCCTCATGGGGTGGTGGCGATGGGTTGTCATGGTGGCTGAATGTTCAGAATGGATGGGAAGCAGGCGGCACCTTCAGCCTGCGAAGAAGCAATAATTCCGTTATAAAAACTTTTAATGGCGATTTCGGAAGCAATATCCATTATGAATTTACGGTCGGGTATGAGTTGGGGCAAAACCCACCGAAAACAGCTCCGGAGCCGCCTTTGCACACTGGCGTTCATGATGTTCCGCGCTCCGCAAGAATGAATGTGTTTCCCAACCCGGCCGGAGATTTCATCAACATTAAGATGGAATCAGGCAAAGAAGCAGATGCGAAAATATTACTGACTGACATTTCGGGAAAAATCCTGCTTCAGGATAAGTTCAGCCATTTGAACAAATCGCTGATCATCTCCACGAGTGCGCTTTCAAACGGAATGTATTTCGTGAGCTATGTTTCAGAAAGCGCGAGGATCGTCCGGAAGCTTGTTATTCAACGTTAACCAATGCTTCTGACTCCATTTCCACCGGAGCAGCTTCCGCAACGAGTTCCTTTTCTATCTTCAGATTATTCACGATGAACTCCTGTCTTTCGGGTGTATTTTTCCCCATGTAGAAATCCAGCAGGTGCTGAACTTTCTCTTCATGCCCCACGCTCACAGGTTCAAGGTGAATATCGGGACCGATGAATTGCTTGAATTCGTCAGGGGAAATTTCCCCTAATCCTTTGAAGCGCGTAATCTCCGGTTTGCCCTTCAGCTTTTTAATGGCTTCCTGCTTCTCTGCTTCGTTGTAGCAGTAATGCGTGTCCTTCTTGTCGCGTACCCGGAATAACGGGGTTTGCAAAACATAGAGGTGATTGTTTTTTACGAGATCGGGGAAAAATTGCAGGAAGAAAGTAATCAACAGCAAGCGGATGTGCATGCCGTCAACGTCAGCATCAGTAGAGATTACTATATTATTATAACGCAAATCATCAAGGCTTTCTTCAATGTTAAGCGCTGCTTGCAATAAGTTAAATTCCTCGTTTTCGTAAACGATTTTCTTGGTAAGCCCATAACAATTCAGCGGCTTTCCGCGCAGGCTGAAAACGGCTTGTGTGGCAACATCCCTGGCGGTGGTAAGCGATCCAGAAGCCGAATCACCTTCTGTGATGAATATAGTTGACTCGTGGGCGCGTTCATCATTGGTGTTATAGTGTATCCGGCAGTCACGTAGCTTTTTATTGTGGAGATTAGCTTTCTTGGCGCGCTCACGGGCGAGTTTCTGGATGCCTGCGAGTTCCGTGCGCTCGCGTTCTGATGAAAGAATTTTGCTCTGCAACGCTTGCGCGACTTCTGCGTGCTGATGGAGATAATTATCAAGATGCTTCTTCAGAAAATCGGTGATGAATGTTTTCATCGAAGGACCGCCCGGGGCAATGTCCTGCGAGCCGAGTTTGGTCTTTGTCTGCGATTCGAACACCGGCTCAATCACCTTCACGCTGATGGCGGCAACTATTGAACTGCGTATGTCCACGGCATCGTATTCTTTCTTGTAAAACTCGCGGATGGTCTTGACGAGCGCTTCGCGGAATGCTCCCTGGTGCGTTCCGCCCTGGGTGGTGTGCTGCCCGTTGACAAATGAATAATATTCTTCGCCATATGCATTAATGTGCGTGATGGCACATTCGATATCTTCATCTTTAAGGTGGATGATAGGGTAGAGGGGTTCCTCGCTGAGGTTGGCTTTCAGCAAATCAAGCAAACCGTTTTCAGAATAGAATTTCTGTCCGTTGAAGTTGATGGTGAGGCCGGGATTCAGATAGCAGTAATTCCACATCATCCGCTCCACATGCTGCATGCGGAACTGGAAGTTGTGGAACATCTTCTCGTCAGGAACGAAAGTGATTTTGGTGCCGGAGCGCTGCGAGCTTTCCTGAAGCCTGTAATCTTTAAGCACCGCGCCTCTTTCAAACTCTGCCTGCTTTGTTTTCCCCTCGCGGAAAGCCTCCACTTTGAAATAGCTTGCGAGCGCGTTCACGGCTTTCGTTCCCACGCCATTCAGCCCTACGGATTTCTTGAAAGCCTTGGTGTCATACTTTGCTCCCGTATTGATGACGGAAACGCAGTCAATCACTTTGCCGAGGGGAATCCCGCGCCCATAGTCGCGCACGGTGACGGTCCGGTCTTTGATGGAGATGTCAATGGATTTGCCATTACCCATCACAAACTCGTCAATGCTGTTGTCAATGGTTTCTTTCAGCAAAACATAAATGCCGTCATCCGGTGCGGAGCCATCGCCCAGTTTGCCGATGTACATGCCTGGGCGCAGGCGGATGTGTTCTTTCCAGTCAAGAGATTTGATGTCTTTTTCGGTATATGTTGCTTCCATGATTCGATGGTTTATGTCTTGACGCTTGCTGCTGTCAACAATCGGCAAAACTGATTGCTGCAATAATAAATCTGCAATACTGCAGAACGTAATGCTTCTGAAACCTTTAATCCACAAGCTCTTTGAAGCCGTACGATTTCGGGGACACAAAATTACCTTCTTTCCAGCTTCAGATTTTCCGCTATCCACATTGTGCAAACCATTTTAATGGCATAAATGTTGAAACTAATACCTGTGGTTGCCGTAACAGAAAAACCCGATAACCTGAAAAAATGGGAAAGATTGTTAAGAAGGAATTTAAAGGCGTCCGCGCTTATCGTGATGATAAGTTCATAGAAACTGAACTTTGCGCGCGTTTTCAAAAGGGTGACTTGCCGGCTTTTACAGAGTTGGCCAGTGCTTATTCAAAACTGGTGGATACCGTTGCTGCGAAATATGACGGTCGTCAACTGCCGAAATCAGAGCTGGTACTGTATGCCAAAATCGGACTTCTCAAAGCTGCGCATCGCTATGATGAAAGCAAAATGGTGAGTTTCCGCCTCTATGCCATCTGGTGGATGAGGCAGGTAATATTAAAAGCATTGCATGAACAGGCAAAGATTGAGCAGATTCCTGAAATGCTCATTCAAAACATGCAGGAGATAATTGAATCGTTCAGGCAAAATAAAACGATCCTGAGCCACGACCTTGAGCGTATTGAGATTTCCGGAACCATTGAAGATGAAATTACCGGGATAGAAAAATTCAGAATCCGTAAAAATAACGGGAGAAACTCCTGACCGGTTTAAGAACCTTCTCCTTCAAACTTGCTCTTATACTTTCGTATCCATACCGTTAACAATGGGGCGGCAAGCACAGTCGGTAGCAGCCAGAAAATCCACGGCTGCTCAAAGTCGGGGAAAAATTTTCCTCCGTTTTGTACAAGAAAGGCTGTAACTGCCGCAATCAACGAAGCGCACATCGCCTGCATGTGATGATACCACCACCATTGTTTTTCGTCAAATTTATTTGTGCGGAAAATTTTGATATCGTTCCATGCGGTTCTGCAGGTGCCGAAACCGAAAACGACAGAGATAGTTCCGAAAAGAACATTTCCTTTCACAAGCAGATAAGCCGCCATTCCCAAAAGGTAAACTCCAAAAAGCAGCGTGAATATTGCCGCTATCCAGTCAATCAGCTTTTCCTTTCCTGCCTTCTTCCGTTTCAGCACGCGGTAGCCGCTGAAACACAGATAAAAGCTGAACACCGCAATCACGAGCAGAAAAAAATTGAAACGATAAAAAGCAATCACCAGCAGTGCGCTGACAAAAATCCAACCCATGCACAGCATGTAAGCAATGCCGATTCGCTTATGCAACTTTGCTCCTTTCTTATTAATGAGATTCAGCGTGCCAAACAGCAGTGTAAGAAAACCCGCAAGGGCGTGGCTTTTCAGGAAAAATTGTTCCGCCATGAGCGGTGAAAATACGGAGACTTCCGCAAAACAAATCTTTAGCTTGTCAGAATGCTGTTCTCTGCGATGAAAGCGGATGGTGCTATTTCTTCTTTTCCAAAAAACTGCGATAAAACATATAGCCGATTCCCGGAATGATTATGAGGGAGATTTTGAAAACATGCGCCCATCTCAGATGCTGAGGGTTGCTTATGTAGAAAATTCCAACACCTGTCATCAGGAGAATAAACAACACCGTAATAATTTTCGCGATGGGGCGCTCGTAGAAAGAGCGTTTTCTTTGAATGAGTTTTTCTTTAGGAGAAACAACGGCAGGATTCGCCTCACGCGTAGCAGCAGACTTCGAGACGAGTGTGGTTTCATTTGTTGTGCCGATACGCACATTTCGCGCTTCCACAATCGCAATAAATGCGCTCTTGAACTCTTCAAAGCCTGCAAAAAACTTTCCGTTGTCGGAAATTTTAAGGTCGTTTGCCAGTCCATGCACCTCTACGTTGATAAAATGGAATTTTTCAAGTCCTCGGGTCATATCTTCTCCGATTGAATAGGAACTGATGCGGTTCCATGGATAAAACTTTTTCTTTTCATATTTCCACCACCTCCACGGCAGCATCGGGCGGATTTGCACAGCAATGCCTTGCTCATCAATCGAATAAACCGTTTCACCGGAAAGCAACCCGATGCAAAGAGTAATGCCTCCGAACAACGCTGCCATCGCAAATAAAAAATGCAGTTCAAGAAAAATGGGAATGAACATCAGCCCCATGCTCACCTGCACGATAATGAGGAGGGCAATCCCCATTGGGAGCATGAAGGATTTGGTGGTGTAAGAAACTGCGTTGCTCATGGTGTAATCTTGTAAAAAATACGAATTCACCGGTTTAAAGTTTTCCACCGTACAACCCTGTTCGCAGGCTGATTAGTTTTATCCAACGCCTGTCAAATCGTATTTTAGCTCATCCAAACTCAACGATGCGCCCCATCAAATCGAAAATCCATACGCAGTCAAAATCTTTCAAAGAGAATTATGAGAAGATGACCGCTCTTGTCGCGGAGTTGAATGAAAAACTGAAAGAGAGCCTCAACCAGGGAAGCGAGAAGCACCTGAAGAAAGCGCGTGAAGCAGGAAAATTTTCAGCGCGTGAAAGAATAGAACTCGTATTGGATAAAGACAGTCCTTTCCTGGAACTCTTGCCTCTTGCGGGTTTGGGCATGGATGGCTTTGGCGCAGGCGGCACGATGGTGGCGGGAATCGGTTTGGTGAGCGGAAAGTTGTGCATGGTAAATGCCAACGTAGGCACGAAGAAAGGCGGAGCAATTGATTATGCCACGTTGCAGAAAGGGTTGCGTACGGGAGAAATTGCGCGTGAAAACAAATTGCCGATTATCAGCCTCGTTGAATCGGCAGGCGCAAATCTTCCCGAGCAGGAGAAGATTTTCAACTTCGGTGGAATTACATTTCGTGAAATCACAAGACGCTCAAAAGCAGGACTCACCACCATCAGCGTGGTGTTTGGAAATTCTACGGCTGGCGGAGCATACATACCGGGCATGAGTGATTATGTGGTGATGGTGAAGAAAGCTGCAAAGGTTTTTCTTGCCGGACCACCACTTGTGAAAATGGCGACCAACGAAATCACCGATGATGAAAGTCTTGGCGGTGCGGAGATGCACAGCCGCGTGTCGGGCGTTTCGGATTATCTCGCACAGGATGAGTTAGACGGCATCCGCCTCGCGCGTGAAGTCATGTCGTTTCTCAAAGAGCCGGAAGAGGCATTTGTTCCGCAAGGTGAGGTACACGCGCCATTGTATAATCCCGATGAAATTCTCGGCATCGTCAGCCCCGATTTGAAAATTGCGTTTGACGCGCGTGAAATCATCGCGCGCATTGTTGACGGTTCCGAATTTTCTGAATTCAAACCCGAATACGGCTCCACGCTCGTTACAGGCTTTGCAAAAATTCACGGCTATCCGGTCGGCATTCTTGCGAACAATGGCGTACTGTTTTCCGAATCGGCAAACAAAGGCGCACACTTCATTCAGCTCTGCAATCGCAACGACACACCGCTCATTTATCTGCAAAACATTACCGGCTTCATGGTCGGTAAAAAATACGAGGAGGGTGGCATCATCAAGAACGGAGCGAAGCTGATTAACGCTGTTTCCAATAGCACGGTGCCTGCGATTACGATTATGATGGGCGCATCCTATGGCGCGGGAAATTATGCAATGAGCGGAAAAGCCTACCAGCCACGATTCCTGTTCTCCTGGCCCAATTCACGCATTGCGGTGATGGGTTCAGAACAGCTTTCAGGCGTGATGGAAATCATTCAGCGGCAGGCGGCAGAAACAGCGGGCATTCCTTATGATGCCGAGCAGGGAAAGCAAATGCAGGAATACATGATGAAGGAAGTGGAGAAGAAATCCACCGCATGGTATTCCACCGGCAACCTCTGGGACGATGGCGTCATTGACCCGCGCGAAACAAGAAATTATCTGGGGTTTTGCCTCGCCATCGTGAACCGGCAAAAAGTGAAGGGAACAAGTGAATATGGAGTTTTTAGAATGTAGATGAGATGACGTACTGATTTAGATTCATTTGTAAGTCGTACTCGTTGGGTAGCTCCCTTTTGCCTGGCGCGAGAATGACGCGTTGATTTTTTGAGCGCCTGCCTTCTCGTGCCATATCATCGTTCGGTTTAATGCAAGTTAATTATTTTACCGATTGGCTGGGCACGAGAACCTAACGCTCATGGCTTGGCTACATTCTCGCGCCAATCGAGGGGGAGTTTGAGGTGTTTAGGATGTAGTCCATAAAATCCCCCTTGCGAGAGGCATTGTGTGCAAGCGAAGGGGGATGCGTTGGCTTTGAGCGTTTAGCAGGGGGATGATTTGAGGGTGCTTCGTATCTCGATCGTTTGTAACTCACACTCGCAGCGATGCTCGTCAGGAGGGTGGTCGTATTTATTGGCAACAAAGACTCAATCAATTTTCAAAGAGTATTTATCAACATCAGCGAAATTAAAATCACATTTTAATTTTCTTCAGGACACGCCCGTTTGCTAAAATCTGCTGTGGAAAATACTATTTGATTCGGAATTGGGTCAGTACTACTTTTCAGAAAAATTACAGTCATGAAAGAATTATCCTCCGAAGAACTTTTGAAAAGAAATGATGTGATAAAATTGCGTCATCGTTTTTGTTGTGAAGTATCTGACTCAACAAGAAAACATATTTGGACATTAATGTGGTATCATGACGATCACAAGATCAGAATAGAGGAAATCACAAACGAAAATCTTAAAAACCAGGAAAATTTAAAACCATATTTGACCAACACGTACAAATATATCCTGCTCAATCCAGATCACGAGGATTATAATATTCTTTTAGAATTCAGGATTAATGACGATAGCAAACTCTATATTGTACTTCTCAGAAATTCTCCAAGAGGGAAGAGTCTCGATTTAATGATGAACAATGAAGTCCTCGCTAAAGGGATGTATAATTAAGCATCTTCGTTAAGGCACGATATTAAATTCGATAATGCTTACGCTTGCTTTTCTTCCTGATGTAGGGTTGGTATGAGCAGTATAAAATGTGTAATCGCCTGGCGGAAGCCATAGCGGAAATTGAATTTGAAAATTTGTATACTCTCCGCTCGAAGTGCTATAGGAGGCCCGAGCCAAAATCTGTCCCTCAAGAGTTAATGCAAAATATTCGTTAGTGTCTAAACGTGAGAGTATCACGTTTTCAATTTTCCAAACCTTGCCCGTTGGAATAGTGACTTGCCATGTGCTATTTCCTGATGTGTGAATTAAGGTTTTGTATATTATAGTGTCCAGCACTAAATTATTTTGACAATACACTTCACTTCCTGTAGAAAAAAAGAGAAGCAAAAGAATGGATAAGTGTTTCATGTTTACGGTTTTGGCTAAAAGTCTCCAAGATAAATCAGCGTTTTGAACTCTGAGTTGGAAGTTGTTGGAACCCATTCGGTGCCATTCCACATCAACATTTGTCCGATTTGAGGTTGTGCAGATGATACTTGGTATCCCTGTAACTTTTGTGTGCTCTCGGAATTTATAGAATATGGCACTGCTAAAATTTGTGTGGTTCCCATGAAGGAGAAATTTGCACCGTTATTCAAGTCAATTTCAATCTTTAAAAATTTTCACTACTGTCCGGTTGTTGAAAAGGAAAAAATAACAAAAGCATTGATAATAGA
>CAZCXH010000124.1:0-14832 GCA_964502525.1 uncultured Chitinophagaceae bacterium
AATTCTTTTTCTAACAACCTGTTGTGCCTACGGCACATTTTCTTTCAAGGAGAATAAAACAGCCCTGCTCTCATTCGGGGATCGGTCCGAAGGACTCCGGACTCCTTCGGAGAATATACCACCGGGTACTATGTAGTACAAGTTCGGAAACCTGTTTACCGATGGTATAGTCCTGAAAGGACGGCTATATGCGAACACAGGGAGCATCCCTGTGTGAACGAATAGCCGCAATCGGTAATTCAACCCTGAAAGGGTGTAATAAGAATGTACCGAAGAAACATCATCGCAAACGCACTTTTCAGGACGAATACCGGGCGTTTCTTAAAAAGCATCACGTTGAATATGACGAGCGATATGTTCGGGATTGAGATTTCGCGCTTTCAGCGCTTCCGTTTTGCGGCTTCCCTGCTTCGTTCCGCTTCACGGAACGTTAGCATCTCATGCCCTTTCAGGGCAGCGTGAATCAAGCCCGCGGGATGACATAGCTTCATCCCCGGAAAAGAAAAACGAGAATGAAACAGATCCCTGCGGGGGAGGGGGTATCCCCAAAAAAACTGTTGAAAACTCCCTATTTTCTTCAGAAAATCCTGCCCTGTAAACCTTAAATTTGCTCTGCCTTTCAAACTAACATCTAAGCTAATATCTAATATCTAACATCTAACATCTAATATCTAATATCTAATATCTAATATCTAATATCTAATATCTAACATCTAACATCTAACATCTAAAATGGCTGACGGAGAGAAAATCATCACTATCAATATCGAAGAGGAAATGAAGACAGCCTACATTGATTATTCAATGTCGGTGATTGTGGCGCGCGCCATTCCTGATGTGCGCGATGGGCTGAAACCCGTGCACCGCAGGGTTCTTTACGGGATGCTCGACCTGGGGCTTGCCAGCAACCGTCCTTACAAGAAGTCGGCAAGGATAGTAGGGGAGGTGCTTGGTAAATATCATCCTCATGGTGACGGCTCGGTTTATGACGCCATGGTGCGCATGGCGCAGGATTGGTCGCTGCGCTATCCGCTTGTTGACGGGCAGGGCAACTTCGGTTCGCTGGATGGCGACAGCCCTGCGGCAATGCGATACACGGAAGCCCGCCTCAGCAAGATTGCCGAGGAGATGCTCACCGATATTGATAAGGACACGGTTGACTTCCAGAATAACTTCGATGATACCCTTAAGGAGCCCACGGTTCTTCCTTCCCGAATCCCCAATTTGCTGGTAAACGGCTCGTCAGGAATTGCCGTTGGGATGGCAACCAACATCCTTCCTCATAATTTAAGTGAAGTGATAGATGGGGTAGTGGCATACATTGATAATAAGGAGATTACGACAGCCGAGTTAATGCAGTTTGTGAAGGCCCCCGATTTCCCGACAGGGGGTATCATTTATGGCTATGCCGGGGTGAAGGAAGCCTTTGAAACGGGACGCGGAAAAGTGGTGGTTAGGGCAAGGGCTGAGATTATTACAGATGAAAAGAAGGACCGCGAAACCATCATCATCACAGAAATTCCTTACCAGGTCAATAAAGAAGTGCTGGTTGCCAAGATAGGGGAGCTGGTGAATGAAAAACAGATTGAAGGCATTGCGGATGTAAAGGACTTATCCAACCGCGAGGGCATACGCATTGAAATCTATCTGAGGCGCGATGCCAACGCCCAGGTGGTGCTCAACCAGCTTTACAACTTCACTCCGCTTGAATCTTCATTCGGGGTAAACAATATTGCGCTCGTTGACGGCAGACCGATGCTCATCGGGCTGAAGGATTTCGTGAAACACTTCGTCAACTTCCGCCATGAAGTGGTGGTGCGCAGAGCGAAGTTTGAATTGGGTGAAGCGGAAAAGAGGGCGCACATCCTCGAAGGATTGCTCATTGCCCTCGACCATCTCGATGCCGTTATCAAACTCATCCGCGAGTCAAAAGACCCGGATACCGCCAAAGACGGCTTGATGGCCAACTTCAAGCTGAGTGAAATCCAGGCGAAGGCGATCCTCGACATGCGCCTGCAAAGGCTCACCGGGCTTGAGCGGGAGAAGATCAAGAACGAGTATGACGAAACGATGAAGCTCATCGCGTATCTCAAAGAGATTCTTGAAAAAGAATCGCTGCGGATGAAAATCATCAAAGACGAATTGCTGGAAGTGAAAAAGAAATATGGCGATGCGCGCAGAACGGAAATCGTGATGGCGGGCAACGAGATCAACATGGAGGACCTGATTCCCAATGAGGATTTCGTCATCACCATCTCGCACCTCGGTTACATCAAGCGTACGCTTGCCAGCGAATACCGCACACAGGGCAGAGGTGGCAGAGGCTCAAGGGGAGGAGCCACACGGGAGGAGGATTTCATTGAATACATCTTCACCGCCACCGCGCATCAGTACGTGTTGTTCTTCACCGAGAAAGGTCAATGCTATTGGCTGAAAGTATATGAGATTCCCGAAGGGGCAAAAACCTCGAAGGGGCGACCGCTGCAGAATCTCATCCAGATTGAGAAAGACGATAAGGTGAAAGCGCTCATCAACGTGAAGAGCCTGGAAGATGAACATGCGCTGCATAATCAATATGTAGTGTTGTGCACACGGAAGGGTGTCATCAAGAAAACCACGCTGGATGCTTATTCACGTCCGCGCGCCAATGGCATTCGCGCCATCAATGTGCACGAAGGTGATTCGCTGCTCGAAGCCAGGCTCACCGATGGCATCAGCTACGTCATGATGGCAACACGCTATGGCAACGCCATTCGTTTCCCCGAAGAGAAGGTGCGCCCAACGGGTAGAGCAACTGCCGGTGTGCGTGGGGTTACGCTGCAGGGAGATGATGACGAAGTGGTGGGAATGATTTGCGTTCAGAAGGGCGACCAAACCAAAACGGTGATGGTGGTTGCTGAAAAAGGATTTGGCAAGCGCACGAATCTCGATGATCCCGAAACCGGAGAAGAAATCTACCGCATCACCAACCGTGGCGGCAAGGGTGTGAAAACCATCAATGTCACCGAAAAAACCGGCAAGCTCATTTCAATCAACGATGTCACTGATGCGGACGACCTGATGATCATCACCAGAAACGGAATCACCATCCGCCTTCCGTTGGAAGATGTGCGCACGATGGGGCGTGCCACGCAGGGCGTGATCCTCATCAGGCTGGATGAAGGGGATGAGATCGCGGCTGTCACCAAGGTTACGGAAACCAATGGGAACAACGGCAATGGGCACGATGAAACTCCGGAACAACAATCATAGTTTAAGGCGTCATTGCCGCCATGTGGGATGAGCGACTGAAGCAATCCCCGCTTAAGGTTGCACGCAAATCATTCTGTCGGATTCGCAATGACGGGACAAACTTTAGACATTGGACATTAGACATTAGACATTAACCAACGAAAGGTAATTGGCATTACTTTCGCAGTGTAATTTCCTTTTCAAACCAAAAATTTGTAGTGAAATGAAAACCTTGCAATTAATTACCGTTTTGTTTTTTGCAACAGCCACGGTATTTGCTCAAGCGAACAAATTCCAGAACGCATACTTTGCCGTGGAGGAATACCGGACGAGTGAAAAGAAAAAGACCGATGCGCTGCTGGAAGCGCTGGAAGCCATTAACGAGACCGTTCTGAATGAAAACCAGGCGTTGAAATCAAAAACATGGTACTACAAAGCCATTATCAACCATTTTATATTCGAAGATTCCATTCTCACATCGCAGCATCCCGCGGCAATCTTCGAAGCATCGGCAGCTTACCAGAAATCACTCACTATTGAGGGCGACAAGAAAGCCTATCAATCGGAGGAAGCCAAAAAGAACCTGTATAACCTATCAGCGCAGGTGCAAAACCAGGGAGCCAAACTGTTTAACCTCGGTGACTACGATAATGCCTACAAGCATTTTATGGAAGTAAGGAGTTTGAAGAAATTTTTTGATGGTATTGCTTACGACAAAAAGCTGGATGATGTGGATGCCACCTATAATGCGGCCCTGTGCCTGTATAAAATGGACAAGAAGGAAGATGCGAAGGCGATCATGCAGGAATTGATTGATAAGAATTATGACAGCCCTGCCATCTACCAGATCGTTGCCGGTTTCTTTGTTGAGGAGAACAACAACGCCAAAGCGCTCGAAGTGCTGGCTAAGGGAATGGAGAAATATCCCGACAACCTCGGTTTGATTATTGACGAATTGAATATATATATCAAGGAGGGTAGGGAGGCGGAATCAATCAGCAAGCTGGAAAAAGCCGCAGCTATGGATCCCGACAACGGGCAAATCTATTACGCGCTGGGCGCTGCCTATGATAAACTCGGCAAGCAGGAGAAAGCCGAAGAAGCTTACCTCAAATGCGTGTCCGTTGATCCGAAAAATCATAGCGCCTACAACAACTTGGGCGCGCTGTTTTATAATCAGGGCATTGCGCTTAACAAGGAGATGATGGACAACACCAAACTCACCACCGCGCAATTCAACGAGATGCAGACCAAGCGTAACGAGTTTTACCGCAAGGCGCTGCCTTATTTTGAAAAAGCAAGGGAAATTAAACCTAACGAACTTTCCATCCTGCAGGCGCTCAAGGAAGTCTATGCGAAGCTGGAGATGTACGATAAGTCGAAGGAGGTGAAAGCACAGATGGATAAGCTGAAGGCGCAGTAAAAAGAAGGGAAACGGGGGATAAGCCGTTCTTTGGTTTATCCCCTTTATTATGGCAATCACTACTTAACATAATATCAATTATAGGACAAAAGGGATTGAGATTGGAGGAAGTCAATACACCATCACCGTTCTGACTGCTGACGCCCTTCCATTGGTTACCGATACGCAGTAAATTCCTTTTTCAAAATCCATAAGCATCTCGTTTCTTGCTCCATATAATTTGAGTTGCCTAATGGTTCTTCCCGTTGCATCCGCAATTGTCACCTGAAAATGACTTTCGCCCTGAATAATTATCTGGCAAATCCCTCCTGCGGCAACCAACGTGGGACGCAGTGTAACATTCAGCGTTCCCGGAGGTTCATGTTTGACGAAAGTAAAAGACGTATCCCCATAAAGCCCCAGTGCGCGCCTGAAGCATGGAATAATGCTGTCTTCCGCAGGCACACCTGAATAAAACATGGGGAAGTCGTAGCGCCAGTCCCAATAAAACCAGGGGATGTCATGTTGCAGCACAACAGATCCGATAAACTCAATCCAGTTGCAGCGGCTTTCTGCATCAGCGTATTTGCCAACGCCAAATTCTCCGAGAAACACCGGCTTGCCGAAACTGTCGCGCCAATGAATCACCTCCCTGATCCCATCATGCAGAAACTGCTCGAAGAGGTTGTTGCTGTCGGGAAAAACAGTTCCTTGAGGGAAGTAAGGCGTGTGCCATGTTAATCCCTGATGCGTGAAGTTCAGGGGATCATAAGTGTGCCACGTGTAAATGAGATTGGTGTCAGGCAGTGGCGAATAATAGTAATATGACATGCCCCAGCTTCCGTTGTGCGGAGATGCGATGATGGTGTGATGTGGAGCATGTTTCCTGATTGAATCAATTGCAGCAATGAAGAGGATGTCTAAAGAATCGAGGTCAAATCCGATAGCAGGCTCATTGAGCAGCTCGAAAAAGTAATGTTCAGGATCAAGATAGTTGTAGCGTTCTGCAATCATCCCCCACATATTGCTGAACCGGACAATCTGGCTCCTCCAATTTTGGTTGGTCAGTTTCCACTCATGGTGGTTGTCAATAATAAGGTTCAGTTGCAATTCATCACACCAACTTATCACTGAGTCAATGCGTTGGAAAACCGGATGGTTCAAATCAACATCGTAAGGCGGAAGCGTGTCGGTGACTTTGGCGAAAACAACCGGCAGCCTCACCGATTGCGAACCTGCTTCCTTCATATCCTGCAAATCGCGTTTGGAGTATCCATTGGATGCAGGCCATCCGGCTTGCCAGCTTGCCTCAAGCCAGTTGGACATATTCTGCCCCCTGCCAAAAGCAATGCATCGCTGATGGGCAAGCGATTGCGCATGCGCGCAACCCACTAAGAATAACAATATGACTTGCAACAACAGGTTTTTCATCTCACGAAGAAAGTATACCGAAAGAACGTTTCGGGTGTTGCCGCAGAAAAGTTTGGCGGTGTTGAATATATTCCAATTGCGTTGGTGGATTCAATCCATCTTTTTGGAGTCATCACAAAGCTGTTTAATCCGGCTTGTTTTCTAAACCCCTCGAATTCGAGGGGTTTAAAAGTTGGATTATAAATACTTTCCCAAAATCCGAGCAATTCGATAGTGTTTCGGTTACGCATCCAATTTTGAATAATGGTATCGGTATGCTCCGGGTCTTTGTGTCTGGCAATGTCGGTCAAAGAAATAAAATCATCATTTTGACTTTTCAGGATAGTTATTTCAGTCCCTTTTACATCTATTTTAGAACTTGTTGCCATAGTGAATTACTTGTTTGAGATTACAAACCAATTTATCAAATCGAAATTTTCTGCCTTGAATTTTTCTTCCAGTTTCTTTTGTTCTGGCGAAATCTTTTTAGGCGTGGAACGCTTAGCCGATGCACTTAACGAAAGGGTGTTGTCAATTCCTGCATCACCATTCAGCAAGTCAAGGATTTTATTCACCTGTGAATCGTCTTGCATCAGGTTTCCTAAATCATCCTGAACTTTTCCGCCTGGTTCACTTCGTCATTCATCAAAGGCAAAGCGTTCACAGGGAAATAACCAGTCACAAGGTCAAGTCCGCCTTGTTCCGTGTAATTTTTTATGAAGTCAAATACTTTGAAGTATTCGATGTCCCCGGTTTTAGTTTTATTGTCTAAAAGCATTGCTGTGCAAAATAGTTTTTAAATATCAGCAAAAATATGATTCTGTCCAGTGCATTTATCAATAATAGAGCGTTGGGAGAAGTGGCTCTTTTGCTTTGCATTCGGATTGGATTGAAGCGTTGCGGCAAAAGCAAATGAGTCACTTGTGCGGTGGCAATAAAAATTGAATTAAAAAATTTGAGCGGTGGCAAAAAAAAATAAAAACGAAGCGTTGGCTGTTCGTTCAAAGCGGTGTCTTGGTCCGTATGTTTTTTTGTCTTGTCAAGTTCAATCAAGGTCGTAAAGTTTCAAGTTAGCAGTGTCCCAATAGAGTTGCAGATAACTCATGTTTTCGAACAATTGAACTGTAGAATGTTCGGTATTAACCAAGAGTACGTCTCTTTCCTTCGGAAATTCGACTACTCTTGGCATATCAAACTTAAACTTCCGTGCCTTATCCGATTGGCGTGTCACTTGTCAATCTTCTCCATCCACCGGATGGATGCACTCTCGCCTACCCTCACCCTTACCATATAAACCGCAGCCGGAAAACTGGTTAAATCAAAACTGCGGATATAATGACCATTTGCTCTTTCAGGGAATGTTTCCAATAGCTTGCCTCCCATGGCATTGAATACCGTTATTTGAACTTCTTCCTGCCGGGCGGTTTTTATTTCCACGCTGAAGGTTCCTGAATGGGGATTCGGGAATATATTCACGTTGTCAGGAGCCGAACTGACAGTTTCAACATCGGTGTCATCGTCAACGGTAACTCTTCCGTTCTTATAGGTTACATTAATTACATTGAAAGTATTATCAATAACCTCCGGAGGTGTCGGAGCGTTAACGAAGCTTACGGACGAGGATTGACCGATGCTGCCAATAACATTGAAAACAACAGAAAACATCGAGGAAGAATCAGGGAGGCTCACTCCGGTGAGCGATCCGTCATCCCACAGATAGGTGATCTTTCCCGCCTGAACGCCAAAATTTGCAGCGCTCATGCCGGGAAGCCCGAAACCGGTGATGGACACAAACGATAAAACGCTGCTGTCAAACTGGATGGAACCCTGCATGCCGATGATATTGGCAAATCCGCTGGCGCGAACGCGTACCGCCACCTGCGTTGATGGAGATGCTGTCAATGAATCAATGAAGAATGATGCGATGGCGTCACCATCGTTGCTTGTTTTCGCCATGCCCGGATTCCAACTGTCGTTCACATCACCCAGCTTTATCGCAATGAAATCCTCCCCATCTGTTTGGCTTATGCTGGCATAATATCGTGATGTATCATGTGGGAAAGGAATCTGCGGATTGGCGAAAACAAAATCATCGGGCACAAACCGCCACAGCCTGCCGTTGGGGAAGTAATTGGTTCTGCCGAGAATGAAAGAGCGGATTCGGACGATGTCCAATGTTGAAACGCTTCCGTTTACGTCCACATCGGCAGCAATGATTTTATAGGGGCTGTTCAACAGTTGCGAGGCGAGCAGATGCCTTTGGATCATCAGTATGTCCAAAGTGCTTACTCCATTCATGCGGTTAACATCATTGTTTTTATAAGGGGCTATTGTGCAACTGCTCCCGGGATTCAGGGAAAAAGTATAATTGCCATTTGCGGCTGTGACGAATGGAGATGCGCATGAGTTGTTTACGGTGGCGCTGTTCACCGGTGAGTTGATTTCCGTGTGTATGTTACCTGACGTGGAAACCGTTGAAAGAATGTTCACCCTGCCCGGATTGAGGGTGGCGTTGATCAGGTTAAAACTCACATCGGTCACTTCAATGGGCAAGCCTGAGCCGGTGAAGCTGATCGCAGTGAATTGTCCTCCGCTGCCGGTGACGTTGAAGACAAGTCCGAACAGCAACGTTCCGTTTGACAGCGTTTCCCCGTTAACATCCGGGTCAAACCACGACACCCTTATCTGTCCTGCCTGAGGTGTGTCGAAGTTGGCGGCATCAAGCGCATTCAGCCCGTATTGCTGCGTACCGGAAAAACTCACTATGGACGTGCTGTATTCAATGGTGAATTGCATGCTGATGATGTCCGTGAATCCTGAAACCACTTTAACGGGCACTGCGATCTGCGCTCCGGGAAGCCCTTGCACCGTATCAGCTTTTATTGTAACGTTTCCGGAAGGCGCTGCCGTCACCGTTAGCTGAATGCAGAAGATGTTGTTTCCTTCATCGCTTTCAGCAAGATCATCGGGATAATCGGTCACCACCGCCAGGTAATAATTCCCGGGAGGGGTTGCTGCAGGAATAGTTACAGTGTGCACTTCGGCCTCGCTACCGTCACTTATTTCAGCAACAGTCAAGGAGCCGCCATTGAAATTGTCTGCTGGAGTGGCGGTTGGGCATCCCTGCGCAACCGGAATTAAATAGTAGCCCGTTTCTGTTGCTACACTAACAGATCCGCTGGTTGTATTCTCAATCGTGTAGGATATCGTCACGGAACTGCCTGCATTGACGGTAGTTGGCTGCACGCTTCCCGATGTAATGTCGAGATCGGGCAGTTGTTGCGCCTGACCGGTGACGCAGATGTTAAAGGTTGGCGTGGCGGGGTCCACCGAGCCATAATCATAAACCCTTATGTAATAGGTGCTTCCGATGGTCAATGAAGTGGCGCTGATGGTTTCCGTTATCCCCAGCCCGCCATCGTCAGCACACGCCATCTCACCGGAATTGCAGGATGAATATAAAGCGACAATCGCGTCAAAATCAGGATTACCCGTCAGATCTATGTTGTGGCTTGTTGATGCCGCCTGGAACTTGTACCAAACATCCTTTAAAGATGGAGTTGCAAAGCCATCGCAGCTTGGTTTTGCGAAACCGCTTGCCGTTGCATCAGCCACTGTTCCCTGAGTATTGACGCATGAGGCGCTAACCGTCAAAGCGATAGCATTGGCGCAAGCATCATTCGCTGGAGGATTGGTTCCACCTCCGCTGCACGTAACGTTCATATCATTCTGCAACGCAACATAATATGCGCGCGCGAATTGTCCCTGCCAGGCAACGCTTTGCAGCTTCGCCAAATCGGAAGAGTTGTCGAAAAAACCTGCTTCGCTGAGACAGCCTATGGCGTTGTTGTTATCAAGCACGCCTAAATGAAAGCCCAGGTAACCGTTATCCTCCACTACCCTTCTGTTTGTCCATTGACCGTAGCTAACCATCCGTGTTTGTATTTCGGTGGCAAAAGCCTGCGCGTCAGCATTGCTTGAAGCGCTGTTGTTGCACCAGAAGGTTTCCGTACCCGTGCCGCCACCGGCATTAGCGTGGATGCTGAGAAACCGGTCGGCTCCCCACGAGTTTGACATGGATTCGCGCTGGGTGAGCGTGGGGCATTGCCCGCAAGCGTTGCTGGTTCGCGTGAGGTGAACGGTCCAGTTGCAATGCGCCTGAATGGTGTCTTCAAGCTTTAATGCAATCGCCATTACGGTATGCACCTCCTCGTCAGGACGGTCGCAGTTGTTGCAGTCGCTCTGAACGCCATGACCGGGGTCAATGACCACCACCTGGGCATGAAGGTTGTTGACGAAAAGCAATGCGGGTAAAAGGAAACAGCATCTGTTGACAAATGTTTTCATTGCTTGATTTATTCGGGCAATAAAATACCGGCAATGAGGATTCGTCCGGTTTTATGATCGGCAAATGCAATTTGATTTTTAACCGGGTTCCATGATGGCCACATTTCAATGACATCGGCAGTTGTGGTTAACCGCCAGTTTCCTGAGCCATCAGCCGCGAGCAGATAAAGCTCAGAATTGGACACCTGATGTCCATCCGCGCTTTCATCCAAAAATGCGAGCACATACTTGCAGTCGGGCGACCAGCCTGTTGCAATGCCTTTACCGAGGTTTTTGTAAAGCCCGCTGCCGTCAGCATGGAAAATCAGGATATCCGCATCCCGGTGAACGGCAACTTTTGTTTTATCAGGCGACAGCAACGGATCGTAATACTGCCCTACCCTATCGGTTACAGGATGACTCTTTCCGGTTTGACAATTAATGGCATCAACTTGCAAAGTTTTTTGGTCGAGTTTTAGAACCACCCCTTCTCCATTGTTCATCGCATAAGAGCGGATGCTGCTGAAATGAATTTCCGGATGAACGGCAACGGTTTTGGTTTCAAGAGAAATGCTTTTCACCGTTGACGTGAAGTTCTCCTTCTCGCTGTAATACACCTCCCTCCCATCCTTCGACCAGGCGGCACCATAGCCCGCGCCTTTCGCATTGTTCAATTCCACTATTTCTCCCGGATTATCAACATCAACATAATACAAGCCAAGATTGCCTTCTTTCGTGAAAAGAATCTTCCTTCCGTCAGGCGACCATTGCGGACGGGTGTATTCGCCTGAGATGAGTGCAGAGATGTTTCCAAGCACCGGATGGGTTTCTTTAACTGTCTTCGCAATTTCAGCAGGCGTTTCCTCTGTAACGGCAATGCCGCTTTCAATGGGTTGCGTGTTGTTGCATTGGACAAAACAGCCGCTGCACGCAGCAGCGAGAAGCCATATTTTTATCCGGTCACAAACAGCTTTCATCGAAGAATTATTAAACGGATGGTTCACTGCGCCATTTGAAGCGAACATACATCAAACATAAACAAAAATCGGGATTTTTAGATAAGCAACATCAACGGATTCGGACAAATTCAAAGACTGCGCTTGTTGCAAAACAATCACGTCCATCCTGCACCGGACAAGAGTGTCAGGATAAAATCATCCACCCCTTCATTCGACCCCGAACGTACTGAAGAATGTTATCCGGGATAAAATCAATCAGAATTGATTTCTTAACCTGAGTACCAATACGTGTGTAACAAATATCACTGACCGAACATGCCGTAGGTTATAATTTTGACAAAAATTTTAAAAACTTTTTTGTTATGGCATATTATTTCACAAAAAAATTAACCGACAATTTTGATGACGTTATCCGGAAGGTCGTGGAAGCGTTGAAAACCGAAGGCTTTGGCGTATTAACGGAAATTGACATTAAAGCCACGTTGAAAAAGAAGCTGGATGTTGACTTTTACAACTACAGAATTCTCGGGGCATGCAATCCTCCGTTTGCCTACAAGGCATTGCAGGCTGAAGACAAAATCGGCACAATGCTTCCGTGCAACGTGATTGTGCAGGAAAAGGCTCCGGGCGCTGTTGAAGTGACAGCGGTTGATCCGGTTGCATCCATGCAGGCTGTTCAGAACCCGGCTCTTGCGGATATTGCCGGGCAGGTGAGGGAAAAATTGAAAAATGTGATAGCGAGGTTGTAATGCCATTTGAATTTACGCGGCAACCAGGTTTCAGCGCTTGCACCGAATAACTCCCGATGTGATATCCCGATCCCGCAGCCTATTTACGGATAGCATAGTTTCGCATGCGCATGCTTCCGTATTACATCACCGTTTTTCTGCACATTATCTGCGCTGCTTTCTGGATTGGCGGAATGCTGTTCCTTCCCCTGGTGCTATTGCCCGCCATAAAAGACAATCCGCAGCGAGTTCTTATCCTTTACAAAACAGGTTTGAAATTGCGATTCTACGGATGGATTGCATTGACATTGCTTTTTCTGACCGGGCTGCTGAACATGCACTTTCGCGGTGCGGAATGGTCAATTGATTTTTTGTTCACCACTCCTTACGGCAAGCTCATAACGGTCAAGCTTTTGCTTTTTGCCTGCATCCTGGCAGTGAGCGCCATGCATGACTTTCTCATCGGGAAGCAGGCTGTTGACCAGATGATGAAGGGAAGCGACCGCATGAGAATAATCGCAAGCTGGTCTGGCCGTGTTATGCTGCTGATAGCGCTGGCAGCGGCTTTCATGGGAGTGGTGCTGTCGAGGGGATAGCAATTGCACGCATGGATCATTTTGGGGGATTAGCGGATGAGCCGATGAGAATAGGCAAGTTGCGAATGATGGAATGAGTATAAGAGTGCAACAATTTCCGGGATTACCGGACCCAAATGGAATGTTCAATGCTTGAATTGAGCAGCATTGATTGTTGTTATCATTAGTTGAATAAACGTTTGACATTCTAAATACAAATAGAAATATAATATAATTAATATTAGTATATGGAGATTGGCAGGCGCTTCATGTCAAGCCATCACCGGTCTGCGGTTTGCATGCTTGCGATTCAAAGTTTTGAAACAATCTCGTTCACTTGAAGATATGGAATATGTTTGTATTTCAGGGCGGATAGGTCAAAGTAGCGGGAGCCGTCATTTTGATTTGGTAACCCTGGCCGGGAACCATATCTCCGATGGTATTGACATTTAAGGATGGGATATAGGCCTGCCCGCTGCTGTTTTTCACCAATATTAAATTTGATCCAAGTGAACTCAGGGCGGCAGCGATATCCATGGGCGCGGAGCGCAGGTAGGCGATGATGTTCCAACCTGAACTCAATGAAATTGGAGCGGATGAATTTGCAGGTGTGCAGCCAAGCGTCAGGGTTGCCGCAGCGCTGGCTTTCACCTTATATCCCGCTTTGAAGTTCCAATCACCGATAGTATTGATATTCATGGAAGGAATAAAGGCTTGGCCGTTGTTGTTTTTGACAATAATAATGCCGGAGGCAATATCCTGAAAAACATCATTCATGTTCGCATCATCGGGAATGATATAACCGGAAATCATATTCCATCCTGCCGCTATATCAATCTTCTGCTGAGGGCAGCATGTGTCTGAATAAATGCAACCATTGTTGCAGTCATCATCCGTGCAGGCAATGCTGTCATCGCAGCTAATCATGACATTTGAACAGCCGGTAGTTGTATCGCATCCATCGGTGGTGCAGGCATTTTGGTCATTGCAATTCAACGAGGCATTAGCACAGGATCCTGCAATGCAGCTATCCATGGTGCAGGCGCTCGCATCATCACATTGGATGTCACCAGCGCAGTTGCAGCCTGTTGAACTGAGGATACTCTCCCGGAATCCGCCTGCGTCAAAGAGGGCGCGCATCCGGTCCCTCTGCCCTTGTGTGAACAGGTTCATGCAGGCATCATCGGAGTAGTCCATATAGTTCTGCACCATGTTTACCGAGCCGCATGAAACGTGCCCGCTGTCGCACCCGCGGTTAGCATCCTCCGCATCGGGTGTATCAGCAACCAGGTCGTCCACCCCGCATGGTCCATCACCCCAGATATGAATGAGATTGAGCCAATGTCCTACCTCATGGGTGGTAGTTCTGCCGAGGTCAAATGGAGCAGTGGCGGTGCCGTTGGTACCGAAATATTTATAATCTATTACAACGCCATCGGTGGATACTGGTCCCGCCCCTGGAAATTGTGCATATCCCAAAGTGGTTCCGCTGATATCGCAAATCCAGATGTTCAGGTAGTCGGCAGCAGGCCAGGCATTTTTGCCGCCAGCAGAATCAAATTTCACATCGTCATTTGATGAGAAACTTGCGATCATGGTGGCAGTACGCGTGATTCCATTGGCGGCATTGCCGTTCGGATCCTTGCGCGCAAGGCAAAATTCTATCTCAGTATCGGCTGACTGGGGCCATGTGCTGTCTGCATCCGCATTCATCCTGCGGAAGTCTTCATTGAGGACCTCGATCTGTGAATATATCTGCGCATCGCTTATATTCTCAGAAGCTGAATTATACACCACGTGCACCACCACAGGAATTGTTATAATGCTTCCGATCATTCTTGCGCTTCTGCTCCTGTTGATGGCATTAACGGTATGTTGTTCAATTTGCTGCAACTGAGCCGCCCTATTCGGGTTTTGCTGCAACTGCTGACTTAAGTATTGCATGGTGCCGCAATCCCTTTGCTGGGCGGCTGATGGAAAAACCATGCAGGTCAGCAATGCTGGCATGAATATTTTTTTTACAAATAACACGGAATACCGCATGACCAAAGGAAATAATGCAGCTAAAGGTAATTAAAAATCGCTCATGTGATTTGCGGTTATCTGAAATTTGATGAAATAATTATCCGATGGAACCAAACGGCAATCTTCCTAAGCCGGACAAGCCGGAACCAAACAGGTGAAACAAAAAATTCCGTTCT
>CAZCXH010000125.1:0-14748 GCA_964502525.1 uncultured Chitinophagaceae bacterium
TACTTTTCAAGTAGCTCCTTTGCCCTTGTCCTATTTTTGATGCGATTGCCCTGTACTGCCGCACAGGACAACACGCATTTAAATCAGTCTGATTATCAAACCCTTTCATTGCCATTGGGCTTCAGCCAACGGTTTAAGAATTGAGAAATGAACAGGCTTTAGCCAAATTTTTTTGTTTTTGACAAGGTTGGGCTAAAGCCCATCATTCTCGCTCTTTTCATCTCCGTTGGCTGAAGCCAACGGCAATGAAGCTATCCAACATTTTAATGCGTGTTGCCCTGTACTGCCGCAATCCTGAACACTCCTGTCCCTCAGAGCGCTCGGTCGGGAGTGAGGCAAAAGCAAATGCGACAATTTTTGCTTGCATCCCGATAGTCCATCGCAGTGGAATTCGTCCGGCAGGTGTGGACTACCCGCATAAAACAAGCGTTTAAAACATGGCTAATTTTAAGCTGAATTACAAGAACATATATGGAGGAAACTCTGGCAGCGCGAAAGCAAAGCGTTAAACTTAACATCGAGGGAATGACCTGCTCGAATTGCGCCCTCGGCATAACAAAATATCTGGAAAAGAAAGGGCTTGAAAATATTTCAGTTGATTTCAGCACTGCGGAAGCCCGCTTTAAAACAGCACATCCCGAAAATCTCGCTGAAATCAGAAAGGGCATTGAGAACCTCGGGTATCATGTTGTTGACAAGGTTGAAGATCAAAGCGCTAACCGCCTGCGGATCACGCTTGCCCATAAGTTTTACGCATGCCTCGCGTTGTCCATCCCGTTGCTCTTGCACATGTTTATCAAAGACGGAATACTGGCGAGTCCTTATTTCCAACTGGCTCTATGCGTGCCGGTTTTTGCCATCGGCATCTGGCATTTCGGAAAAAGCGCAGCCGGCTCGCTGCTCAATGCATCTCCCAATATGGACGTGTTGGTATTGATGGGATCCTCAGCCGCCTTTTTTTACAGCCTTTATGGAACGATAGCCAACCTCGGTCATGACTTCATGTTTTATGAAACTGCGGCAACGATAATTACCGTAGTGCTTCTCGGTAATCTGCTGGAACAGAAAAGCGTGCAGCAAACCACCACCGCCATCCGCGAACTTGGCAGGCTGCGGGTGCAGAAAGCCAAACTGGTAACAGGAAACAACGGCACCAATCACGTGCAGGAAGTGGATGCCGACAGCATACTCAAAGGGCAGATGGTGCTGGTGAATACCGGTGACAGGATTCCCGCTGACGGCACCATTGAATGGGGCGAGTGTTCGGTTGACGAATCCATGATTACGGGCGAAAGCGTGCCCAGCGATAAAAATGTTGGCGACAAAGTGATTGGAGGCACCGTGCTGCTGAAAGGCAGCATTAAAGTGATGGTGGAGGCAACGGGCAGCGACTCTTTTCTTGCCAGAATCATTGACCTTGTGAAAGAAGCGCAGCAGACCAAGCCTGACATTCAGCGCGTAGCCGACAAAGTGAGCGCATGGTTTGTGCCCGCAGTGCTGCTCATCGCATTGCTCACTTTTGTTATATCCGCTTTTGTAATCGTGATGCCGGTGCAGAGCGCCCTGATGAACAGCATCGCGGTGCTGGTGATAGCCTGCCCCTGCGCCATGGGGCTTGCAACCCCGACAGCCGTCATGGTCGGCATTGGATTAATTACAAAAAAAGGTATTCTGATAAAAGGCGGAAAAACACTCGAGAAGCTTTCCACAGTCCAGCAGGTCGTGTTCGACAAAACGGGAACCTTGACGACCGGCAAGTTCAAAATCAAGAAAATAACAACGATCAGAACACCGCTGGAAGAAATCAAAACCGTATTGTTCAGCCTTGAAAAGCACTCCTCCCACCCTATCGCCCAATCCATCATCCACGAACTGAAGGACGCGAAAGAGATGCCGCTTCATAAAATCCGCGAGATGAAAGGAAGCGGGATGCAGGCTGAAGGCAAAGATGGCATCAGGTACGAGTTAGGCTCATATGATATTGCGCGAAGCCACACCACCGACAACAAACATGACATCTATGTTTTCAAAAACAAAAAGTTAATAGGGTATGTGGACATCGAGGACGAGTTGAAGCCTGAAGCAAAAGCCGCAGTTGATTACCTGAAAGAAAACGGCATCGTCCCCATTTTGCTGAGCGGTGACAGCTACCGCAAATGCGGATCTGTGGCAAGCAAGCTTGAAATTGAAAAAATATATTTCAACAAGCAGCCGCACGAAAAGCTGGAGATCATCACCAATCTGTGCAAAGCGGCTCCCACCGCCATGGTTGGTGACGGCATCAATGATGCTCCTGCGCTTGCCAAAGCCGACATTGGCATTTCACTGAGCGATGCCACCGAAGTGGCGATTGACAGTTCACAGGTGATTTTGCTGAACGGCAACCTTGCCCATCTTAAAGACGCGCTGGAGATGAGCAAAAAAACAATGACCACCATTCGCCAGAATCTCTTCTGGGCATTTTTCTATAACATTCTGGCAATTCCGGTTGCGGCAGTTGGCTTCCTCAGCCCGATGATAGCGGCTTTCTCCATGGCTCTTTCGGATGTGTTCGTGGTGGGTAATTCGCTGAGACTCAGAGCCGGAAGAAATTGAATTGATTGCTCCGGCAAGAAGGCAACATTTTTTTTTGATAACCATTCTTTCCAAAACGACACGATGAAAAAATGGATGCTGAAAGCTCTTGTTCAGAAAACCATATCCTACCTGCCTTTCAGCTATCGCATCAATTATTTCTTTCAGAAATACGTTACAAAAGGAGTCCGGCTGACGGACGCGTATTTCCATGACCGCCTCGGACATGCGAGGGACCATATCAAAGCATTCGCGGAGTGTTCCGGCAGGGCTGTTCCGGAAAGATGCCTTGAACTCGGAACAGGCTGGTATCCTATTGTCCCGGTCAGCTTGTTTTTAACAGGAGCCGAAAAAATCTATTCCGTAGATATTGCCCTGCTGACATCAAAGGACAGAATAAAGAAAACAATCGGAAAGTTTCTTGAAGCGGAAAAAACAGGAACGTTAAAAAAATATGTTCCTTGCAAGGAGGAAAGAATAAAGAATCTCCATCAGATTGCAAACGATCTGAAGTCAATTACCATGGCGGAGGCGCTTGGCAAACTGAAGATTACCCACCTTGTAGCCGATGCGCGCAAGCTTCCTCTGCCAAACGATTCGATTGATCTGGTAAATTCAAACAATACCCTGGAGCACATCTATCCTGAAACCCTGATCCCTATTTTGAAAGAATTCAGAAGAGTGGCGAACAAGGAACACGGAGTGATGTCGCACTTCATTGATATGTCAGACCATTTTGCCCATTTTGACCCGTCCATCACCATTTACAATTTTTTACAATACTCCGACAGCCGGTGGAAATGGATTGACAACAGCATCCAGCCGCAAAGCAGGCTTCGCATTGATGACTATTGGGAGATTTACCGCACACTCGACATTCCCATCACAAAAGAAATCTTTAGAAAAGGCAATCCTGCCCTGGTTGCGGCAATGGACATTGATAAAAAATACCGACAGAAAACCATGGAGGTGCTGGCTGTCAGTCATTGCCACTTTGTTTCACGGATGAAGGACCTGGGATCGAGGAAATGATAGACGGGATAATGCGGGATATGCTCAGAACTTCACCTTCAAAGTTGAGGCGAAATTGATTGGCGGATCGGCTTTCCCCGGGCGGGTTGCATATTCGAGATTCGTAAGATTCTTAATGATAAAGCCGATTCGCACATTTTCCTTCACCTCATATCCAATCCTTGCATCCATCACCCAATCGCCATCAGAATGCTCGCTGATATATTTATCCAGCGAGTAAGAAGGGCTGTGGTTGGTCTTGTCATTTTCAATCCGGTCCAGGGCCGCCTTGAACTCAAACGGGATGCGCTCGAAAAAACTGTTAAACTGCAGGCTGTAACCAACGCTGAATTTTTTATAAGCAAATTCAATGTCGCCTCTGAGGAGGTGTCGCTGGCGGAATTGAAGCAGTTTATTGGCATCATCCCCTTCGAGGCGGGTTGCATAATATTTGAAAGCATTTTTCAGAAACGTTCCGGCATTTTGCTGCGTGCTGTCGCCAATGTTGGCAAGATCACCGGTGCCAGCAAGGTTAGCCGGATAGAAATAGGTATATCCAGCCAGCATGGTAATGCCAACCGGGCCAATCTTTCCGGTTCCTGAAAGAGAGGCTTCCCATCCGAATATGCGCGCGCGGTCAACATTAATGGGTTTTATCCCGATGAAAATGATATCTCCTTCTTTGGAGAAAATCTTTTCTGACGTGCCGGGCCAGTAATTGGGATAGGTTCCGAACCGGTATTCAACAAATTCATCATATTCCATCCAGAAGCATGAAAAATCAAAATATCCCTTCCATGATTTTATTGCCAGTCCTTGTTTCAGCCCCAGTTCCATGCTCCATCCCTTTTCCACCTGCAACTCAGGGTTGGGCACCACATAAATATTGGTGGTGAATTCCTGCGCTATGAAGCGTTCTCCCACGCTGGGGAGGCGGTAAGCCTGCCCCCATGAGAAGCGGAGAAATGTCGTTCTGCCGGCTTTGTAATTAACCCCGAAGCGGAACACGGGAATGGATGTTTCAAAAACGCTGTCAACTGACGAAAATTCATACCTTACCCCTCCAACAATGGATAAACTTTTAATATTAAATTCGAGCTGAGCATATCCCGCACCGGTGAAACTCACGCGTTTATCTTCATACAAATTGCTGCGGGAATATCCCACGGTAAATGGCAGCCCCGTTGTCAAAATAAACCGGTCATTCCAGTTTTTCTGATACTGGGCGTCAATAATGAAATTATTGGAAGAAGCGTTCGGTGTTCCGTAATCAATGACTACGCTGTCCATTGGATTCACAAGGCTGTCAGCAAAATTTGCAACGGTGTCGTGCTTGGCATATCCTTCCCTGAAAACATTAAAATATTGCGCATTGAGCGTGAAACGGTTTCCATTATCATCCCTGTAAGTGAAGTGCGGATTAACGGCAGTTTCAATATACGGATCGAATGATCCCTGTCCATATTGATAAATGAAACTGTCCATGTCGGCTGAAATGAAAAAGCGTTCGCTGACTTCCTTCATAATGTTGCCGTTAAGCCCAAAGCTGATCCTGGGATTTTTAGGGAGGTTGTATTTTGTTTTAAAATTCCCGCGCACCCGCCACTCATCCGCCTGCTCAAGGTAACTGGAAATGTAGTCAATGTTGGCGCCAACAATAAGCTGCAGGTTTTTAATTCTTTGCCGGTGGTTGAGAAACATGCCGGAAAAACCTTTTACTTCCCTCGTCCACCGGGTTTCCTCGCGGGGAGGCTTGCCGTACGCTCCGAAATAGCCGTTTACCTCAGTCACTTTCTCTCCGGTCTTTGGCCATCCGGTGCGGACGTTCACCACCCCATTGAGCGCTGATGAGCCGTAAACCACCGATGAAGCGCCCTTTATCACTTCAACCTGCTCCGCGTTTTCAAGCGGAATGAATTTCAGCTTGGCATCTCCCAGGTCAGCGCTCAGGTAGCTGAGCCCGTCCACGAGCACCGCAGTGCGGCTGCCAACCCCGTAGGAATATGAGCTGCCTCCGCGAATGGAAATTTGAGCATCCTGCACCTGAACACCCGGAGTTTTAACCAGCGCCTCGCCCAGTTCTCTCGCGTTGGTGTTTTCGATGAGCTTGCTGCTGAGAACATCCATTGACACCGTTTCCTGCGCGATATTCTTTTCATACTGGCTGGCGGTAACCACCACCACGTCAAGCTGCCCGGATTTCATTTCCATTGCCAGGTTAATTTCCCTGAAAGAACCGTCTTTCAGGTTTACGTTCTTCTTTTCAGTTTCATAACTGATAAAACTGAAGGCAACCTTGTAGTTGCCCGGAGGTAGTTTCAGCCTGTAGTTTCCGTCAGTGTCGGTTACAGTTCCATGCGCTGAATCGGCAACTATGTTCACTCCAACCAGTGATTCGTAAGTTTTTGCATCCTTTATCTTTCCGAAAATGTAGGCTTCCTGCCCGAATGCCATGGAAGCAACAAACGAGAGCAGCGAGGCTGACAAAGCCTGATTGCGAAAGGACATGCTGGTGGGTTTACGGTTGGCTGTTAATGTTTAAATCTTAAAATTCGCAGGTTTCATACATATGCATTAAACATTAAACTTTAGGATTTAAACCCTTACCTATTCTCTTGGCATTACGAGATATAAAATGATGTAAATAAGAATGGGAGAGCCGAGTCCGAAGATTGTGGCGACAATGAAGATGAGCCTTATGCCGCTCACGTCAAGATTGAACCTTGTTGCAAGCCAAGCGCAAACGCCCAAAAATTTTTTCTCGTGTTTCATCCGGGAATTTCAGAAATCCCAAACAGTGTTTCGCCTTCCTTTAATGTAATCTTTCAACTTGATAAGGAACGCGAGCACAAGATAAATAATTACAGGAGAACCAGCGGCAACAAATGTTGCGTATATGAAAAAAAGCCGGATTTTACCGGACGGGATGGAAAGCTTTTCCCCAAGGTAGGAGCAAACGCCAAAAAACTGCGGCTCAATGTAGCTTCTCAGCTTTTCTATTTTTTCCATGAGGCAAAAGTTAGGTAATTGCCGGTTTTATATCAACGAAATTATCAACTATTATTTGTCATTGCGCAGCAGGAATTCCGCTTCTCAACAGTTTATTCCCAACAAAGCAGTGCAGGCATTTCTTATGACTGCAATAATTGTTTTTCAGTTGCAGCAGCGCCTGGCTTTCATAGGCCGAGTTGGATTTGACGCCTAAGCTTTTCCATTTGGCAATTATTGCGTTCTTCTCAGAAGGCAGTTGCTCGAGAAAGCTGATTGCCTTTTCCTGGAGTGATTGATTTCCTTTTGTCTTGCCGTAAATGAACATCACGGGAATCACGGCATTGATGATAATAGTGTTAGCGAAATCCTTTCCCAACGATTTTTTTGCAGCCTTTGAAACCGCGTCAAACCTGTAGTGTTTAATCCAATATTCTGATGGCTCAGCTTGAAACAGCAGGGCTATTTCACTCACGCTTTTTGCTTCAGCAATTCTTGAAAACAGATGTGCCGACTGAAACAGCAGCATTGAAAATTGAGCAATCCGGATGGTGGGAAATCCGGGCGGCCGCAGGCGCATGAATTTCCAGAGATGAGCCTGCATCGGCTGAAGGCCGTATTTGCCCCGGAGAAAAAGGAATTCTTTTTTAAGGGCATTCGGATAATCATCCTTAAAATTTCCTTCGAGCATTCCCGATTGTCCGAATAAAAGCGCTTCTATCTGAGGCAGGCTGTTTTTGTGTTTGGCAATAATTTTCAGCGGCAGCGATTTTGCCAGGGCATCGAAAGAATCCGCATTCACCTTCAGTCCAAAGTTGCGGGCGGTGATTTGGTAGAACGTTTCCTCCCAACTGTTTTTATTTAAAGCAAGCCGCTCCAAAATATCGCTTGTTTTTCGCTGTAGCCTCTCAACGACAAGGCGGTGCATGCCATTCCTGATAAAAAATTCATCCACCTCATGAATCTGCGGCTCGCAGGGGATCCACGTTTGGTTCAGCATCAGTTTCTCGTAACTGTGCAAAAACTGCCTGTCAATTTTATCTTTAAGCTCAAGCGTTGGGAGCGCTGGGTATCTGATCCCTGCATCATTATTGTAAACAACATGCAGAATCACATTTGAATAGGCTTTGTCGTCCTGATGCCCGTGTTTTTCCCACTCGGATGAGTTCACGTGTATTTCAACACTGCCGGCAAGCAAGTCGGCATTGATCCTGATTTTCGCTTGAGTGAAATCAGGCCCTGCATCCCTGTTGCGGATGCCGGAATTAATAATTGCCACACGCTCCCCGGAGGTAGTTTCCAGATTAATTGCGGAGAATAATTTTTGCTGCCAGATGTAATGAAGCAACTCTTCAGACATACAGTTCCATTATGTAGGTCACATCGGATTTCCTGCAGGAAGGGGTGGCATGAATTTCCTTTTCCCCAATTCAATATTAATCAACGAATCAAGAAAGTAAGAATATTCTCTGTTTCCGGAATCATTGAACTGTTCGTTATTGATGATATAATCCGCGCGTGTAATCCCTTTCGGGAAATAAACGCGGGAAAACAAATCTTTGAAAATCCATTCATACCCATGAGGATTCTTAAAATTTTCGAGATGCTGCAAATCAGGAACAACCGCTATCGCAAATGCGCACCCGAGCCTTTCAGACAGGTTATAAATTCTCATGAGATAGCTGTAGGTTACGCTGCTGTCTCTCGCAACCGGAAATGTTTTCGGTTCTTTGTAGATATTGCAGTACAGGCTCGTAAGCACCCGCGATTGCCTGAAATACTTTGATCTCCAATCGTCTTTCCCGAAGAGGGTGAACCGGGCGCGATAGTAAGCATAGGCTTTTTCCGGTGTATCAAGCAGCACATATTCGCCTCCCGTAAATTCCAGTTGAACCGTTGACTCCAGCCAGCCGCAGTTTGTTTGCCAGAAATTAGGAATACCGGGAGTAGCGGGAATATCATATTTCATAATATCATTTCCCGCGTAGAAAACAACTATCAGGATATCGGGCTGAATGTCCGGCAAATATTTTCGCGCGCACCGCATGTAATCGGCCGGACCCGTGCCGCCAACTCCAAATGGAACCAAAGCCCATTCAGGGTGTCGCCTCCGGATCATCTCGATAAAAACGGAATCAACGTGCATGTTTTCGCTCACCCCTTCAAGAAAGGAATCGCCAATAAGCGCGATGATTGGCTTTCCGGCTTTGCGCAGGCTGTCAATGGAATGCCGGTCATAGTTGAACGGAGAAATAAATCCCTGAGCATTAAGCTGGCGCGTTATAAGCCATGGCATGGGTTTTCCAAAGCGGTTCACCCCGTCCTCGTCACTGGTGACACATTGGCTGACCACCAGCGTATCGGAACAATCATAGCCGGTGAACAGGACACCGGGTGCCATGCCGCTGCGCTCCAGTCTCTTTTCGGTGCGATGATACGCGGTGAAAACGATCATGAGAAATAATACGATGACTACTGAACCGAAGAATAATTCACGTCCGGCCTTCGATCTGAGAATCCAACGAACCACAGCAATCATGCCTATTATAATCAGCGAAATCTTAATTGCGAATAAAATGCGATAGTGCGCCAGTTCCATTTCTGCCCGAACATATTGAAGGATGTGCGGATAGGAAGCAGGAAGAAGCAGAACGGTGAGAAAAAGAAGCAGGATGGCGAGAAAAAAAAATCCAATTAACGGAATAGCGGCACGCCTCATGCTTTATTGATTCAATGACTGTGAAGATGGAAATTCCTCCATGTGATACGTTGCCCGGTCAAACCAGTTTCTTCCTCTTAAGTATTGTTTCCATTTCACGCTGCATGTGATAGGCCACTTTTGCTGATTTGATTTTGAAATCGCTTTTCTGACTGGCGTATATAATGCTTCGGGAAGCATTGATAATTAATCCAATGTCATTGTTAAGGGCATTTGCCGCAACTTTCTCCAGGTCACCGCCCTGCTCACCGATGCCGGGAACAAGCAGAAAGTGATCAGGCACAATGGCGCGTATTTTTCGCAGCATATCCGGATGAGTAGCCCCTGCCACCAGCATGGTGTTTTGTGGAGTTCCCCACCCCTTTATCTTCTCGGCTACCTTCTCAAAAAGATATTCCTTTCCAACCTTCTGCAATTGAAAGTCGGAGCTGCCCGCATTTGACGTGAGCGCGAGAACAATCACCCATTTGTCTTTATACTCGTAGTATGGACGCACAGAATCTTCCCCCATGTATGGCGAAACGGTGATGGCATCGAAAGGCAGCGCTTCAAAAAACGCCCTGGCATACATCTCAGATGTGTTGCCAATATCGCCTCTTTTGGCATCCGCAATTTTCAATATTTTTTTGGGGATGTAGTTTGCTGTTTTGTAGAGGCTCCGGCAGCCGCGTTCTCCCAATGCCTCATAGAAAGCAGTATTGATTTTGTAGGCAACGCAATACTCCTGTGTGCAGTCAATGATTTCTCTGTTGAACTCAAAAACCGGATCGCTGCTGTCCTTGAACTTCTCCGGAATTTTTCGGATATCGGTATCAAGGCCGATGCAAAGAAATGACCTCTTCTCTTTGATCTGATTGATAAATTCTTTTCTTTTTGCGTCAGACATATTCAGGTAAACGGAGAGAAAAGTAATGAAAAAGCGGCATTCTTTGAAGGAAATTACGAATCAGAAACCGTTAATATTCACCGCTTCTATGGACTTAATTTGCGGCACATCGCGTTTGATGGACTCTTCAATGCCCGTTTTCATAGTCATGAAATTCTGAGGGCAGGTTTCACAGGCGCCAAGAAGACGCACCTTCACCACCATGTCATCGGTGATTTCTACAATCTCCACATTGCCCCCGTCACGCTCAAGGTAAGCGCGAATCGTGTCCAGCGACTCATCTACTTTATTCCAGATGGCGGTTTTGGTCATATCATATTCAATTTCATACATTCACCTCTACCGATTTAGTTGCCTCAACGGTTGAGTTCCTGATGGCGATATAACGTTCGCAGTTAACGGCAAAATCTTGAAAAGCAGCCTTGGCAACCGCGTCATCATTCATTACGGCAGGCAGTCCTTCATCTCCTCCCTCGCGGATGCTTTGCACAATCGGAATCTGACCGAGAAGAGGCAGGCCGTACTCCTCAGCCACTTTTTTACCGCCATCCTTTCCAAAAATGTAGTATTTATTGCCGGGCAATTCCGCTGGAGTGAAATACGACATATTCTCCACAATGCCGATAACCGGCACATTGATGTTTGCAATTCTGAACATCCCGATCGCCTTCCTCACATCAGCCAGCGCAATGTCCTGCGGAGTGGTGACAACAATAGCACCGGTAACCGGAACGGTTTGAACCAGCGTCAGATGAATATCGCCTGTTCCCGGAGGCAGGTCAAGAACCAGGTAATCCAATTCTCCCCAAATGCAATCGGTGAAAAATTGCCTCAGCGCGCTCGAAACCATCGGGCCGCGCCAAACAACAGCCTGCCGTTCATCCACCAGAAGCCCTATTGACAGTGCCTTTATTCCATATTGCTCAATAGGCAGCATCATGGGTTTCCCGTTCACCTGCCTGATTTCAGGGCGTGTGCCTTTTATTCCGAGCATCAGAGGAATGGAAGGGCCATAAATGTCTGCGTCTATCAGTCCCACCTTGTTGCCGTTTTGCGCCAGCGCCAAAGCAAGATTCACCGCTATCGTTGACTTTCCAACCCCTCCTTTTCCGGAAGCAATGCAGATGATGTTCTTCACGCCAGGAGCGATTTCCTTCGGGTCCCTCCTTCTTGAGGTGATGCGCGATTCAAACAGGATGCGCACCTTCATCTCATCTGAAACGTAGCGGTGAATCGCATCCTCGCACAGTTTTTTCAGTTCGTCCTTCAATGGGCAGGCTGGCGTTGTAAGCACCAGCGTGAATGTTATTTCATTATTTTTCAACGTAATATTTTCCACCATCCCCAGCGAAACTATATCGCGTTTCAAATCAGGATCGTTGACATTCCTGAGAGCCTGAATGACTTCTTCTTGAGAATAATTCATATTGCAAAGATAACAAAACCAAATGCGGGTTTGGGTTACACAATTAATCTTGCCGATACACAGGAACCTTTATTTTTGCTCCGAAAAACAAAAGCATGAATGTTGGAGTCATCTGCTCGCGGGAAACCATTATTGCGCAGCCGCAGCAAACAGTGCTGGAAGGAGCTTCGCTGATGCTTCGCTTCAATGTCGGCAGCTTGCTGATTGTGGCAACCGATCAGAAGGGAAACAAGCCGGTGGGAATCGTAACGGACAGGGACATTGTATTGAAAATAGTGGCTTCCGAACTATATGCAAAGGAAGTGAAGCTGGAAGACATCATGAGTTCAAAGCTGCTGATTGCCGATGAATCGGATGATGTTTATGAAACCCTCGTAAAAATGCGCAGCAAGGTGGTGCGTAGGATCCCGGTTGTTGACAATGAAGGTTACCTCAAAGGCATTCTCACCATTGATGACATTCTTGAATTCTTCAGCAATGAAATGGGAGAGATCGTCCGTTTATTCAGGAAGGAACAGGGCAAATAAATCTTACTGCGCGAAAGGCGATTTATAATTATTGGAAAAAGTCTGCCAGTCGGTAGTGCGATAGTGATTTTCTCCGAAATATTTCAAAATTTTGTCAAGCTCCTCCGCATCGCGGTATCCGGGTATGGCTTGAATTACTTTTGCCTGCTCATCAAGAAACACGATGGTCGGATAGGTAAGCTTGCCGTCAGACAGTTCATAAGCAAATTCATTGTAACCTCTCATGCCAGCGGAAACAAACGGGTAAGCATTGTTATTGAAATGAACGGTATCGGGCATCTCCGCATTGAATTTCACCGCATAATATTTTTTACTCAGATATTCGGCAATGACGGGGTTGCTGAAGGTGGTGGCGTCCATCTTCTTGCACCAGCCGCACCAGTTGGTGTAGAGGTCAAAGAAGAATTTGCGCGGCTCATTTTTGCTGAGGGCATAGGCTTCCTCAGGAGTGAGCCAGTTCAGCTTTTCGACAGGCGCAGCCTGTGGGTTCTTCCCAGGGCTTGCAGAAACCTGCCCCTCTGCGGTGAGCGCAATAGTTAGAAAAGAAAAAATCAATATGGCGGCATTTGTCAAACCGTAAACCGTAAACATATAAACTGTAAACAGAAAATGTAAGATTTTATCCCGCGCAATAGTATAATAATATTATACAAGTCCGGAAATTCGTTTGCCAGATGGCATAAAACTAACCAAATAGAACATCTCGCTTGAGAAAAAGACAGGTAAAGAGTGAAAGCTGTAAGACAAACATGCCTTCTTGCTTCTGTCACCCTCCAACTTCCTTCAAGAAAGGCTGCTGCGCGTGAAGGAACTTCCTGCTATTATTTTAACCGAACTCATCCGTTAATATTTCAATCAATGATTTGAAATTTTCATTGGAAACTGTATCTTTGCAAACTCAAAAAACAGAAAATTAATGCTCATCATTGACGTAAAAGACAGCGACTCACTTGACAAAGCCCTGAAGAAGTACAAGAAGAAATTCGAGAAAGCGGGCACGTTGAGGGAATTGCGCGGCAGGCAGGCATATATGAAGCCTTCCGTAAGGAAAAGAAGCCAGGTGCTGAGGGCGATTTACCGCCAGCAGTTCATTAACGGCACGGCTTCAGAATAAAAATTGCAGCGAAGCCCTATTTTTGTACAGGTGACCCACCTGGACACATTCATTAGTTATCTCAGGCACGAAAAAAGATATTCCCCGCACACCGTCCTTTCATACGAAAACGATCTCACCCAATTCTTAGCCTATCTCCAGGGAACTTATTCGGCAGAAAACCCTGCTGAAGTAAGTCATTTTCAGATACGATCCTGGATGGCGAGCATGATGGAGGCTAAAATCACCCCACGAACCGTCAACCGGAAGATATCCACCCTCAAATCTTTCTATAAATTTTTGATGAAGCAAGGCGTGGTGAAGAAAAATCCCCTGCTGAAAATCATTTCACCAAAAACTTCAAAACGGCTTCCCGTTTATGTAGAAAAAAGCGGTACCGACAATTTGCTGAATGGAACCACCTCATTTGACGAAGGTTTCCCCGGAATGAGAAACAAATTGATGCTTGATATTTTTTATTCTACAGGAATCCGGCTTTCGGAATTAATCAACCTCAAGGAATCAGATATTGACCGGGGCAGAAAAGAAATGAAGGTGCTCGGCAAAGGCAACAAGCAGCGTGTCATTCCCCTCGATCAAAAATTGCTGGATAACATCGCAGCATATCAGCAGGCAAAATCAGGCGAATTTCAAAGCGATTTTTTGTTCGTCACCGATTCGGGAATGAAACTTTATCCGAAATTTGTTTACCGCATAGTGAATCGTTTCCTGGGATTGGTGACAACTGTTGATAAGAGAAGTCCGCATACGATGCGCCACACCTTCGCCACGCATCTGGTAGATAATGGCGCTGATATTAACGCAGTAAAGGAACTGCTTGGACATTCCAGCCTTGCCGCCACCCAGGTCTATACCCATAACAGCATTGAAAAATTGAAAGACGCATACAAAAAAGCTCATCCTAAAGCATGAAACTATGGAAATAAGAATTCAATCCATCCATTTTACCGCTGACCAGAAATTGATTGACTTTGTCGAAAAGAAAATCAGCAAGCTGGATAACTTCTTTAATCACATAGTGGATGCGGACGTTTTCCTGAAATTCAACAGCGCCCACAGCCAGGTCAAGGAAAAGTCGGCAAACATAAGGTTGCATGTGCCCGGGACAACCTTCGATGCTGAAGGGTTCAGCACCACGTTTGAAGATGCTGTTGACCAGGCCGTGGACTCTCTTAAAACCCAGTTGAAAAAGCACAAGGAGAAGCTGAAAAATTAATTTTGGCTCCAATTTTGTGATTTGGGGGAAATTTGAATAAATTTGCACTCCTTTTTGGTCGGGGGGTGATTTTAGCATGAAAATTTTTAGGTCGGGCTGCCAGTGTAGCTCAGTTGGCCAGAGCAGCTGATTTGTAATCAGCTGGTCGGGGGTTCGAATCCCTCCACTGGCTCATTTTGTTCTTTAGAAACTGAGAAAACATTGGGGAGATACCGAAGTGGCCAAACGGGGCAGACTGTAAATCTGTTGTCTTACGACTTCGTAGGTTCGAATCCTGCTCTCCCCAC
>CAZCXH010000126.1:0-14742 GCA_964502525.1 uncultured Chitinophagaceae bacterium
AATTAACTTCGGACATTGTGCAAAGCCCCAGCGGGGCGACCTTTTAAGAAGAAAGAAAATCCCTATCCCGAACTCACGTTATCAGCCAAACAAAAGACATTCGGTGATGCTCCAAGCTCCGTCAGTATATGCGAGATGCAAACCCTGGACTGAAAAGGAAATGAGGGTTATAATGATAGACATTGCTGAAACTTCTTTAGGAGCTCTAAATCAGTTGGGATAATGCTCCGCCCATTCCTGAGGGGAATTTTTTAAGGGCAGTTCAAAAAATTCAACAACTTACTCCCTCTTCAGATGGAGAAGGGTTGGGGTGAGGTGTAAAAAGAGCAATTTTTAGAACTGCCCTTAATTCAACCCAATTTCTACCGTTTCCTCAATCATCGCCACGCTCTCGTGAATCGTTTTTGCTGCCGGTTTCAGTGAGCCAGCGCGCGACAGCACAAACCACACCAACGGAATCACGCCTCCGAAGAGAAACAGCATCGAGCCGATGCCGCGCAGCCAGGTGAGCGTTTTAAATGAAGCGCTTGTGATGAACTCGTTGGAACGGGCATACCACAATCCTTTTTCAATCACCTCATTCAACTGGATGGCGCCAGCCGGAAAAAGGTCGAGCGTTACCATCAGCAGCAAGCCGATATTCAGCGACCAGAACGAGGTTCGTACGAGCCTGCGGCTCCAGCGTTCCGGCTTAAAAATGAGGTTGCAAACGAAAAGCATTCCTGCAAGCGACAGGTTGCCGTAAACCCCAAACAAAGCAGCATGACCATGATTCACGGTGAGGTAGGTGCCATGCTCATAATAATTCACTATCGGCAAATTGATAATCAATCCGAACACGCCCGCACCGAAAAAATTCCAGAAATTCACTCCCACCAGAAAAAGAAAAACTTCCGGCAATGCAAACACGCCATAAGCTTCCCTGCCTCCGTTGATGTGCAGTGAAACGTTGGGCATGTTGCGGAAACGCCATGCTTCAATGGTCAGCAGGACGAGCGGCACAACCTGAAGCGTGGAGAAAACGCTCCCCAGCGCCATCGTGGCAACGGGCTTGGCATTCCAATAAAAATTATGCGAGATGCCGAGCAGTCCTGAGCCTAAAAACAGCAGCGTGGCAAGATATACAATGCGTATCGCGGCCTTCTTTCCCACCAGGCCCATAACCACCATCAGGTACGCTACGATAATCGTGGTGAACACTTCAAAAAACGCCTCCGCCCACATATGCACCACGCACCACCGCCAGAAGTCAGCAATCACGAAGTTGGTGCTTGGGGTAGCCACAAATCCCGAAAGAAACAACAGCGAAACGGTGACGGTGGAATACACCAACCAGTTGGGCAGCGCCCAGTATTGACCTTTCTGAAATGCGGGCAGCGCGCCTCTCACTATAACCACCGACCACAGCGCGAGTATTGCCAGCAGCAAAAACTGATAAGCTTTTCCCAACTCCACAAATTCCCAGCCCTGATGTCCGAACCAATACCACCAATCGCCCGTCAAGCCTTTCGGTCCCATGAAGATACCCGCCATCGAACCGCCTGCCATCACCACTATCATCCAAAACAGCAAGTTGACCAGAGATTTTTGCCCGGGCACTTCTTTCTTCGATAATAGCGGCAGCACGAAAATCGAGCTTGCAATCCAGCACGCTGCTATCCACAGCAGCGAAAGCAGGACGTGCCAGCTTCGCGAAATGACAATGGGAAGAACTCCTGAGATATCAATGCCCGCAATACCGATGAAATCAACAAACTCATTGATGGTGAGCACTCCGCTTGATACCTGAATCAGAAACAGCGCAGCGGCAGCAAAGAAAAATTTGTAAGTGGCGCGCTGGCTCGGAGTGGGCATGAATTTGTTGACGCGGCTTAAGGTGAGCACCGGTGTCGCGTCTTCGCGGTAGTAGCGGTCGGTGAGTTGGTCGAACTGCCCGTAAAAATAGAGCACCAACCCCAGCCCGAGGATAAAGCCTAAGATGCCGATAATACTCCAGAACATCACCGGAGTGGTGGGCGTATTGCCGGCTTTTGCATCGAAGGGCCAGTTGTGAGTATAGCTGAATGTTTCGCCCGGACGCTGCACTCCGCACACCCAGGCGCCCCAAAAGAAAAATGCCGCAAGCTGCGACAACTCCCTTTTGTCGGTGATGTAGCCGGGCGGTGGAAAGGGGCTGTTCCTGTCAGGACTCAGGAACATCAGGATGTAATACTCAGCCAGGCGCTTCACTGCATAAGCCTGCGCTTTGGTGAGTTGAACGGAGTTATCGGATTCGGAATAGGTGTTGCGCTTGATTTCCGCCTTCACCTTTTCTTCTATCGCTCTCAACTCGAATTGGTCCGGTTCTTTTTGAGAGGCATGAATGAACGCATTCATGTAAAATTCATTCATGTAATGTGCGGTTTGGTGAAGCGCCTCCGCAGTGAAATCAGGACCCCTACCCGCCCCATCGCCAAACATGCTCCCGTATTCCATCAAGGCGTATTTAAGGAACACTGCCTGCCCGCCTTCAATATCAGCGGTGGCAATCAGCGTTTCGCCATCCGGAGATTTGAAGTTTGCTTTGGCAGGCGCCTCATAATAGGTTTGGTAGCCTATCATCACGACACCGCTGATGCTGACGGCAAAAATGAAGAGAAGGGGAATCCACCAATTTTTGGGATTCATCAGGAAATGTAAAACATGCCGGTTGTCAGGAGCGCTGGCAGTTGACTTTTCCATGAGTTGATATAGGAAGCTATGTGATCTTCATTATTTGAAATTAATGATGAATGATGAGGAAAGTTAAAGAAACAAAGCAATTTACTGCGGGAGTTGCCTGGATGATGATTTAATCAAAGACCGTGGGCGCATCTGCCAGGCGCACCCGGGCAAGTTCGATGTGCGCGTGTTGCTCCGCCATGAATCTGAATCCTATACAGTCGAGCTTTCCTGCAATAAATACAAAGTGGACGCCAGCAAGGATCTTATCGGTATGCTCGAAGGGTATGAAAGTATTGAGTTTGAGTTGAATGTGAATGGAATGTGAATGGACACGTGCATTTGTTAAAAGGGATTGAGTATTTTCACTCAGTGAACCTTCTTTCCCACTACTATCTCGAACAGCATCGCTGCCCTTATCACAAACTGGGCGCACTGATGCCGGATATCATCTACCAGTTTAACCGCAGGATGCGCAGGGAAATTTTCAGCAGCGGAACGCCCGAACAGGAGGAGCACCGCCAGATTTTCGAGGGCATCAAGAGCCACTACCATGCTGATGCAGTGTTTCACGGATCTGAATTTTTCAGGCATTATAGCGGTCTTATTCATTCTCAACTGAAAGAATTGCCGCTTCCCACTGTCACATTCAGGTCATATTTTCTTGCGCATGTTTTTCTCGAATTGATGCTTGATCGGGTGCTTGCCAAACAATATCCGTATTTGTGCGTAGAGATTTACATTGACCTGGAAGCGGTCAATCCCGAAGCGGCAGCATCGTATTTTTCGCGGGTTGGAAAAACGGGGGTTTGTACTGAATTTTTTAATAACTTTAATAGACTCCTTAATGCCCGATATCTACATTTGTTATCTGACAATGAAATGTTTGTTAAAGCGTTACTCAGGGCGTATCAAAAGATAAACCCTGCACGTCCCAGCCGGGAGGAAGCGAGGATCCTGATGGCATTGGCGGATGAAGTTGAAAACGTACACCGCCAGCAACTGTTGGGTATTTTTGAAACGATGCGCAACCATCCGACATACGCCTAAAACACAAATTGAATATGAACCTAACCCGTTCCTTTCTGTTAGCTGTAGCTGCCCTGCTATTTGCTGCTGCGGGTTTTACGCAGCCGAGAAAATACAGCAACGCCTTTCTTGACATCGGCATTGGCGCCCGCGGGCTTGCCATGTCAAATGCCAGCGTTGCTACAGTAAGCGATGCCACCACAGGTTTCTGGAACCCTGCCGCCATGACGCGCGTCACAAGCAACATCAACATTTCACTGATGCATTCCGAGCATTTCGCAGGCATCAGCAAGCATGATTTCGGTGGCGTGGTGGTGCCGTTCAAAGATAAGCAGCGTTATATCGGCATTTCGATGATACGCCTGGGAACGGATGACATCCATCAAACGCTGGGCGTTGACTTTTTCAATGCGGACGGGAGCATCAATTACAACAACATCAAATCGTTTTCGGTGGCTGACTGGGCCTTCCTGTTTTCTTATGCTCAAAAGATCAATAAGATAAAGGGGTTGAGCCTGGGCGGCAACGTGAAAATCGTTTACCGCAATGCGGGGAGTTTTGCCACGGCATGGGGGTTCGGGCTTGACTTTTCAGCCATCTATGACCTGAAGCAATGGCGATTGGGCGTGATGGCGAAAGACGTCACCGGCACGTTCAACGCGTGGTCGTTCAGCTTTTCGGAAAAGGAGAAGGAGGAGCTGGTGGCAACGGGCAACATCGTTCCAACGAATTCGCTGGAGGTGACGGTTCCGAAGTTCATTTTCGCGGCTGCGTATGAGGTAAACATCAAAGATAAATTCATTATACTCCCGGAACTGGATTTCGAGATGACCACGGATGGCGACCGCCCTTTCATGCCGCTGCGGACGAACGCAGTGACGTTTGATCCGCGCTTCGGTCTGGAACTAAATTACCGGAATATCATTTACGTTCGCGGTGGAATAGGGAACTTCCAGACGCCTACGGATGAAACCGGGGAAAAGACGGTGACGTTTCAGCCCACCATTGGCGTAGGTTTGAAAATAAAAACATTTGGACTTGACTATGCTTTCACTGACATCGGTGACCAGTCATACGCGCTCTATTCGCACGTGATTTCTTTGAGCCTTGGCGTCAATAAGAAAAAACAGTAAAGCGCTTTGAAGCCCCTCAAGCTACATATTGTTTCACTGCTGCTCTTCGCCTCCGCGCTGGCATACGGGAAATATGGCAACGAGTGGATCGAATATAACCTCACCTACTACAAGTTCAACATCATGCGGGCTGATCCGGGGCTATACCGCATCAGCTACGCCACGTTGAGCAGCATGCCGGACACCACTTTCAGGGGGACGCAGATTTCAAAGATCAATCTCTTCAACAAGGGTGAATCTGTGCCGCTTTATATTCATGATGCAAACGGAAACGGATATTTCAATGCCAATGATTTCATTGAGTTCTATGGTCAGCGCAATGACGGGTCTTTAGATTCTAATCTTTATGCAAACCCGCTGACGGAGCAACCCAATCCCTACGTCAGCTTGTTCAATGACACTGCGGTTTATTTCCTTGTTGCAAATTCTTTATTGCCCGTTAGGAGAATCAGCAATATCCAAAACAACCTTGTTAACCCGCCTGCGAAGGAAGCGTATTTCATGCACACGGAGCGGTATTCCCAAACAGGGCATTTTTTACCGGGCAGGGAGTATAACATTGGCGGCAAACCCGTTCACGAATCTGTTTTCGCGGAAGGGGAGGGATTTGGCGAGTACACCAACATTCCACAGGTGGGCATGGAGCCGGGGCAGATTTACCGGAATGCCCCTGTTAACGCTCACATTAATGCCAGCATCATCATACCCGACCAGGACGGCATGCACACAATATCCATGGAAACCGAGTTATATCAGTTTCCATCAGATACATTCTATAATTCATGTTTAAGAAAGTACAGCCTGGAACTTCCTTTGAGCAAGCTGCTGAATTTCGAATTTTTCACGGTATTCTCCAACGGAAGAAAATCCATTTCGCTTGTGGAACTCACCTACCCGCACGAGTTTTCTTTGCCGCAGGCAACAAGATTCTACTTTGCCCTTAATGCCGGTTCCAATGCTGCGCGTTACCTTGAGATCAGTTCTTTCGAAGACAGGGGCACCAGCCCTATCCTTTATGACTTAACCAACAATCTGCGGATAACAGGCTCCATGGCATCCATTGGCGTCCCTCACAAATTTACATTGCCCCCGCAATCGGGCATCGCGAGGCGCGAATTATTTCTTACCAGCCAGAACCCAGCGGACATAATTGAAATCACTCAGTTTGACAGGGTCAGTTTCATGAATTACTTTAATTCGGACTTTCAGGGCGATTACATCATTCTCACCCATCCCAAACTGCGCACCGGAACAATAGATTATGTCAATGAATACGCCAAATACCGACAAAGCATTGACGGGGGCATGCACACTGTTGAGATCGTTTCCATCAGCCAGCTTTATGACCAGTTTGCCTACGGCATCAGAAAGCATCCGCTTGCCGTCCGGAATTTTATTGACTTTGCGCTTGACAAATGGAGCATCAAGCCTGAACATCTTTTCATCATCGGCAAAGGGCGGGAATATGTTTATTCATCAGGTGATCCGCCATCCACCTATGACAAGCTGAAATATAACTCTCAGATGTACGCGCAGTGTCTGGTGCCCACCTTCGGACATCCCGGCTCTGACGCGCAACTGACGGCAACAAAGACTTCGATAACACCGAGGGTGGCAGTCGGCAGGCTTTCGGTTGAAGCCCCAGCGGACATCAATGCATATCTGCAGAAAGTGAAAGGGTATGAGCGGGTGCAGCGCGAAGCTGGCGGCCAGTATCAGACCATTGATAACAAGTTATGGATGAAGCGCGTGCTGCACATGGGCGGTGGCGAAGGGGCGCAGCAGCAAGGTCAGTTCAAGACATGGCTTCTGAATTACGAGGATGTCATTGAAGACACCCTTTTTGGCGGAGTGGTGTATCCTTTTTACAAAACCAGCACCGCACCAATACAGGAGGTTCAGCCGGATTACCTGCGCGAGCTGATCAACACCGGAGTTTCCCTCATCACCTTTTTCGGGCATTCTTCGGCAGAAGCGTTTGACATTGCCATTGATCCGCCCAATACTTTCACCAATTTAGATAAGTACCACCTGCTGTTGTCCAACGGTTGTTTTGCCGGCTATCTTTTTAATCCCCAACGCGGCATCAGCGAAGACTTTGTGCTTGCCGATGGAAAGGCGGCAATCGGATTCATCTCTACTGCAACTTTCTCCAGCGATTACGGGCTTAATGTTTTCACTGAAAATTTTTACAAGAACCTCGGTCAGAAGAATTACGGCAACTCTATCGGAACAATTATGCGGGGCACCATCCAGGATGTTGAAACATGCTGCCCGATCGTTTTCAACAAAATCATTGCAGAAGAAATGACGCTTCATGCCGATCCCGGCATTAAGATCAATCCACACGCGCAGCCAGACTATGCGCTGGAGCCGCAAATGGTGTCGTTTTTGCCTGCAACCGTCAACATTGAGGATGAATCATTCGAGTTGAAGGTAATTGTTACGAACCTCGGCAAGGCGGTTGACGACAGCGTTAACCTCGTGGTAACGCGGTATTTTCCAAACGCAAATGACGGCAGCATATCATTCGTGAAACGAATAAGGGGCACCTATTTCAGCGACACGGTTTCGTTTACGATTCCCACCGGCACGTCCGAATCGTTCGGGTTGAACACCTTCCGTATCAAGGTGGACCAGAATGAGGAAGTGGCTGAACTATCTGAATCCAATAACGAGTTGGGAGCTTTGACGCTCAACATCACCTCGGAGGATGTTTTTCCAATCCATCCTTATGAATTTGCCATCGTGCCGCAACAGCCTGTCACGTTGAAAGCTTCCACCGCCAACGTTTTCGCTCCAGTGAACACCTACAGGATGGAAATTGATACAACGGAGTTATTCAACAGTCCGCTTCGTGACTCAGCAACCATTACTCAAACAGGAGGAGTGCTTACATGGACTCCTTCGATCACTTACATGGACAGCATGGTTTATTATTGGCGCGTGGGGATTGAAGGCAAGGACAATTTTCACAACAGTTCATTCATTTACATTGCAAATGAGTATCCCGGATGGAATCAGTCGCATTATTACCAATATAAGAAAGACAACTATAACAATACCAGCATAGATAACGACAGGCAATTCAAATTCATCAGCGATGTGAGAACCGTTCAGGTAACCACAGGAACTTCTGCCGATTATGGCATGGGCGGTTCAGTGCCATGGTCACAGCTTGCGCATTATGTCAACGGAGGTCTTAAGCACCGCTGGGTGTGCGGAGGAGAAGGCTTCCCAGGCGGTCTGGTGCTCGCGGTGTTTGACTCTGCAACGGGTAATAGCTGGATCAGCAAAATGACAGACAGGGCCCCTGACCCGGTTGATAATGGCGCCTATTACTATAACCGCGTTCATAAAAACCGGCATTGCAGGGACAGGGATTTTGAAGGATTCGATTTCCCTACCATAGGTTCCAATACTTTCGAATTTCAGCAGCGAATAATCAACTTCGTCAACTCAGTTCCCAGCGGCAATTATATCCTTGCCTACAGCGTCAACTCGGCATACTACAACAGTTGGGGACAGGACTTGAGAGATGTTTTTGTCAATCTTGGCTCACAATTGATTGACGACCCCAGCATAACCTGCTGTAGCAACATTCCCTGGGCATTCTTCGTGCAAAAAGGACATCCCGGCACCGCGCTTGAGGCAAAAGGCGCAGGGCTTACTTCAGTGCTTAATTTCCAGGCCACGTTCGTTGCCCAATGGTATCAGGGCACCGTTACAACCCCTCTCATCGGTCCGGCCAATGAATGGGGATCCATGCACTGGAAATATCACTCCAGCGAAATGCTGTCAGGCGACCAGCAGAGCATTGACCTTATTGGCGTCACTCATTCCGGTGCGGAAACTGCCCTGGATTCCAACATCACCTCACTTGACTATTCCATACAGCAAATCAGCGCATCGCAGTATCCTTACATCAAGTTGCGCCTCGATACGCGCGATGACGCTGCGCGCACGCCAACGCAGTTGGATTACTGGCGGGTGCTGTACAAGAAAGTGCCTGAAGCCGCCTTAAGCCCGAACATCAATTTTTCATTCAGCGACTCAATCACGCTCGGTGAAAACCTCAGCCTGTCAGTTGCTTGCGAAAATGTGACGGAAGTGGACATGACACCGTTGCTTGTAAAATACACGCTGCAAAGCTCCGGTTATGCTCCTGTCAACAAGTTCGTACGCTATGACTCCCTGCTCGCCAGCCAAATCATGAATCTTGAATGGATGTTCAACTCGGAATGCAACTGCCTGGGTGATTTGAATACGCTGGTGATTGAAGTGAATCCCGTTCCGGAAAATTCAACAGGCAGCATCTTCGACCAGCCTGAGCAGTTTCATTTCAACAATTTTGGCGCGCTCACCTTCAAAATGGACAGGGACCGGATTAACCCGCTGCTTGACGTCACTTTCGATGGCGTTCACATCATGGATGGAGATATTGTTTCGGCTTACCCTGAAATCCTGATCACCTTGAAAGATGAAAACAAATTTTTGCTGCTGAATGATACTTCCCTCGTCAATGTGTATTTGGTAAATCCCAACCAGGCGCGGGTTAAAATGCGTTATGACGATATTACGATGCGCTTCATTGAAGCATCATCCGGCTCAAACAACAAGGCTCAGGTTTGGCTAAAGAAGGAGTTTGAGGATAATGGCATCTATACCCTGCAGGTGCAGGCAAGGGACCGCAGCCGCAATATATCCGGCACTTACGGCATGGAGGATGGCATTGATTACCGCATTTCCTTCGAAGTGATCCGCGAAGCGATGATTACCAACGTGCTCAACTATCCCAATCCGTTTACTTCATCCACCCGGTTTGTATTTACGCTCACCGGCATCCAGCCGCCCGATTACTTCAAAATCCAGATCATGACGGTTTCAGGAAAAGTAGTGCGTGAACTCACGCAGTTTGACCTGGGACCGTTGCATGTCGGCAGAAACATCACGGAATATGCATGGGATGGAACAGACGAATATGGCGACCCTCTCGGAAACGGTGTTTACCTCTACCGCGTAGTTGCCTCCATTGGCGGTGAGGCGATTGAAAAATGGAAAGAAGGACCCGATAAGAACACGGATAAGTACTTCAAGAGCGGGTTTGGGAAGATGTACCTCGCCAGATAGTTTAGGGTTTAAAGTTTGAGGTTTGGAGCAAACTCTTCCTCACGTATTTTCCAAGAATATCGAACTCCAGATTCACCTTGTCATCCTTCTTCATATATTGAAAGCAGGTATGCTTCATGGTGTAGGGAATTACCACAACCGAGAATTTATCCTTCACCGCATCCACCACGGTAAGGCTCACTCCATCCACGCATACTGAGCCTTTCCCGATAATGGAAAAATTATTACCGGGCTTAAAAGAGAACCAGAATTTCACGCTTCCGTTTTGATTTTCTATTCCAACGCATTTTCCGCTTTGGTCAATATGACCCTGAACGAAATGACCGTCAAACCTGCCGCCAGCCTTCATGGCCCGTTCGAGGTTGAGATGCATCCCCTTCCTGAGCATGCCTAGGTTGGTTCGCTTTAATGTTTCTCCCACGGCTTCAACGGTGTGGTTCTTTTTGCCCGATCGAATCACCGTGAGGCACGCGCCATTGTGCGCAACGCTTTGGTCAGGCCTGAGTTTTCTGGAAATGGATGATTGAACAGTGAGGATAATATTGGACTTTTTCTTTTCAACGGAAACAACCTCTCCGATGGTTTCAATGATGCCGGTGAACATGATTCAAATGACGAATTGCAGGACAGATATCGTGTTGAGATTCATTCGTAATTCCTAATTCGATATTTAGGGCATTTAGGGCAGTTCTAAAAATTCAACAACTTACTTCCTCTCCAGATGGAGAGGGTTGGGGTGAGGCATAAAAAGAGCAATTTTTAGAACTGCCCTTTAATTAATTGGCTACCCCCTTCCCCCGTATCAGATGAATAAACCCGCTGAGCACATTGGAATTCTTCCTTAGCCCTTCCACGCGAATCTCATACACGCTGCACACATAATAGTAAACACCTTCTTTAACCGGTTTGCCGTTATTGATGTCGGTGCCATCCCACTTGATTTCAGGGTCTTCCGTTTCATGAACAAGCGTTCCCCACCGGTTGAAAATCTGCATGTCCACCTTGCCAATGAAGCGATATGGCTTGATGGGCACAAAAAAGTCGTTGCGGCCGTCACCATTGGGTGTGAAAACATTAGGCAACTGGTAACAAGGGCAGTTATCCATGCAAACGATGTTGCTGAATGAACTTTCATTATCAAAGCTATCTACTGCTGTCACCGCAAAACATCCTGCCAATGAAGCCCTCGCGGTATCCGCATAATTCAATGCAGCGGTCTCAGCGGTTATTACAAAGGAGTCTTTGCCTGGTTCCGAAAAGTAGATATAATATTTAATAATTTCATTTACTGGCTCGCAACCTTCGGTGGCAGGATTCACCCAGGAAAGTTCGTTTTTGAAAGCGTTAGGTCCCAATTCGCAGGCGCTGCCATCCGCTTCAAAGTTGCAATTATTCACCACCGTGAGAACAGGGGGGCAAGGAGGCACCGTATCAACCGGGATGGCGCACAACTGCTGGGAATTGTTAATCAGCGTATCTTCCAGCGATTCTGAAGTGTATTCTCCCAGACTTCTTATGTAGTAGCAATATTCCAAGCCGTTGGTCAAGCCGATGTCTGAAAACGAATCGGTTTCAACAATGGCTAATGTGTCAAAAGCAGTTTCACCCGGAGCTTTTCTGAAAACAATGTATTCAAAATTCACCCAGGGCACTTTCTCCTCCCATGTCAGATCGAGCGAATTATCACCTGACGCGATGCTTAAATAAACGGATGATGCGATGTCGCTTCCCCCCAACTCTTCTCCATTCGCAAAAAGTTTCACCTGATAGGAATAAGGATTATCCACCGTATTAATCTGGGTATCGGTGAATGTGGTGTCCTTCAGGTTGCCAAAAAATTGATTGCTGAATGAAGCAATTTGCACCGGGATGCTAAAATCGAAACCGGGCGATCTGTATAGCCTGTATTCGTAGGGTCCTGTAAGCTGCGTGGTGTCAAGATGGTCAGAACTGGTTACCGGGCGGTACCATGCCACAAAAATGCTTCCATTTGTTTGGCTTGTTTGCGTAACGTCAACATTTTTTATCACCGGCAAGTCAATCTTCAGTTCCGCGCAGGATTCATTGGAAGGCAGGCTCTCCACTTTGTTATAAAACAATCCTGCATCCGTTCTCTTTGCAAACTCAGCCAGAATGCGGTAGCAATAAAGCCTGCCCCGGTGCACATCAGTATCTGTATAGGTGTAGTCTGTCACGTTGGAAGCTATCCTGGCATAGCCTCTGCCCGCCAGCCCAATGTCGCAGTTTTCAACCACAAACGGATTAGAGCCTTCCCTTCTCCAAATCGAAAACCCAATGAAATCTTCAAAGCCGGCACATTGATACGGATCATTCCATGTCAAAACGATTTGTCCGTTCTGCGCCAGAGCTTGCAGGTTTTCCGGGGGTGGAGCAACAACCGTAATAAGCCATGTTTTCAGATCAACTAAACTGGGAGCCACAAAGTTGTCTTCAGCCCTGAACACCACTTCGTAAAACTGCCGCCTGATGTGATTGCATGTCGTTTGCCAGTTGAAAACTCCGCTAACCGGATTATCGGGGGAAGGATTGCTGAAAGTGGCGTTATCTGCAACCCGCAGGGGACCTCCTTCCGCAGTAAGTGTTATTGACTGGTTGGAATTAGGGTCGGTGGCAGTAACGATTTTTGTCAGTAGAGATCCCGCAATGACACAGGTATCTTCAAACTCCGCTATTTGAGGAGGCTGGTTGTTGCAGTCGTCTTCCACGAAAATCTGCATGTCGCGCAGCACCGTACCGATCATGATGCCATTCCGGTATTCGGTAACGAGGATGGCTATATTATAGATTCCCGCCCGCCTTGGCGTTGCCCAAATAACTTCTCCTGTCAGCGCATTGATGGTAAACTGGCTGCCGGGAGGCACTTCATCAGGAAACTGAAAATTTTGAACGGGAAAGCCCGTACCCTGCAATGGTTCAACCAGGCTGTAGGAAAGGCTGTCGCCATCCGGATCAAATGCTGTCGGATTATGAAAAAACGTATCGCCAATGCAGGCCCAGTCAATCGGGGGATACAAGAGGATGGGCGAATTGTTCATGCCGATAAAAGTCGGGTCGAAAATTCTGAGCGTGTCTTCGATGTGAAAAGGAATATTTACGGAAGCTCCCCCGTTGATATTAATGATATTAGAGATGCGGTTAGGATCAGAAACGGAGATGATGTAAAATGGAAGAGGTCCGGGATAAGTGTGCACCCTTGATTTGTATTCGTTGTACTTAATATCATCTCCCAGAACAACTCCCTGCGGAACTCCGCTGCTGCCTATAGGACCGTTGCTGCGCAAAACCATATCAAAAGTGCCGTCACCCCATTGAAGTTTGAGGGTGTCCCGATCGGCAGCCGTACTGCTCGCCTTGGTATAGGTCACAATGGTAACCTCGAATGACAAATAGGAGAGAACCCGGTACCGTATTTCACCTGCGCGGTTGTGAGTGGCGAAAACTTCAAAACAAAATCCGATAATAATCAGCAGTGTGAGAAATCGCTTCATTCTTCCGTGAGCTGTGATGCTGTCTAAAATTAGTCAAAAAGAAAAGGAATCCATGAACCCGTAACAGAACGATTTCCTCTGATGTATGGTATCGGATACTGCTCAGGTTACTTTGGCGTTCCTGATGTATTTTGAGAAAAAACCGGGAACAAAACGTTTCAGATAAACTGCAATCATCTCCTTTCCGGCTATGTAGATTTCTTCCTTGCCCGCTTTCATGCCTTCAAGGATTTTCTCCGCGACATAAGCAGGAGCCAGTCCGTTAGCAGTAGCATCATCAGCTTTGTTTTGCGGAGATCCATCGCCCGTGAGCGCATTTTCCGAAACATGTGTTTTCACAAATCCGGGACAGATGATGCTCACTTTGATGTTGTCTTTCCAAACCTCCGCGCGCAGCCCATCGAAAAAGCCATGCAGCGCGTGTTTTGAGGCGGCATAGCCGGTGCGCAGCGGAGTGCTGAATTTTCCGGTGAGGCTGGTGATGGTAGCTATATGACCCGATTTTTGTTTCAGCATGAAAGGCAGCGCTGCTTTGGTCATCGCCACCGTGCCCATGAAGTTGACGTTCATGATTTTCTCATAAACTTCAAGATTCGTGTCTTTGGCAAGCGCGCGCTGGCTGATACCCGCATTGTTGAACAGCACGTCAATCCGCCCGGTTTTTTCAATGACGGGTTTGACTTTAAGTTCAATGGTTTTGTAATCTCCAACATCCAATTGAACGATAGTGACTTTTGCCGGGTCAATGCAATTGTCCTTCACGCGCTCCAATTCATGTTTCCTGCGCGCGGAGATAATCACGCGAGCGCCTTCTTTTGCGAATGCATAAGCGACTGCTTCACCAATGCCGGAGGAGGCGCCTGTAATCCAAACCGTTTGGCCTGCATAGTTTCCTTTACGCATTGAAGTGAGGCTTAAGCTTTGAGTAATTTCTCAAAGCCATTTCTTGTAAGTCTTTTTCATTTCTTCTTGCGAGATAAACTGTCCTTCATCTAATTGTTTAATCCCTTCCTCAATAGCTTTTTTTGGATCATTATCCAATTCATCCCAAAAATCTATCACGCGAGCAGTTTTTCTTTTCCTTGATTTACGGCACAAAAATCTCTTGTTGGCAATCTCCTTAATTTTCGGTTCCTGCTTTTTCATAATCATACTATGATGCTCATTGCTGAATACAATCTTGCTTAGAAGCTGTTTAAATTTACAAAATACCATAATCCGAATAAGAAACGGCATGCTGA
>CAZCXH010000127.1:0-14654 GCA_964502525.1 uncultured Chitinophagaceae bacterium
TGGCTGAAGCCAACGGCAATGAAGCTATCCAACATTTTAATGCGTGTTGCCCTGCAGCGCACATCAGCATACGGGTGCCTACCCAATTGTCGCCCCCCGAAATCGCCTCACTCCGCCCCATACCGCCTGCACTGCTCCCAATCATCGGCATAAAAACACCTCACTCTCTCCAGCGCCTCATCGGGGATCAACTTTTCCCGGCCAAGAAATGATTCGGGCACCAGCAAGGCCGGATACAGCACGGCATAGCAGGAGAATAACCTTGATCTCCGTTGAATCCAGTTGAAAACCGGGTTCGCTGAGTATGCGATTTCCCGCTGGTTGAAAAACAGCTTTCCCGCTTTACGCATCACCTTCAATTGCTTTTCGCTGTATGATGTGTGATGCGGGATGAAGTTCAGCGATTCCACACTGCATGAGGCGCCTGTGAATGCTGTGATATTATTAATGAAGGCTGCCGGATTGGTGGCGAGGTCTTCATGAAAAAGCACAAGCGGCTTCGTGCCAAAAAGTTTTTCAATATGTTTCAGCTTTGGCATAAAGAACACTTTGCCGCGCCTCCAGAAGCCGCGGTCATTCTCAACGTCAATGAACTCTTCAAAGCTGCGCGAATAGCCGTTTTTGACATGCCTTCTGTATTGCGAAGCCATCCACGAGTCGTGCCGCCTCAGCACAATAATTATTCTTGCATTGGGAAAATGTTTGGCAAACTTGTCTGTTTCCGTTTCCAGTTGGTTATCAAACTCGCGTGAAACAAGAAACCTCCGGGCATCAGTCCGTTCGATTATCCTGCCGGAATTTTTGTATTGCGTTGGCTTGATATAATGGATGCCCTGAAGCTTGGGGAAAATTTTATGCTGCAGGAATTTGGAAGCTGTCTTTCCAAGACCGACATGAAAGAAGATTTCCTTTCCTGCTGAGGGCATCGAGGCAAAGTTATGGGTATTGAGTATTGGGTACGGTCAGGCAAGGATTTGCTTCATGTTAATATATTCTAAAAATGTATTACTATTCTCTTTAAAAATACAGAGACCGCAGCGATACGCAGAGGCTTGCACAGAGGAAGCAGAGGAGAATTTTGCATTCTTCTTTACCTCTGTGATGTATTTCTCTGTATTCCTCAGCAGTGTCTGTATTTCTTAAAAGATGTGGGCATAGGCAAGCCTTCGGAGAGGAGGAGAGGGCGGGGGTGAGGCGAGATTTGAGAAACGAAAATTCGCATACTACCAATCGCTAACCATTAACTCAGTATTTTTCCATCAGGGCAGTTCTAAAAATTACCGCTTACTCCCTGTTTTTCTGGAGAGGGAAGGGGTGTGGCGGTAAAAAGAGCAATTTTTAGAACGACCATCATTAAAAATGAAACCACTGCAAGTTTCAGTTATCGGTGGGGGCGCTGCGGGATTCTTTGCGGCTATATCATGCAAAGAGCATCATCCTGGTGCGCGCGTCACCATCTATGAGAAAACCGGCAGGCTGCTGGCAAAGGTGAAAGTGTCGGGTGGCGGCAGATGCAATGTGACGCATGCCTGCTTCAGCAATGCGCAGTTGGTGAAATTTTATCCGCGAGGTGGCACCATGCTCAAGAAAATATTTTCACAATTCAGCGTCAAAGACACGGTCGGTTGGTTTGAGAGGCGCGGGGTGAGGCTGAAAACCGAAGAGGACAACCGCATTTTCCCGGTTACCGATGATTCGCAGACTGTTATTGACTGCCTGGTTCATGAAGCCCGCAGGATGGGCATCAACATTCTTACGGAAGCCCCCGTTTTCTCCATTGGCAGAACCGATCCGCAATTTGAAATCACCTTGCCGCATCAAACAGTTTTATCAGACAGCGTGATCATCGCCACCGGAGGATGCCCCAGATCAGCGGATTTCAAATGGCTGGAAGATTTGGGGCACGCCATCGCTCCTCCCGTTCCATCGCTTTTCACTTTCAACATGCCCGATGACCCGGTGAGGGAACTGATGGGCGTTTCCGTTGAAAATGTTTCGGTGAAAATACAGGGCGCCAGGCTGGAAAGCAGCGGGCCGCTGCTCATCACGCACTGGGGCATGAGCGGGCCAGCCATCCTGAAATTGTCATCATGGGCAGCGAGGACACTGAATGAGATGAATTATAATTTTACGGCACGTGTTAACTGGCTGGGGAATGCGAATGAAGACAAATCGCGCGGCATACTGCAAAATGAGAGGAGCAGCAGCGGAAAAATTTCCGGTAAAAATCCTTTCAGCCTGCCTCACCGCCTGTGGCTGCATCTTTTGACGAAGATGAATATTCCGCATGAAAAAACATGGAACGGATTGAGCAAGAAAGACTTGAACCGGCTGATGAATACGCTCACTAATGATGAATATAAAGTTGCGGGGAAAACAACCTTCAGGGAAGAGTTCGTCACCTGCGGGGGCGTGAGCCTTGACGATGTTTCGCCTGAAACGATGCAAAGCAAAAAATGCCCGGGTCTTTATTTTGCGGGAGAAGTGCTCGACATTGACGGGCTTACCGGAGGATTCAACTTCCAGGCAGCGTGGAGCACGGGATATATAGCCGGCAAACTCTCTGTTTGAGAATGATGGGCAGTTCTGAAAATTCTACCACCCCTTCCTCTCCTTCTGGAGAGGGATGGGTGAGGCGATATAAAGAACAATTTTTAGAATTGCCCATAGAAACATCAACCCGCCAAGAACCGGTAACATTGCGGGATGATTGCCGCCATCATCTTCTGGCTGTCGGTGCTTGCGATGCTGCATTCCTATCTGTTATATCCGCTGCTACTTAAGATCATTTCGAGAGGCAAAAAGCACAATGACATTAGTTATTCACGCAATGAGGAGTTGCCGGAGGTGTATGTTTTAATGTCGGCATACAATGAGGAAAAACTGGTTGGGAAAAAGTTGGACAGCGTTCTGAAATCAGATTATCCATCGGATAAGCTCCATATAATTGCAGGTTCAGACGGCAGCACCGACAGCACCAATGAGATAGTGCGGGAATTGATGTCGAAAAATCCTAACCTTCAGTTGAAGTCATTTGAAGACAGGGCCGGGAAGCCGGAAATGCTCAATCGCCTCGTGCGGGCAATCGCAGAGGAAAAGAAGTCGGGGACCGGCATTAAAGTTTTCATTTTCACGGATGCCAACGTGTTCTTTGCGCCTTCGGCAGTATTCGAATTGGTGAAGCATTTTAAAAATCCGGTGATTGCCTTGGTGGGAGCGAATATGCATAACAGAGAAACGAACAGGGAAGGCATTTCCATTCAGGAGAAATCATACATTGAGCGCGAGAATAATATCAAATATCTGGAAGGGCTTAACTGGGGCACCATGATGGGAGCCTTCGGAGGATGCTACGCCCTCCGTGCCGATTTCTTCGATTATATTCCCAGAAATTTTATTGTTGAAGACTTTTATATCACCATGCTCGCCTTGCAAAAAAGGGGTAAGGCAATAGCAGAACCCCGCGCGGTTTGCATTGAAGATATTCCGGATGATATTTATATGGAATTCCGAAGAAAGGCCCGCATATCGGCAGGGAATTACCAGAACCTGAGCGTATTTTATCAGCTGCTGTTTCCTCCGTTTTCACCCCTTGCGTTCAGCTTTTTCTCCCATAAGGTTTTAAGATGGGCAGGTCCGTTTTTCATTCTTGCGGCATATCTGTCATGTCTATGGCTTGCGCGGAATGATGATTTTTATCTCGCCCTTTTCATTTTCCAAACGATGCTGTTGATTGTTCCATTTGCTGACTTCATCCTGAAGAAAGCGGGCATCCATGTTATGATTTTAAGATTTGTTTCCTACTTCTGCTTCATGAACCTGGCGCTGGCAGCAGGTTTGTTCAAATTCCTTAAAGGAGTTGACTCAAACGTGTGGGAGCCGACCAAGAGGAAGGTTTAATTTTGCGTCCAACTCTATGTCGTTATTCTCCCTGAGCAATATCCAAATTACCGGGATATCGGCTTGCGTGCCCCACCGGGTTGTTTCAAACCATGATTTCGACCTCATCACGCGGAAGGAGCGCGAGCTTTTGGTGAAATCGGTGGGCATCGAAAAAAGGCGCGTTGCCGAACCGGGCACCTGCACGTCCGACCTGTGCTTGAAAAGCGCGGAGGCAGTGCTCGATGAGCTTGGATGGAAGCGGGATGAAATCACTGTTTTGGTTTTCATAACGCAAACTCCGGATTACATCACTCCCGCCACAAGCAATATTCTTCAGGATAAACTGGGATTGTCCCGTGAATGCATCGCCCTCGATATTAACCTCGGCTGCTCCGGCTATGTTTACGGCCTGGCTGTTGCCGGGAGTTTGCTCAATACGCTTGGCGGAGGGAAGGCGCTGCTGCTGGCCGGAGATATTTCAACGGCAACCATTTCGAAAAAAGACAAGAGCACGACACCCATTTTCTCTGATGCCGGTTCGGCAACAGCGCTGGAATATTCAATCGGATGCCCGGAAATGTTTTTTAACCTTCAGGGTGACGGGAAGGGGTTCCATGCCATTATCATACCTGACGGGGGCTACAGAAATCCTGCAAGCCCCCGGTCAATGGAATATGAACAGATTGGGGAGGGTATTGCGCGAAATAAAATGCATCTCATTCTCAACGGCATTGATGTGTTTAATTTTTCCGTAAATGAAGTCCCAAAGAACGTTGAAGGACTGTTGAAATTTTCCCGCAAAGAAAAGAACGGCATCAACTATTTTATTTTCCATCAGGCAAACCTCCTGATCAATGAATCCATCAGGAAAAAACTGCAATTGCAGGCGGAACAGGTCCCCTACTCGCTTGCTGATTTCGGCAATACCAGTTCTGCGACAATTCCTGTCACCATCATTACGCGGTTAAAAGAGGAGATCAGCAATAAGCCGCTTAAAATGATTCTTTCCGGATTTGGGGTCGGATTATCATGGTGTTCAGCCTATGTGGAAACCCGCAAAATCGCCTGCCCTCCGCTTATTGAGTTTTGAAAGTAATTCCTTTCCGCATTCTAATTTATTAATTTTCACCCCTGATGAAAACCTTTGACTACAGCGTGGTAGTGCCTGTTTTCAACAGCCGGCACACGCTGAGGGAACTGTTCGATAAGATAAAAGCTTTGTTCGAGAGACACGGAAATACATTCCATGTGGTTTTTGTGGATGATTACAGCGCGGATAACAGTTGGCAGGAAATCATGAAGCTGAAAGACGATTATCCCAGGCAGGTGAAGGCGATACGGCTGGCTCAGAATTGCGGGCAGCAAAAAGCTACGTTATGCGGCATCAACAACAGCGAAGGGAAAGTGGTGATCACCATTGACGATGATTTGCAGACACCTCCCGGGGAGATTGATAAGCTTCTTTATGTCTATCGCGAAACACATGCAGATATGGTTTATGGAATTTTTCAGGGAAAGAAACATTCATTTATCCGAAATGCCGGAAGCTGGTTTTTCAATAAATTGTTCAGGAAACTTGCAAGCACCTCAGGGCAAGGATCTTCGTTTCGTCTTATGTCCGGTGAACTGGCTGACAGGCTTGGCGGCATCAATCAGAAATATCTTCTGCTGGATGAGGTGCTTCAATGGTTCACGAGCAATATTTCATACGCTACAGTGGAACACCATTGGAGGGCCGAGGGGAATTCAAACTACTCTATTTTCAAGCTTATCAGAATGACACTGGGCTATCTTATTTATTACACGGTATTTCCGCTGAGGCTGATGACCTACATCGGCTTCTTCTCATCCCTGATAAGTTTCATAGGCGGAATAACTTACATCCTCAACAGGCTTGGCAGGGGAGAGGAAGTTCTGCTCGGTTTCACGACAATCATAGTTGCCATTTCCTTCTCTGCCAGCGTTATCCTGTTTTCGCTGGGCATTATCGGAGAGTATATCAGTCGCATCTACGTGCAGGAAATATCCAAACCTCCCTATGTTATTAAAGAGATTCAGTAGCGGTTTTCAATCAATCAGTGAATTGGCTAAATTGGAAACCGCATTGAGACGCAAACTATCAACCCGGTTAACCACCCATGCACATTAAGCGATTCGGCATCAAGCTTGCAAGACTGAAGGATGATCAGATAGAATTGGTTCGCATTTGGCGGAATGCGCAGGAAATCCGCAGTTTCATGGAATTTCAGGAATACATCTCCCCTGAAATGCAGCGCAACTGGTTTCAATCGCTTGACAGGCTCCATGACTTTTACTTTGTAATTGAATTGCAGAATGAACCGGTTGGGCTTATTCACACCTCAGCGATAGATTGGGCGCAAAAGGAGGGTAATGCCGGATTATTCATTTGGAAAAAAGCGATTCTCGGCAGCCATGTGCCCGTTCTCGCTTCGCTGGCCATGGTTGATTTTTTCTTTAACTTCTGCACATTGGAAAAATTATACGCGAAGGTGATGTCAGATAACCTTGCTGCGATAAAATATAATGCCCAATTGGGATTTAAGCTTGCCGATAAAGCCGATCACAAGGCGTTCCTTCATTATATGCTTAAAAAGAAAGACTACTTCAAATCCACTTCTCAGTTGCACGCCAAGGCGGAATTAGTCGGTGGTGAAAAGCAAGAGATTGTGATTGAAAGCGATTTGCTGGACGAATTGAAAAACTCAGGGGCTATAAAAGAAGGCCATAGCCGGGTGTTGGTTACCGTGGTAAAATGAGATGACGTGAAAACTTTATACTGTGCGCGGAATAAAATCATACATTTTCTAACATTTTCTGTTTCTGTTTACAGTTTATATGTTTACGGATCAATGGCGCAATTTATCCCGTTCAAAGTATAGCTGACTCAAGGAAACGCTCACTGACTTGCTTTTCGCTTTCTTTCAATGGCGGCAACGGCAGGCAGTCCGCCTTTTTGGAAAAATGGTTTCCTTCCGACCGGCTCGGAGAAAAAGCATGGTGCATCAAATGGAAGAATATTACGGCCCACTGAGTAAATGATTATTGCCAAATTTGAATAAACTTGGAATGTTCTGCGATAAACTGGACTACGCCAGTATATCGTCTTTTCTGCAAACACTTCCAAATGCCGCCAATTATGAGATTTAATGTTTTCAGGTTGCTTCAGAGAGATAATCCTCAGGCTCCTCCCTTCTTCGGAGAGGGAGCGGGCTTTGCCCACCGAATCTTCAGCGCAGGAGAGGGACAGGCTGTTGTTCTTTTATTTTTGCTTTTCTCCGCCTGCACCCCCCGGCCCCAGCCCATTGATTTCGGCAGCGACCAATGCCACCACTGCAAAATGACCATTGCAGACCACCGCTATGGCGCTGAACTTGTTACAAACAAAGGAAAAGTATTCAAATATGACGCGGTGGAATGCATGGTGTCTTCAGTTTTTAAAGACAAAATGATTGACACTTCCGAAATTCATTCTTACTGGGTAATTGATTTCACACAACCGGGAAAACTGGTTGATGCAAAGCAAAGCCTCTACCTTCAATCTCACGATTTGCCCAGTCCCATGGGAATGTTCCTCACCGCAGTTGCAGACCGGAAAAAGATGGGAGAACTTTCCGCCATGCACAAAGGCGATGTTTTGAAATGGGAAGAAATCATTCCGCGAGTGCTCAACCACCAGATTCCAACGCAATAAATTACTAATGGTAACTGCACCTGCATCTAATGTCCCCCTTGCGCGAATGCCTCAGGCGTTTGCGAAGGGGGAGGTGTGGGCTATGAGCGTACGCAGGGGGATGACATTTTCTAATCACCTGAAAACCAACTATCTATCAAATCTTACGGAAATGCAAATCACTTTTACGGAAGCCAAAATCCCATTTACTGAAACTTTAATCACCCTTCCCGCCCCAAAAGTCCCTGTAACAGAAAAAAAAATCACTCCAACGGTAAACGGTAAACCACAAACCGTAAACCATCTCCGTAAAGCACTCTCCATTATCATTCTCGCTTCATTAGTTCCTGTCACTCTTTTCTCCCGCACCATCCCCATCTGCCCCACCTGCGAATGCACCTCCATCACCTCCGCATTGCTCGAAGCTCAAAACGGAGACATTCTTCTCATCAAAAGCGGGGTTTACAAAGAAGGCAATATCATCGTTGAAAAAGAAGTGGAGTTAACCGGAGAAAATTATCCCGTGATTGACGGTGAAAGCAAAGGCGAAATCATCACCGTCCATTCACGCAACGTGAAAATCAGAGGACTGCAGATTCAGAATGTCGGCTCCAGCTTTTCAAAAGATTTGGCAGCCATTAAACTGGAGCGCGTTAAAGATTGCGTGATTGAAGATAACAAAGTGCGCGCAGGTTATTTCGGAATCTATCTTGGTTTCTCGCAGCAATGCGTGATTCGTAATAATTATATCGAAGGAAATGCGGTTTCTGAATTTTCCTCCGGCAATGCCATTCACCTGTGGAATTGCCGCGGCATCACCATTGACAACAACCGGGCAATCCGCCACCGTGACGGCATCTACCTCGAATTTTCCGATGACTGCGTGATTGAAAACAACCTCTCCGAAAAAAATATCCGCTACGGATTGCACTTCATGTTTTCAGATAATGACATTTACCGTAAAAATATTTTCCATGAAAACCAGGCTGGCGTTGCCGTCATGTATTCCCACGACATCACCATGACTGAAAACGAATTTTCCAAAAACTGGGGAGCCACCTCCTACGGCTTGCTGCTGAAGGAAATCAAAGACAGCAAAATTTTCAAAAACAAGCTGAGCGAAAATACAACAGGCATCTATGCCGAAGGATGCGTGAGAATCCATATTGAAAACAACGACTTCGAAGGAAACGGCTGGGCGCTCAAGATTGCCGGCAACTGCGACCAGAACACCTTCACCGGCAACAATTTTCTCTCCAACTCATTTGAACTCGGCACCAACGCCCGCACCAACATGAACCGCTACGAAAAAAATTTCTGGAGCAAATACAGCGGCTATGATCTGGACAAAAACGGCATCGGTGACGTGCCCCACAATCCCGTTGATCTGTTCACGTATCTTGTTGAACAGCAGCCCGTTTCCATCATCCTCATGCGCAGCCTTTTTATTGACTTGCTCAACCTCTCTGAAAAGATGAATCCCATGCTCACGCCAACCGCTTTTAATGACAGCGAACCGATGATGCAACCCATAAAATGGTAGTTTACGGTTGTTTACACGTTTACGGTTTACAGTACAACATGCTCCAACCGCAAACATGTAAACCGTAAATCATAAACCGTAAACAATACGATGGTCGAAATAAAATCTCTGGAAAAATCCTTCGGCAAGTTGAAAGTGCTGCGTGGCGTTGATCTGAGCATCCGCAAGGGAAGCCTTACCGCTATCCTCGGCCCCAACGCCTCCGGAAAAACCACTATCATCAAAAGTATCCTCGGACTTGTGATTCCTGACAGCGGAGAAATTCATGTGGATGGCAATCCTGTTCGTGGCAACTGGAACTATCGCAATTCCATCGGTTATATGCCACAGATTGCAAGGTTTCCCGAAAACCTCAACATCACCGAAGTTATCAGCATGCTGAAGGATATTCGCGGAAACAATGGAAGCGCAGATTCGCTTTTGAGCCTGTTTGAATTGCAACCCGCGCTGAAGCAACCGCTTCGCAACCTTTCCGGGGGAACACGCCAGAAGGTGAATGCCGTAATGGCGCTGATGTTTGACGCCCGGCTCCTCATCCTGGATGAACCCACCAGCGGACTTGACCCGGTTTCTCTGGTTAAGCTGAAAGAACTAATTGTGAAGGAGAGGGAAAAAGGAAAAACCATTCTGCTCACCACGCACATCATGGGTTTGGTGGAAGAACTGGCGGATGAGATCGTGTTTTTGCTGGAAGGGAAAATCTACTTTCAGGGAAGCGTTCAGCAATTGCTTGAGTCTTATAACCAGGAGCGTGTGGAAAGAGCTATTGCAAAGATGATGGAATCATCGAATCATTCGTCATTCGTAAATCATCATTCGTAATTCATGGCAAAAGTCTTCAAACTTCTCCGCTACTCTTTCTTCGACATGCTGCGCAGCAAGTGGATAATCATCTACACGATATTCTTTTTGTTTACCGGTTTCATGCTGCTCTATTTCAATGCTGACCTGTCGCGGGCTGTGGTGAGTTTGATGAACATCGTGCTCGTTTTCATCCCGCTCATCAGTAGCATGCTGGGCGCCATTCATTTTTACAACTCGCGCGAATTTATCGAACTCCTGCTTGCCCAGCCCGTGAAGCGGCAGCAGGTTTTTCTCGGAAATTATCTTGGAGTGGCTTTCTCTCTTTCGCTTGCCTACATTCTGGGACTTGGCATCCCCTTTCTCATTTATGGCGCAAGCCGGTCTCCCGACATTGGCAGCTTTCTGATGATGATGGCAGTTGGCATTCTGCTCACATTTATTTTCTCGGCTCTCTCCTACTGGATTTCCATCGCTGTCACCGACCGCATGAAAGGATTTGGGCTGGTGATTGTGCTTTGGCTTTACATGGCGGTGTTATATGATGGAATTTTTCTGCTCGTTCTCACCACCCTCCAGGATTATCCTCTCGAAAAAGCCGCAATAGCCCTCACCACGCTCAATCCCATTGACCTTTCACGGGTACTCATCATGCTGAAGCTCGATGTGGCAGCGCTTCTGGGCTACACAGGCGCGGTGTTCAAAAAATTCTTCGGAACCGGTTCCGGGATGATCATTTCATTCGCCACGATGATGGTTTGGATTATCATTCCGGTGGCAGGATTGGCGCATACTTCGAGGAAAAAGGACTTTTGATGACTTGCACCGGGGGAATAGTTACTTCTTTTTGTTTGCGAATTTTTCATACGATCTGCCGCTGCGCCACTTGCCAAAAATATCAATGATGATTGTTACAACCTCATCAACCGTCAACTCAGACGTATCAACTATCATATCATAGTTGTTAAGATTGCCACAGTCAATTCCATAAGTTTTTTTAAATCTGTCATCTTCAGCGCGTCTTCTTTCAAGAAGGTTCTGAGATTTGGCATTAACATTATCTGAAAGAGGTTCATTCCGCCTTTTCGTATCCTCCATCACGCGCTGGGCGGCAATTTCAGGTTGAACCGTGAGATAAACCTTGAATGAGTTTTTTACGAAATGCCATGCAAGCCGCGAATCAAGCACATAAGATTTATTTTCATCATTGATTTGCATCAGCCTCTCATCAATCAGGCGATCAATCTCCTTATCCGTTTTCGCCCGGTAATTCATTTCAAGCGTGTCAAGTCCGAGCCTGGCGGCCATCTCGCGCTGAATATTCCCCGTTGACAGGTATTCATAACCCAGCCGCTTGCACAACTCCCTGGCTACGGTGCTTTTGCCGCTGCCAAGGTCGCCCGTGATGGTTATTTTATTGTGGTTCATCAATGTTGTCGCCAAAGTGCAGTTCTGAAAATTGCTCTTTCTATCACCTCACCCCTTTCCTCTCCGGAAGGAGAGGGGGCAAGTGCTGGAATTTTTAGAACTGTCCTCAAGTATATAAATTAAATTACCTCTGTTGTTTGCCGCTCAAATCTACGAACCACTGGCAACTTCATGTTCTTCAATACGCCATTGGGTGCACGACAAATTTTCGCTTCGCTCGGGAAGCCAGAAGCGCAAGCCGTCACCCTGAGCGTAGTCGAAGGGTGGTGTTGGCTGCACCATCCTTCGATAAATCAGGATGACTTCCGCGAAAATTTGTCGTGCACCCTACGCCATTCGTAAACCGCAATTGGTCATTTCCGATCAATACACTACTTTCAAATGCTGCTTCATCATGCCTTCCCTGAAAAACAAAATCCCCATTCGGAACAGGTCAATTGACATCGTTACCTGCGGGAGGCTGATAATTTCGTTCCATGCTTCTTTCATTCCCTGCGACCAATAGATATCGTCAATTACGATAACGCTGTCAGCATCAATATGCTTAAGGCACTGACCGGCATAATCCAGCAACGATGCCTTCCGGTGGTCGCCATCAATGAAAATGAACCCGGCTTTTCCCAACTGCTGCAAAGCAACCCCCAGCGTATCGCTGAAATTTCCGGTAAAAACTTTTACGTTGTTCAGCTTCATTGCAGCAAGCTGCTGCTGCGCAATTTTCGATAATGACGGAGACCCTTCTAATGTAATGAAGGGAACAGACGAAGCGGCACAGGCAATGTAAAGCGTGCTGATGCCCGTTGCCGTGCCAAGTTCAAGAATGTTGGGAGGGCGCAGGTAACTCACGATTCTGAAAAGCAACCTTCCCAGATTGGCAGGCACCGCTGCCGTTCTTGCGATTTCGCACAACCGTCTTTCCTGTTCCGGCAATGTTTTGGACTTTTCTCCAAAGCAGCTTTCACGAATAACTGAATTGTCCGCAAGCAACTTTTTCCGGATGTTTTCAATTTCATCGAAAGCATAAAAATGCCTCTTGTCGCGAAAAACTTCATTGACGAGTTCAAATAAAAAAGGGGAATGAATCCGGTAACGCGACTTCGCGCTGACCCTGAAGCGGAGATAGTCGGCAGCAAGGCGAAACTGGTCGGGAAACCCGGTTTGCATGGGCGCCAAAGATAGCGAGTTGTTCAAACGGCTGTTTCCCATTGCTTCAACCGCCTGCGATTCTTATTTGAAATAGGCATTCCTTAACTTTGACGCTTAAGATCAGTTCAAAAAATTCTAACACTTACACCCTCTTCAGATGGAGAGGGTTGGGGTGAGGCGTAAAAAGGGCAATTTTCAGAACTGACCTTAAGAAACAAATTCATGAGCAGCACAACTAAAATATCAAGGCTCATCCCGATAGAACACATCCGCGAGGCACAGGAAAAATTGAAGAATGTGGTGACACGCACTCCGCTCACGCTTAACCCCAATCTGTCGCGCGAATTCGGCTGCAACCTATATCTGAAACGCGAAGATTTGCAGGTGGTGCGCTCATACAAGCTCAGGGGCGCGTATAACAAGATTTCATCTGTCTCCAAAGAGCAGGCTGCGAAAGCCATTGTTTGCGCAAGTGCAGGCAATCATGCGCAGGGCGTGGCATTTTCATGCAACGCGCTTGGCATCCATGGAAAGATTTACATGCCCAATCCCACTACGCGCCAGAAAGTTGATAAGGTGAAAATGTTCGGAAAGGAATTTGTTGAGGTGGTGCTTACCGGAGATACCTTTGACGATGCTTTCTCAGAAGCAATGGACGACTGTAATAGAAACGGGAAAATCTTCATCCACCCGTTTGAAGATGAAAAAGTGATGGAAGGACAAGGCACTGTTGGATTAGAGATACTGGATGACATGGAAGATCACATTGATTTTCTTTTTGTGCCGGTTGGCGGAGGCGGGCTGGCATCGGGAACAGGAAGCTGTTTCCGGCAATTAAGCCCGAAAACGAAAATCATCGGTGCTGAGCCGGAAGGCGCTCCTTCCATGTTTGAGTCGCTGAAGCAGGGCCAAGTGGTGGCGCTCGATGAAATTGATCCTTTTGTGGATGGCGCTGCCGTGAAGAAAGTGGGGGAGAAAACATTTGCTATATGCCGCGAAGCGCTGGATGATTTGAAACTGGTGCCCGAAGGAAAAGTGTGCACGATGATCCTGCGCCTGTACAATGAAGAAGGGATAGTGGTGGAGCCGGCAGGCGCTTTGACAATTGCGGTTCTTGATTTCTATAAAGACGAAATAAAAGGGAAGAATGTAGTGTGCGTGGTGAGCGGGGGAAACAACGACATCATGCGCACGAATGAAATCAAGGAACGATCGCTGCTTTACGAGGGCTTGAAACATTATTTTATCATCCGCTTCCCGCAGCGCGCAGGCGCGCTGCGCGAGTTTCTCAACCACGTGCTCGGACCGACAGATGATATCTGCCTGTTTGAATACACCAAGAAAAACAGCCGCGAGAATGGTCCCGCTTTAATCGGCATCGAGTTGGTTAAGAAAGAGGATTACAACGGGCTGTTAGAGCGGATGAAAAAATACCACATCAACTACGAGGAAGTAAACAGCAACCCGAATTTGTTTAATTATTTTGTGTGATTCTAACTGTTTCGAGAGCCTGAGCAACACGCAATTAACTTTCTCAAATGGCTGCGGAGCAACAATTTTAGACTATACCAGCCGATATAATTTTCTGCCAACTGGTATTATTTCTTTCTGAAGTGCAGAAAGGCTACGGCATCATGACCGTGTTCGCCCCCAGCCTCAGCACCGGCACCTACAGCTATTCGCTGCTGATTGACGGAAAAGTGGTGGAAACGAAGAGGATGGTGAAGATGAGGTAAACGTAAAGAACGCGCAAACCTGACAGGTTTCGGAAACCTGTCAGGTTAATCGCTTCTTCTTCTGCAGGGGGAACAGCATCTAGTAAGCCACTTCCACATCGCCTTTGGACCGTCCCATCGCGCAAGGTTCTGCGCTGGCTTAAGCCGAGCCTAACTTGTGCTCGTGCGCCACTTGCCTGCCTTTCATTCGTGATACAATTCTTGCAATTTGCAATCGTGATAAATCCCAATGCTCCATCGTTTGCCCCTGCCGGCTTTCAGCCCCGAAAGCTCCTGAAAATTGCAACAGTGAATGTTCATTGCGCATAAGTTTTTTGCGATTTTTTGAAAATTGCCGAAAAAAAAATAGATTTGAGTGTTCTTTTGATGATGATCACTACTGTCCGGTTGTTGAAAAGGAAAAAATAACAAAAGCATTGATAATAGA
>CAZCXH010000128.1:0-14632 GCA_964502525.1 uncultured Chitinophagaceae bacterium
TGATTAATAACAAGATCATTAGAAGATGCCGCTCCAGGCGTCCTGATATACAATGTACAAGAACGAGGAGCACAATCAGGATTTGGATCAACCACAATAGTTAAATCATAATCATTCGTGCCGCTTGTTTTATCCACCGATACCCAAAGGCAACCTACCTGAATTGTCCAATCACATGGTGCATTTCCCGCATCAGCACTCGTGTTGGTTTTAGTTTCGCCTGCGGCAGAAATATTATTTAGGGTATTCCGATCAAAGTCCGGGTCACAGCCCTGTTGGGTTATTACATGAGTTAGTCCTCCTACCGTTAAAGTACATACTCGACTACTCGTTGTCGAATTTGCTTGAACCGTGTATGCAATTATATATTGGTTTCCACCGCCTTGATTAGCAGTGCCATTGAGGCTTGAGGGATCTGTAACATCTACAAAACCGCAACCAGAGCTCTCCGAGATTGTAAAACTGCAACCGGGTTGGGTAGCCGTGAAAACAAAATCACTTGAAAAAGCATTTGGTCCGCTGCCATCCGATGGGGGACTTATTGAACTAGCAATGCAGTTGCCTCCACCTCCTATCAAATTATTAAAGCCATTTATGTTCCCATTAAACACATTTTGATCCATGCCTGGATCCGCGTATGTAGTGGGATTGTTACCGGCAGTTTGCGGTGCGTAATATTGATGGAATACCCATGGCCAACCAGACCAGGATCCTCCACATGAATTTGTTCCCGGACTTCCGGCAGGATCGGTAGAAATGTTATTGGTGGCTATCCAAAGTTTAATATGTGAGTCAATGGTTCCATTTTGATAATATGGATAGAGATTTGCAGCGTAACATTTTGTAGTATATAATACCGGCCATTTTGAAGTTGAAGATTGAACAATCGAACACCAGGAGTTGATCCATTGAGCTAATTGACTATATGAATTTCCTTGTGCAATATATGCATCAATATATGCTGGTTCCATGTCTAATGCCGGGGGCAAAAAACCATTTCCGGTATAGTTTCCCGCTATTGTCAAAAAATGATTTGCTTCGTTAGCAGCAGTATTATTGGAGCTATAGCCAGGTACTCCCACATGGTAAGCCCCCAAAACCACGCCATTGGGATTAGAACTTGTCATATTTGTTATAAAAACGGCATCGTTATTATTTACGCCCTCTGTTGATTTTACGAAAGAAAAAGATTTACCCGCGGCATAAACGGTAGCCCAGCTTACCGTTGTGCCATTATAATGTGAAATATCAACGCCATTTATAGATTGTGCTATTAGTTGTGCTACTAAAAGCGTCAACGCTGAAATGATAAATAATGGGTTTTTCATCGGATAGGAAGTTTTTAATTACTGAATTTGAAAACTTGTTAAAATCTTATTAAACTGAGCCACCTGGGTATCAGACCCAGGTAAAAGGGTTTTAAAGTATAAGTGAATTGACCCCGTCTGCTTTTTATCTAAAAAATCAACAAAAATTTCTTTTAATGGCGGGTCATACACGTTCCCCTTTATGTCCTTGGTTTTTATTACAGCGACTTCAATAGCTTCATTACCACCTACTTTTATTTTTTGAGAGTTTGCGTATATGCCGGAATTAAAGTCCGAAAGCGTTTTCTCGAACAGCGCTTTTCCGTTTGGGGCAAAGTGATATTCCATTGATAAAATAGTCTCAGATTCAGTATCAATAAAACTGACAGTTGTTGCCATTACAGCACCGGAAAGATTAACGGCATTAGATTCTTCACCCTGTTTGGTCCAGGTGTCAGGATATTGAAAAGTAATACCAAGTTTTTCATTGTTATATGTCTTCCAATTATCCTGAGAAGACGATACGGTTTCTTCTTTCTGCCCCGTTGGTTTTATTTCTGTATTCTCAGTCTCCGGCTTATTATTATTATACCACTTAATAGCCGCAAATGCCAAAGCCCCTGCAATGACTAATGCGAGAAACAATCCGATTTTTTTCATGGTGATTGGTTTATTTTGATTGATAATTTATAATATGAATATTTCCCTGCCGCTGGTCGGCATTCCACCAACCAGTTTTATGGCATCCTTAATTTTTGCCGTTTTACTGTCTGTTTGCCTGCTCCAACAACTGCTGGTTGTATTTCTTCGTTGCCATATATCCCCACACAGCGCAAACCGGCCAGGTCAGAAATAAACCAAACCCCAATGTGAAGATTCCAACGATAACATTCACAATGAACATGACAATCGCTCCCGTTATTGTTGAATAAAACAATCCAATAGGGCCAAATAAAAATCCAAGAATAGCAGTCATCCCTTCGCTTTTGGTTGACTGCACAATGACCTTTTGAGGTTGATTTTCCATGACATATAAAATTGAGTTTGCCTACTCTTTTCGCAATCCGCAGGGCTTTTCAGCTTTCGCCCTTTTACATTAAAATTTTAACACGGCTAAAGTATTTTTTCATTTTTTAACTTTTTCACTATCTTAGTTCCGGTTTTTGAACTTTTAATATACATTTCTGAACTTCACCAATATGGGTATCGGTCATAAAATCCGCAGGATTCGCGAGATAAGAAACTACTCGCAGGATTATATCGCTCAGAAACTCGATATTTCTCCGAAGGCTTACAGCAAGATTGAAAATGAAGAAACCAGGCTGTCCGTTGACCGCCTCTATCAGCTTGCGGAGATTCTCGAAGTGAAGCCGGAAGACCTGCTGAATTTTGACGAGAAAATCATCATTCACAGCCTTACGAACAGCGGCAACGGAGATGGGTTCGTTTACAGCAAAGAAATCACCGACCACGAGCGCGAGTCGTTCAAGGCTCACATCAGGCATCTGGAAGAAGAAGTAGCGTTTCTGCGGCAGCAGTTGGGGAGGTAAAATGTATGCCATAAAGGAAGATTTGGCAAAGCTGGAAGGCAAGCTCGTGTGTGCAATTTCTGACTCTAAAGCGGAACTCGTCAAATGGATGTTCATTTTCATAATCGAACTTCTTTTCAGCCTCGCAGGCTTGATGATCGGATTATTCAGCGTTTTCATGAAATGACGCCCTAAATATATACAGCCTTCATATTCATCCAAAGTCAAACTTGAATACAGCTTCATCTGGCGGCTGAAATGCGCTTTTTCACGGTTAAATGGCTGAGCCGGTTCTGAAAAGTCATCGGATGAATACTCTATAAAAATCATGTGATATGTAATTGTTTATATACCGTCCTATTAGCAATTCATCCGATGACTAAATAACTGAAATCAGCATCAGCGCCCCTGTTAAATCTTTCCTATGCTGACGCGATACGGGCACCCTGCTTCCCTGCGCCAGTTCCGCCACATATCCATCCTCACCGGAACGGCATTGACGCAGTTGCGCGAGGTTGATGATATGGCGCCTGTGTACGCGGCAGAAGCCGTAACCGCTCAACGCATCCTCGTAAAAGCCCAGCGGCTGCGAAACGATGATCTGCACACCGGCAATCACGTTAAAAAAGGTAAGGGAGTTGTCGCTGCTCAGGTAAATAATATCGCTGAGCCTCACATTGTGCATCCCCTCGCTGTTGCGCAACTGGATGAACCGGCTTTGCAACAACACGGGATTGCGCAGCAGGCTTCCGGTTGTTCCGGCTTTCGTTGTTTTTTTTACTGACCGTTTGTTCACGTCTGTTCACGCATCCGGCTGATTCCGAAAGCATGCTTGCAAATTTCATGAGGTTTATTCTGCGTATTTTGGGAAATTTCTGAAAATCGTTAACCCGCATTTATGTTTCAATCCAAAACCGAACAGCTATGGCAGTTAGCCAAAACCCTCACTGACGATGAAATTCATCGGATAAACGAGATTTTAAATAATGAAAATCCCACGCAGGAAAAGAGGTTTTTCGATTACCTGCTGCAGTCGGAAAAATATGACGGAAGGGAAGCGCTCAGGCGCGCGGGCGTCAAAAAAGCAGGCGTTCTGAAAGTGATAAAAAGCGAATTGCGTCAAAAGATCATGAATGTGCTGAGAACGGGGAAAGCCGAGAATCGCTCGATTGTTTTCGCCCGGCTGCTGGAAGAGCATGAAATCTGCCTGAGCCGCGGGCTGATCATGGCGGCATATAAAACATCGGAGAGAGCGGAGAAAATGGCGATGAAATATGGCGCTCCGTTATATAAGATTCACGCGCTCAATAACAGGATACATCTCATGCAGTTTGCGGAAGGCGGGCAGGCGCAGCAAAAAATCATCAAGCTTTCCGAAGAGCTGTACAAAACCGGGAAGGAAACGGCAGCGATGTTTGAGGCTCATCATTTCTACGCGAGGGCGCAGCGCATCATGGCGAGAACCGCCTTTCTGCGCAGCAAGGAGGATATTAAAACCGTCCGGCAGTTGATGAGCCATCCTTTTTACCGGGAAAATGAAAACAACCGCCCTTACCACACCCGTTGCTTTTTGCTGATGGCGCATCATTGGATTTTAACGCTGAAAGGCGACTTCAGACAGGCGTTGAAATATCAGCACCGTTTTTACCTGCTTGTAAAAGAAAGAATGAACAGGGGCATTGCCGAGGCAACGGAAATACTGGGAATGTATATGGACTACCTGACCGCGTGCCTGCTCGCCTCCGACTACGCGCTGTTTGATAAAGCGATGCGGGAATATTCCGGTTTAAGAACGCAATTTTTCCCCGGGGATATGAACTACGAAGGAATTGAAATATATTTTGAAAGCTATTCGCTCTACTACCGGAATAATTATTCGCTGCATGAGCGGGAATATCAACGGCTGCTTGATTTCTACGGCAAAAACCGGTCGTCACCTCATATCTATTCCGTCACGCTGCGCGGGATGGAATTTCTTATCGCGTTTCTTTATTATAAAAATCAAATGTTTGAAGAGGGGCTTGCCGTCTGCGAGCGGCTGATTGCCATAAAATCAACCACGCCCGTCAGGGCTGACGATGTCGAATACGGCAAGTTACTGCACTTAATCCTGCTGTTCGACAGCAGCGCGCTGGTTAAATCGAAGAAAGTGTTTTTCAGGAATGTCGTTTTCAAAATCAGAGCGGGGCAGTACTATGAGTCGGTGAGGAAATCATCCGATAATTATTCGCTTGAAAAAAGGGTATTCAGGTTTTTCATCAATATTAAAGACGGGCAGTCGTTAGCCTCGCTCCGCAAGGCGGCAGAAGAGTTCGGCAGCGATATCCGGCAAATGAAGGCAGCGCCCCAAAATGAATATATCTCGGTCATGCTGAAGATGTTTCCGCTGGAAAATTGGCTGGAAGATTTCAGGGCGAAAATCAGGGTGGAATGATTATACTTCATGCGGGATAAATCCTGATTTTATAGTGTATGCGAGATCAATTTCAGGCCTCCTTACGCCATATCTGTTCCAAAAATTTTATTGCAAAATGTTTGCGCGGTTTTATATGGTTCGACCTTATTACCTTAGTAACATGGAACAGAAAAAACAAGAACCTTATTACCATATTTATTGATGCTTTAAACCTGACTTGCCTCAAAAAGGCAATAAGGTTGGAATAGATGAATATGTCTGTTACTAAGGTAACGTGAGTTATGGATTAAAAATGATTAAAAACCAACCTTATTTTGATAGTTTTCATTGCCGTCCGCTTCAGCAGACGGTTAAAAAAGGAAGACTCTCCTTTTGGGCTTTAGCCAAAGTATTTCACAATTTGGCTAAAGCCCTCTGGTTTCTGATTCAATATCCCGTCCGCTGAAGCGGACGGCAATGAAATTCAAGGAATTATCTCTGCGGTAATCCATAACTCACGTTAAGGTTATAAGGTTAGAAATCATCCTGGTTCAAATTGGTATTTAAAAAAATTAACTGTATTGTATTTTGCGAGGCATCAGGATTTCTGAATCTAAAATTTTGATTTGATCAGTGAACTTGCTTCGGGGCTGTACCTGCTGCGCGTTGCCGGAAATGATTGGGAAAAGTCGGTGAGAGTACAGTTGTTCAGATAAGGAGCCCGATTATAATTCCGAACCGAACGTATCTCCCTGCGAGAGGTCGCCTGTTTCAAATCCCTTTTTAAACCAATGCATCCTCTGCTCGGACGTGCCGTGCGTGAATGACTCCGGCACCACATAGCCACGTGCTTCCATCTGGAGGCGGTCATCACCGATGGCGTTGGCTGCGTTGAGCGCTTCTTCAATGTCGCCTTCTTCCAAAATCCCTTTCATTTGCTGCGCATGATGCGCCCATAATCCTGCGAGAAAATCAGCCTGCAGTTCGAGCTTCACGCTTAGCTGGTTGTATTCTTCCTGCGAAAGCCGCTGGCGCGCTTCGTGCACCTTGTCGCTGATGCCCATGAGATTCTGGACATGATGCCCGATTTCATGCGCCACCACATAAGCCATGGCAAAATCACCGGGCGCTCCGAATTTATCCTTCAGCTCATCGTAAAAACTTAAATCAATGTAGGCGTAATTATCCCCGGGACAATAGAAGGGCCCGCTGGCAGCGCTCGCAAATCCGCATGCTGATTCAACCTCACCCCGGAATATCACCAGCTTCGGTTTCGAATAATCACCTTGCAATTGTTCTCGGAAAATTTTGGTCCATATATCCTCGGTATCCTTCAGCACCACAGAAACAAATTCCTTGGCAGCTTCTTCCTCAGGACTGGTATGAACCTGTCCCCCGGTTTGCTCCATGCCCGTGTTTTGCAGCAACTGCAGCAATTGCGTGGGATTTCCTCCCATGAAATACGCGATGATGACAATGATAATCCCTGCAAGACCGAATTTCATTCCCCGCCCGCCTCCGCCCCTGCGGTCTTCAACATTCTGGCTTGTTTCTCGTCCTCTCCATTTCATAGTGGGCTATTTTTCAGCCAAAATAGCTTTTTGAATCAAAACCTGTTGAAATAAAGTTTGCTTATTAGCCCGGCCTGCCTTACATTTGCAATTAAATGAAAGCATTAACTCCCATATCCGCGATGGTTTGCTGCTGTTGTTGTTGTTGTGAAAGCGATCTGGGAGGTGCGTGTGCAAAGAGATAATGTAACAGAAAGTTGAACGATACGCAAAGCCTTCCGGTGAAAACCAGAAGGCTTTTTTAATTTTTAAATAAACCATGTCCAATGAATAGCAACCTGAATCTAAACGGTCAATTCAAAAAGGAAGTCCGAAAGGAACTCCTTGAGATTGAAGACAAGATCAGGAAGTTTCGCAGTGGCGAAATTCCTGAAGACAAGTTCAAGCATTTCCGCCTGACGCGGGGCGTTTACGGCCAGCGGCAGCAGGGCGTGCAGATGATACGCATTAAGATACCTCATGGGCGCTTGACTTCAGGACAATTAGTCAAAATTGCCAATGTATCTGAAAAATACGCCACGGGCAACCTCCATCTGACCACGAGGCAGGATATTCAGCTTCATTTTGTGAAACTGGATAACAGCCCGATGTTGTGGGCGGAACTGGCCGAAGAAAACATCACCATTCGCGAGGCTTGCGGCAATACCGTGAGAAACGTCAGCGGTTCGTCCAAAGCCGGCATTGACCCCGATGAATTGTTTGACATCACTCCGTATGCGCAGGCGCTCACCGAATATTTTCTCCGCAATCCCATTTGCCAGGATATGGGCAGGAAATTCAAGGTAGCCTTCTCCTCCAGCGATGATGACTCAGGCTTCACCTATTTTCACGACATCGGATACATTCCGCGCGTCAAAAACATTGACGGGAAGGAAGTAAGGGGATTCAAAGCGGTTATCGGGGGCGGTTTGGGAGCGCAGTCAATGGTGGCGCAGGTGGCGCATGAGTTTCTGCCGCTTGACCAATACATCCCGTTTGCGGAAGCGGTGCTGCGCGTGTTTGACCGCCATGGCGAGCGCACCAAGCGCAATAAGGCGAGATTCAAGTATTTGATACAAAAAATCGGCATTCCCGCATTTATGCAACTGGTGGATCAGGAAACCATTGCTCTGAAAAATAAAATATACGTGGTGGATGAATCCATCATTCCTCCGGTGAAACTGCCTGACTTTTCCGTTGACGAGGGCGTTAAGCCGGATGATGAAAGCAAATATCAAAAATGGGTGAAGACCAATACCTTTGAGCAAAAGCAAAAAGGCTATTTCGGAGTTTATCTTAAAGTCACCACAGGGGATATCCACCATGATAAAGCCCGTATCCTTGCCGGCATCGTTAAGAAGTACGCAGCCGATGACATCCGCGTTACGATAAACCAGGGACTGCTGTTCCGGTATGTAAAGCCGGAGGCGTTTCCGGCATTGTTCAACGAATTGAATGCCATTGGCTTTGCCGAGCCGGGCTTCGATTCAACACATGATGTTACGACTTGCCCCGGAACGGATACGTGCAACCTCGGAGTGACCAACAGTATGGAACTGGCGCGCGTGCTGGAGCGCGTCCTGAAGGAAGAGTACGAAGATTTGATTTATGATCATGACATCCATATCAAAATTAGCGGATGCATGAATTCATGCGGGCAGCACATGGGCGCGCAGATTGGTTTTCATGGAAGTTCAATCAAGCGCGGAGAGCTTGTTGCGCCTGCGATGCAGATTGTGCTGGGAGGTGGCGTTGATCCCGATGGAACAGGATATGTTGCGGATAAAATTGTAAAGGTTCCCACCAAAAAAGTGCCCGATGCCATGCGCAGGCTCCTGAACGATTTTGAGAAACATGCGATGGATGGCGAATATTACAACGCTTATTTCCGCAGGATGGGCGACAAATATTTTTACCAGATGCTGAAGCCTCTCTCCGAATATGAGTTCGCGCAGGATGATTACACCGACTGGGGGCAAATCGGCAGCTACGAGCAGGCGATTGGCGTTGGCGAGTGCGCGGGAGTCATGCTTGATGTGATTTCAACCGTAATTAACGAAGCCGCTGAAAAAATGGATTATGCGAAGGAAGAGCTTGCGGAAAAAGCGTTTGCAGACTCGATTTACAACAGCTACAATACTTTCGTGATTGGCGCAAAAGCAACCCTGTTGAGCAAAGACATTCAGTGCAACACGCAGGTGGGCATCATCCGCGACTTCAATGAAAAATTAGTGAAGACCGCAATTTTCCAACTGGGAGAAGATTTTGAAGCGCTCGTTTATCAAATCAACAAGAACGAGCCGGATGAGAACTTTGCGGTGAAGTACCTGAACGATGCCGCTGCCTTCATGGAAAAAGTGAAAGCGTTCCGTGCCGGGCAGTTGGGCGTTGACAAAGCGCAATTCGATAAGCAAATAATTAGCAATTATTACAAAGCCTAAACCAACAACCTTTCCCATGAAAAAGCAACCCAGACTCACGCTCGCAGGCGCTGGTCCCGGTGATCCGGAACTTATCAGCGTGAAGGGATTGAACGCGCTGAAACAGGCCGATGTGATTTTATATGACGCGCTCATCAGCCCTGAACTGTTGTCTCACGCTCCCAATGCTTTAACCCTTTATGTAGGCAAACGCGCAGGGTATCATGAAAAAACTCAGGATGAAATCAATCAACTGATTGTGGATTACGCTTTGCAATACGGCCATGTGGTCCGGCTGAAAGGCGGTGACCCGTTTGTGTTTGGCAGAGGTCATGAAGAAATTGAATATGCCGAAAAATTTGGAATTGCGACAACGGTGATTCCCGGAATCAGCAGCGCGACAGCGGCTGCCGGCTTGCACAAAATCCCATTAACAAGAAGAGGATTGAACGAAAGCTTTTGGGTAATCACAGGCGCAACGTCTGACGGCAGAATTTCTGATGATATCAAGTTAGCTGCTCAATCCAATGCAACGGTGGTGATTTTAATGGGACTGGGGAAACTGAATGAAATTGTACAAACCTTTCAGGATGCAGGCAAATCAGCGCTTCCGGTTGCGGTGATTCAAAACGGCTCATTGCCTGACGAAAAAATCGCATTTGGAACGATTGATACAATTGGATCAGAAGTAAAAGCAAAAGGGTTGAAAGCTCCCGCGATTATTGTGATTGGCGAAGTGGTGCGCCTCGCGCCTTCATTCAATTCATTGAAAGAAAATTTATATCTCTCATGAGTTCACCGGATTCACGCAACAATTTGTTTCCCATCTTCCTGAAGGTGGACAAGTTGCGCGTGCTCATTGTGGGCGGTGGTGATGCCGGCTCTGAAAAATTGCGGTTCCTGCTAAAGAGCAGCCCCTTCGCTAAGGTGACGCTCGTAGCTCCAGAAATTTCTGATGAAATCAATACGCTTTCAATTCAATATCCGAATATGGTTCTTGTGAATCGTGAGTTCCGCAGCGATGATCTGGAAGGCGAAGACATCGTGATTGCCGCTACGGAAAACCATGAGCTTAACCGTGAAATCCGGATACAGGCAAAGAAAAAAAAGATTTTGGTGAACGTAGCCGACACACCCGATTTGTGCGACTTCTATCTCGGCTCGATTGTTACCAAAGGTGATTTGAAGATTGCGATTTCCACTAATGGGAAGTCACCAACATTTGCAAAACGCCTGCGCGAATTTTTGGAAGATGCGCTGCCCGATGATTTGCAAATTGTGATTGACAATCTGAATGAAATCAGGGGTAAACTGAAGGGCGACTTCGCTCATAAAATAAAAGTGCTGAACGAACTCACGTCAAACTTTGCAGGCAAGCATGGATAAGCTGCTTGACAAAATGAACGAGAAGTATGCGAAGCTGACTCCTGAAGAGCGGCTGCGGGAATTTTACAATGATTTTGACACGGAGAAGGTTTTAATCACCTCGTCATTCGGAACGTCTTCCGTTTTCCTGCTGCAGCTTTTGAGCAATGTGAACAGGAAACAAAAAGTGCATTTCATTGACACGCTGTATTTATTTCAGGAAACGATTGAGTACAAGGACAAGCTGTCAAAGATGCTTGGACTGGAAATCGTGAGCGTGCTGCCCAACCCGATGGACCATGAGTTCACGCTGCGCAACGAAACATGGAAGACCGATCCCGATTTCTGCTGCATGATTAATAAAGTGAATCCGCTGAATAAAATCAAACCCAACTTCGAGGTGTGGGTGTCAGGCGTGATGGCGCATCAGAACACCTTCAGGCGCAACATGAAAATTTTTGAGCAAAACGGGATGCTGAAATTCAATCCGATTCTCGATGTTACAGAGGAGCAGGTGAAGGATTTTATCAGGAAGAACAAACTGCCGGAACACCCATTGGTGAAGCGCGGCTTTGGCTCCGTGGGATGCACGCATTGCACCGTGAAAGGCGAAGGCAGGAACGGGCGCTGGGCGGGAACGGGAAAGACAGAGTGCGGGATACACGTGAATCCGGGAAAAGTGAAGAAGGCTGTTTGATTTGATGATTTGTTAATTCGGTGATTCTATAATTTGGAAATGGAGCGAAAATATTTTGTTGAGTTAACGCAAAGCGGAAAGGCGATTGATTACCTGTGCGCAATCAAACGTGATGCCCGCGCTACGACCATCCGCTACGCTAATGGCATCACCAATGAAGAACTTGACTGGCAGCCGCGCGAAGGCTGGAATTCAGTTGGAGCATTGCTTCAGCACATTATTGCCATTGATCATTTTTTTCGCATCAGGTTCATTGAGCAAAGAAATTTTTCTCCTGAAGAAAAAGATAAATGGCTTGCGGGCATGGAGCTGGGCGAATACCTGCCTAAACTTAAAGGCAGAAAAGCGGATGATTTGATGTTGGAACTGGATAAAGCGCACGAAACAATGATAAAAGCAATTCGGGGACTGAGCGAAAACCAGCTTTTCATGCGGATTCCCAAAATTTATGACGAAACCACCGGATGCGACCTGGCATGGGTTATCTATCATTCTGCCGAGGATGAAGTGCACCATCGCGGACAAATCTCCATCATCAGAAAACTTTTTAAAACCGTTGGCAATCCCGTTTCCGTTGAAGCAGATAAATAACATATTGCACAACCTTTGGATGGTGGGATTAAGTTACCGCCAAACTCCGTTGGAGGTACGGGAGAAATTCAGCTTCTCCAAACAGCAGATCGCGCAATTAATCGAACGGGCAAGGAAAATCGGAATCAATTCCATCTTTCCCATTTCCACGTGCAACAGAACAGAAATTTATGCGCAGGTTGAGAACCCGCAAATGCTGCTGAACCTTTTTGATAATTCTTCAGAGTTGAAGCCATACGCCTTCACCAAAAACTCAAACGAAGCCGTTGCGCATCTTTTCAACGTCACCGCTGGCTTGGATTCGCAAATTCTTGGCGATGCGCAAATCACCGGGCAGGTGAGGGAGTTTCTGCAAATCGCGTTGCAACATCAGGCTGTTGATGCGGTATTGAACCGGCTTGTTGAAGATGCAATCGGGGTGGGTAAGAAAATTAAAACGCGGACCCGGTTTAACAGTGGAACATCGTCCCTTGCTCATGCCGCAGTGAAGCATGTTATGAAACAAATTCATTCAGGCGCATTGAATGAAATCCGGGCATTGATCATTGGTGCGGGTAAAATGGGCAGGCTGACTGCGGAAAGCCTGCTGAGATTTTTGAATGTTGAAAATATTACAATCATTAACCGCACGGATGAGAAAGCAATAAAACTTGCGAGCCGATTTGGCGTGAATAACGCGGATTTCAGTTCGCTCAAAGGAGAAATCAGAAAAGCGAATCTGATATTTGCGGCAACATCTTCCGGGCAACATATTATCACGCGGGAATTATTAAGAGGAGAAAATCTTTCAGACAAAATATTCATTGACCTCTCGCTGCCAAGAAATGTTGAATCGTCACTACCGGCAACCGTAATCGCAATTGACCGGCTTATGGATGACGATAAAACAAAAAAGGAAAATTATATCCGCATTGCCGGAAGGATAATTGGCGAAAGCATCAGCAACTTCTACGAATGGCTTCATCGCTATGAATTGGCGCAGGACGTCAAGAGAACGATCCACGACACTATTTTCGACAACAGCCTCGATGAGCCAGCGCTGAATCCTGCATCGAAATTTGTTGACGGCATCACCGGAAAATATCTGCGTCATTTCCAAAAAGAAAAACAATCCCGTAATCTTGCCGCGTGAAATCCAAGAGGCTCCTGAAAATCGCCACGCGGGACAGCAAACTTGCCGTCAGGCAGGCTGAGATGGTAGCCGAAAAATTGAAAGAACAAGGTGTGCGAAGCGAATTGGTTTTCTTTAAATCAAAAGGCGACCTGTCGCAAAAAAATCCGGTGCAGACAATTGGCAGCACAGGAGTTTTCACCAAAGCGATTGATGACGCTGTGCTGAAGGGCAAGGCGGATATCGGAGTTCATTCACTCAAGGATTTGCCGACTGCCATTCATCCCAAGCTGGCCCTTTCCGCTGTCCTCAAGCGAACAGTCGCTTATGATGTGATTGTTTTCAGGGATGAGGATTTCACAAAAAAGAAAAACTACTCTGCGACTGTTGCGACCGGCAGCGCAAGGCGCAAGGCGCAGTGGCTCTCGAAATATCCTGATCATGCGGTTATTCCCGTGAGGGGAAATGTTGATTCCCGCTTGAAAAAATTAAAGGAAAGTAATTGGGATGGAATGATACTTGCCGCTGCCGGATTGAAAAGATTGAATATAAAAGTGAATTCTAAAAAGCTCGATTGGATGATTCCTGCGCCTTCACAGGGCGCGATTGCCATTGTTTCAAAAAAAATTGACAAGGCGCTATCAGGAATTCTTGGCAAAATCAACCACCATGAAACCTTTCTTGCCGTCACGGCTGAAAGGGAATTTTTGAAATCAATCGGAGCGGGATGCTCCACTCCGGTTGGCGCGCTCGCCATCGTGAAGAATGGTAGAATTTCTTTCAAAGGAGAAGTTTTAAGTCAGGATGGAAAAGAGAAAATAAGTGTGGAAATAAGTGATAAATTGGCGTACGCAAAGCGGCTAGGACAAAGAGCCGCGCAAATTGCATTGAAGAAAGGAGCGAGAAAACTGCTGGCATGAATGCTCCCAAAATTTTGGTTACGCGCGAACTGGACGAACTGTCTGAAATTCTTGCGAAGAAGATGGGGCTTGATATCATCGTTGAGCCGATGATCAGGATTGAATTTGCGGAAAATTCAAAAGCGCTTGCCGCGCAAATCAACGAAAGGAATTATGACGCCATCGCGTTCACGAGCCAGAATGCCGTCCGCGCTTTCAGCAACATCATCTTCAAGGAGAAAATCAAAGTGCCGCAGGTGAAGTTCTTTGCCATTGGCGACACCACCGCGAGGCACCTCAGCCTGCTCGATATTGAAGCGTTCATCCCGCAACAGAACGATGCGGTGCAACTGGCCGATATGATATTAAAGGATAAAAGCATCAAAACCGTTTTATTTCCTTGCGCGGAACACCATCTCGAAGATTTACCCGAATGGCTCCGCAGGCAAAACGTGCAGGTGAAGGAGATGATTGTTTACAGCACCATCCTCCTTAAAAGAAGGGTGAATACCACCGGAATACAAGCAATCGCATTTCTTAGTCCAAGCGCTGTGAAAAGCTTTTTTGCAGCCAACAGGGACGTTGACTCCATTCCGCTTTTTGCCATCGGAAGAACTACGGCTGACGAATTAAAACGCTTCGCGCAAAGCGTCATTATCATTGCAGACAAACCGGATGTAGCATCCGTGTTTGAAAGGATCAATGAATACCTTTCAGCCAAGCAGTCTGATCCTTCGGTTTAAAATCCAACCTTCATTTAGTCGTATC
>CAZCXH010000129.1:0-14547 GCA_964502525.1 uncultured Chitinophagaceae bacterium
AAGAAGAAAGTAAATCCTTATCCCGAACTCACGTTATCAGCCAATTTGCGTTATCAGCATTCCATTTTTAATTCGGATTATGATATTTTTAAATTTAAACAGCTTCTAAAGCCTTCAAATTTGGCAGTAGTCCTTACTCCACAAGGCATTCAGGAACTGCTTTAGCGTTCTGGATTTTCATTCCCCGCTTTCGTATTCTTTGATTTCCGAGATGGCTTCCGTCAGATCGGTTTTCATCTTCTTGTGTTCATCCACTTTGCGGAATTCGCTGATAAGACTTCCTCTCTTTTCAATTGGAATTTGAACGGCTTTTTTCTTCCCTTTTTTGCCTTTGATGCAGGTGATTGGCATTTTCTCAAACTTAAAGATAGTTGCCGATTACCGGAAGCATCATGAACATCTGGCGCTTGGAGCTGGCAGGCAATTTCAGTACTTAAACATTTTCATCAGCATCCCCACCACCACCCTGTCAATCGGCAGGCTCACCGCATCTTCCGTCAAACCTGCCATTTCCAGCCAGCGAAATCCCAGCAGCACTTCCTTTTCATTATTTGGCAATTCATGTTCCGGGTTGAAATCGCTGGTCCGCCTCACCTTATAATAGATGGAAATTATCTGGTCATCAGGATTGAAAGCAGATTGCTGAAAGAAATCGGTGGTGTAGAAATGTTCCATTACCTTCACGCTGAATCCCGTTTCTTCCATAAACTCGCGCTCAAGACATTCAATGGCGCCTTCACCAAGCTCCAACCCGCCTCCGGGAAACTTGGTGACGCGCCTTCCTCCGCGCACGATCTCGTCAGCTACCAACATTTTGCCGTTCTCTATCAGCAAGCCGTAAACGCGGATATTGAACTTTTTGAGATTCATGATGTTTGTCATGGTTATTTAAAATCACAAGACCGAATTTCGCCACAAAATTGAAATACCAATGAACGTAATTGAAAGTACAGATGCCGACTTTGCTCAAAAGCTGTCGGAGAATCCCAAGGTAATTGTGAAATACTATGCGGGATGGTGCGGAACATGCAGGCTTTTTGCGCCAAAATTCAAGCGGCTGTCGGCAGATGACCATTACAAAGAGATTGCATTCCTGGATGTGAATGCTGAAAAAAATCCGGAAGCGCGAAAGATGGCAGGCGTGGACAATCTTCCATTCTTTGCTATTTTTAAGAACGGCAAATTGGTGGAAGGCAGTTCAACCTCCAGGGAAGAGAAAGTTCTTGAGATGCTAAAAACTTTAAACTGATGAAAATTCCTGTCATTAAGCAATTGGTTGAGAAATATTCCATCCCTCAGTTGGAAGAGGGTGAATCAGCCATTCTGGAAGAACGCCAGCCTGACGTTCAGGATGCTGGCGATGATGCCGGTGACCAGTTGACTAACATTATGGCCGCGATTTGGATTAAAAGGGAAATGGAGGGAGGAAGCGATCTGAAAACCGCCCTTCGCGCCTATACGCAAAAGGTGCGTGATTCCATCAGTTAATGTTTGCGCAGATGATTTTCCTTTCTATCTTTGCACCACTTGTCAAAGTCATGCAAAACAGACGTCATCATCACCATCTGATTCACGGGAATTCCCGGTGAACGGTGATGCTGCTGTCATGAAATAGACAAAGGGCTTACCCCACCGGTAAGCCCTTTTTAATTTTAATGCCATGAATGAAGTCTTAAGGATTGCCATACAAAAAAATGGAAGGCTCAACGAGCAATCCATGCAACTGCTGAAAGAATGCGGTGTGAATGTTGGGAACGGCTCCAGTACGCTAAAAGCCCGTGCTTCCAATTTTCCATTGGAAGCGCTTTTTTTACGGGATGATGATATTCCGCAATATATCGAAGATCGCGTTGCCGATGTCGGAATCATCGGAGAGAATGTGGTGAAGGAGAAAGGAAAGAAAGTGGAGGTGTTGGACCGGCTGGGTTTCGCAAGGTGCAGGCTTTCACTTGCCATCCGCAAAGAGGATGATTATCCGGGGGTGGAATATTTTAGCGGGAAAAGGATTGCTACCAGCTATCCGCAAATTTTAAAGGAGTTCCTTTCAAGGAATAAAGTGAAGGCGGAGATTGAAGAAATCAGCGGCAGTGTGGAAATAGCGCCCAGCATCGGTTTAGCTGATGGCATTATGGATATTGTGAGCACCGGCAGCACCTTGTTCACCAATGGCTTGAAAGAAGTGCACACGGTGATGCATTCACAGGCAGTATTGGTTTCAAATAAAAAGCTTGGCAAATCAAAGAACGAAATTTTAGACAAGCTGCTTTTCAGAATCAAAGCGGTCAGCAATGCCCGAAACAATAAATATATCCTGCTGAATGCCCCGGACAATTCGCTGGATAAAATTTGCAAACTGCTGCCTGGCATTAAAAGCCCGACAATCCTTCCGCTTGCTAAAAAAGGATGGAGCAGCTTGCACAGCGTAGTGAAAGAAGACGATTTCTGGGAAGTGATTGATGAATTGAGAAAAGCCGGAGCGGAGGGAATCCTTGTGGTTCCAATTGAAAAAATGGTTGTCTGATTTGGGGTTTGATGATTCGGTAATTCGATGATTAAAATGCAGATAATTAAATATCCTGAACCTCAAACATGGCGGTCGCTTTGCAAGCGTCCGGTGATGGACTCCGCAAAGTTGGAAGCTGACGTACGGATAATCATGGGTAAAGTGAAACTTCATGGCGACCGGGCATTAAAAGAACTCAGCAAGAAGTTTGACGGTAATAATTCGAAAAGCTTGATGGTTTCAAAATCAGAATTTATTGCCGCTGCGAAAAGAGTGAGCGCCCCGTTAAAGAAAGCTATTGATCTTGCAAAAAATAATATCGAAAAATTTCATTCATCACAGCATGAAAAGGAAAAGAGAATCATCACAACCAATGGTGTTGTTTGCTGGCGGAAAAGCGTTGGCATCGAAAAAGTCGGTCTCTATATCCCTGGCGGCACCGCTCCCCTGTTCTCCACTTTGCTGATGCTTGGAGTTCCCGCTAAGATCGCAGGATGCAGGGAAATCGTTGTTTGCACTCCACCGGGTAAAAACGGAAATATCGCTCCGGAAATACTTCATACAGCACAGTTGATTGGCATCAGCAAGGTATTTAAGGTCGGAGGCGCGCAGGCAATTGCTGCGATGGCTTACGGAACTAAAACCATTCCGCCAGTTTACAAAATCTTCGGTCCCGGGAATCAATACGTCACGATGGCAAAGACGCTGGCGCAGCAGCAAGGAATTGCCATTGACATGCCGGCAGGACCCAGCGAAGTGTTGGTGATTGCAGACAAAATAAGCAACCCTGTTTTTGTTGCTGCCGATTTGCTTTCGCAAACCGAGCACGGAGAAGACAGTCAGGCGATTTTGATTTCCAATGATCTAAAGACTATTCATAATGTTTTGAATGAAATCAAAAAGCAGTTAAAGAATCTGCCCCGAAAAAAAATCGCACGGGCTGCCTTGGAAAACAGCAAAGTCCTTTTGGTGCATAATCTTGATGAAGCCATCGCCTTCAGTAATGCTTACGCTCCCGAACACCTCATCATTGCCACTGAAAATGCTCATCAGCTATCACAACATGTGGTTAATGCAGGTTCTGTTTTCATTGGTAACTATAGCTGTGAAAGCGTAGGAGATTATGCCAGCGGCACTAATCACACGCTGCCGACAAACGGATTCGCAACAAATTATAGCGGAGTATCGCTTGACAGCTTCCTGAAAAAAATCACCTTTCAGGAATTATCCGCAGAAGGAATTCGGAACATCGGGACTGCCGTTGAACTGATGGCTGAGGCAGAACAATTGCAGGCCCACAAAAACGCTGTCACATTAAGATTAGAAACTATTCCCAAAACACCGACTAACCAATTAACCAATAAACCAATAAACCTCGCCCGCCTCGCCCGCGAAAATATCCTGAACGCCAAGCCCTACTCCAGTGCGCGCGATGAATTTTCAGGCAGCAATAAAATCTTCCTCGATGCCAATGAAAATCCTTTCAACACCGGATACAATCGTTATCCCGATCCGCGCCAATCAGCATTGAAAGAAAAAATATCGAAGCTAAAAAACATAGCAGCTGAAAATATTTTTCTCGGCAATGGAAGTGATGAAGCCATTGATTTGATCATCCGCGCATTTTGCAATCCGGGTGAAGATAAAATTGTCATTTGCCCTCCCACTTATGGGATGTACGAAGTGGCTGCTCATATCAACGATGTAGAAGTAATCAAAGTGCCGTTGACGATTCAATTTCAAATTGATATAAAAAGACTATCGCCTATAATCGCGCAGCCGGACGTAAAGCTGATTTTCCTCTGCTCTCCCAACAATCCCACCGGAAACCTGCTGAAGAAAGCTGACGTCATCAAACTCCTGAATAATTTCAACGGCATCGTTGTTTTGGACGAAGCCTATATTGACTTCTCACCCGAAGCCTCCCTTCTGCCCGATTTATCCAAACATAATAACCTTATCATCCTTCAAACATTCAGCAAGGCATGGGGGCTTGCCGGAATCAGGCTGGGGATGGCATTTGCACACAAGAGCATCATTTCAATGCTTGACAAAATCAAGTCGCCATACAACATCAGCGAATTGACTCAGCAGTTGGCGTTGAAGCAACTGGATAATGAAGCTGGAAAGAATGAAATTGCAGCGATTCTGAATGAACAGAAACAACTGCTCATTAAGGCTTTATATTCAGTTAAAAATGTTTTAAAAATTTTTCCATCCGATGCGAATTTCCTCCTGATGAAATTCAAGGAACCAAAAAAGATTTACAAATATCTTGTGGGGAAGGGAGTGATTGTGCGTGACAGAAGTTCTATTGTTGACGGCTGTTTGCGAATTACAATTGGAACTTCGGAAGAAAATCAAAAATTGATTGAATTGCTAAATCATCAATCATAAATTAACGATGAAAAAAATTTTATTTATTGATCAGGACGGCACCATCATTTTAGAACCCGAAGATGAAAAGCTGGACAGTTTTGCAAAGCTGCGGTTCCTGCCGGGAGTCATCTCAACTCTTAGTCGGATTGCTAAAGAGATGGATTATGACTTCGTTATCGTAACCAATCAAGACGGACTCGGCTCCGATTATATGCCAGAAGAAACATTCTTTCCTCCTCACAATAAAATGATTGAAATCCTGAAAAGCGAAGGCGTTGTTTTTCGTGAAGTTTGCATTGACCGCCACTTTCCTCAAGACAATTCCGATATGCGAAAACCCGGTATAGGAATGTTGAAGCACTACCTTAATGGCGAATTCGATATCAAGCACTCATTTGTTATAGGCGATCGCTATACGGATGCGCTGCTTGCAAAAAATCTTGGATGTCATGCCATTCACATCCAGAGCCACCTTTCAAAAGACCACAGGCACACATGGGGCAGGCACGAGGTAGTGCAATTGCACGCGGCAGGTTGGGAAGAAATCTATCAGTTTCTAAAAAGCAGTTCGAGAAAAACTGTGGTGTATAGAAAAACAACTGAAACTTCCATTTCAATCGAGTTTAATCCTGACGGCAGCGGTAAAACTGAGATCAATACAGGGCTTGGTTTTTTTGATCACATGCTCGCGCAACTCGCCAAACACGGAGGTTTGGATTTATCCATTAAAGCCAACGGTGATCTGAAAATTGACGAGCATCACACCATTGAAGATACAGCCCTTGCACTGGGCGAAGCATTCCATCAGGCTTTGGGAAGAAAAGCAGGTATCAGCCGGTATGGATTTGTTCTTCCGATGGACGACAGCCTGGCGCAGGTTGCTATTGACTTTAGCGGTCGTCCCTGTCTCAAATGGGATGTTGAGTTTAAACGCGAAAAAGTTGGTGACATGCCGACTGAAATGTTTCATCATTTCTTTAAATCATTTTGCGATGCGGCAAAATGCAACCTCAATATCAAGGCGGAAGGTGAAAACGAACACCACAAGATTGAAGCAATATTTAAAGCTGTCGCAAAATCAATCAGCATAGCTGTTAAGAAAACCGAGTCTGCCGGAGTTCCCAGCACAAAAGGAGTGTTATAAATGATCGCAGTTATCGAATACAACGCTGGTAACATCCGTTCGGTGATCAACGCTCTCAGCAGGATCGGTGCGAAACCCCAGATTACCAGCGATCCTGAAAAAATAGCTTCAGCCGACAAAGTGATTTTCCCCGGTGTAGGCGAGGCAAGCACCGCCATGAATTATCTGAAAGAAAGAGGTCTGGATAAGGTTATCAAATCGCTTAACCAGCCTTTTCTTGGCATTTGCCTCGGATTGCAGTTGCTATGCAGCCATTCTGAAGAAGGAAACACCGCATGTATCGGTGTATTCAAGGAAAAAGTCAAGCGATTCCCGCCTGCCGGCAAAGTGCCCCATATGGGATGGAATGATTTCAAAGAGATCAGAGGAGAGCTGTTCAATGATTTGAAGGCTCAAAGCGACATGTATTTCGTTCACAGCTACTATGCGGAGTTGGGCGCAGAAACCATTGCCGCAACCGACTATATTGTGCCGTTTAGCTCTGGATTAAATAAAAATAATTTCTATGCCGTCCAATTTCATCCTGAAAAATCTGCAGAAGCCGGTCATAAGATTTTAAAAAACTTTCTTTCATTATGAGAATCTTGCCGGCAATAGACATTATTCAAGGCAAGTGCGTCAGGCTGTCGCAGGGTGATTTTGATAAAACGAAATTTTACAACGAACACCCTCTTGACGTGGCAAGAGCATTTGAAGATGCAGGTTTGCAATATCTGCACCTCGTTGATTTGGATGGCGCATTGGCTAAACATATTGTGAATTATAAGGTGCTTGAAAAGATATCATCTAAAACCCGTCTTAAGATTGACTTTGGCGGTGGCGTCACAACCCGCGATGATCTGCGGATTGCCTTTGAATGCGGTGCGATGCAGGTGAATATTGGCAGCGCTGCTGTCAATGATAAAAAATCATTTATTGAATGGCTGAAGGAATATGGTCAGGAGAGAATTATTCTTAGCGCAGATTCAAAGGATAACAAAATCGCCATTGGCGGATGGAAGGAAAAAACGGAAAAAGAAGTGACGGATTTCATCAATGATTATCAAAAAGCTGGAGTGAAATATGTGGTATGCACCGATATATCAAAAGATGGGATGCTGGAAGGACCGGCATTTGACCTGTATGAATCCATTGCCGAAAAAACACCGGAGATAGCGCTTATCGCAAGCGGTGGCGTGTCCTCCCTGAATGATATAGAGAAGCTAGGCGAGTTGAAGCTGAATGCAGTGATTGTCGGCAAAGCCATTTACGAAGGAAAAATAAAATTAAGCGAGCTTCAATACGTCAGTTGACCAATGCTCAAAAAACGCATCATCCCTTGTTTGGATATTAAAGACGGTCGCACAGTGAAAGGAGTGAATTTTATTAACCTTCGCGATGCGGGAGATGCAGTAGAATTGGCAAGGATATATGTTGAACAGGGCGCTGACGAATTGGTTTTTCTTGACATTACTGCGTCCGTTGAAAAGCGCAAAACATTTGCAAACCTTGTGCAGCGAATCGCCCGCGAGATCAACATACCGTTTACCGTTGGTGGCGGAATTAACAATATTGATGACGTTGGCGCCTTGCTGGATGCCGGAGCCGACAAGGTCAGCATCAATACGGCTGCCGTTCAAAACCCGGATCTTATTGAACAACTGGCTTCACAATTCGGAAGCCAGTTTGTAGTGGTGGCGATTGACGCTGACCTGATTGATGGCGAATGGAAAGTTTTCACGCATGGCGGCAGAACTCCTGCAAACATAGATGTGCTGCTGTGGGCAGAACAAGCTGAAACAAAGGGCGCTGGTGAAATTTTGCTGACATCCATGCAGCATGACGGAACGAAAAGCGGTTTTGCCGTTGAACTGACACGCGCAGTCAGTGAATTGGTGAAAATTCCGGTGATCGCTTCTGGCGGAGCCGGAAATATGGATCATTTTGCAACAGTTTTCCTTGAAGGAAAAGCAGATGCCGCCCTTGCCGCCAGCATTTTTCATTTCGGAGAAATACCGATCCCTTCTCTTAAAAATTTTCTTAATCAAAAAAACATTCCGGTAAGATGCAAATAGATTTCAGCAAAGGATTAGTTCCTGCAATAATTCAGCACCACCTCACCAGTCGGGTGCTGATGCTCGGATTTATGAATGAAGAATCTCTGAATAAAACGAAGAAAGAGGGCAAAGTCACTTTTTTCAGCCGCAGTAAAAATCGCTTATGGACAAAGGGAGAAACGTCAGGCAATTTTTTATTGGTGAAAGAAATCCTGCCGGATTGCGATAATGATACGCTTTTGATTAAAGTTCAGCCAACCGGTCCCGTTTGTCATCAGGGAACTCTCGCATGTTTCGATGAACCAGGCGCGAAAGGGTTCATATATAAACTTGAGAACATCATTGAACAACGAAGGAATGATCCAACGGAAGATTCCTACACCAGCAAAATGTTTTCAAAGGGCATCAGTAAAATCGCGCAGAAAGTGGGAGAAGAGGCGGTTGAGCTGGTGATTGAAGCAAAGGATGACGACAAAGAACGGTTTTTGAATGAAGCTGCCGATTTAATGTACCACTACCTCTTGCTGCTTTCCGCCAAAGGGCATTCCCTATCTGATGTCGAATCCGTTCTCTCAAAGAGAGCTAAATGATATATTAATGGGCGCAAGAAGTCTTTATTCTGCTTCAACCCACAATTACAGCTTTTTATAGTTGCCGATACATGTTAACCAAGTTGTCATGTTGCTACAACCTCCACCCTCTCCTTTACCACTTCCCTCGGTATCAGCGTAGGCCACAGGCTCAATATAACGCGGCCGTTTTTACCCCATCCGGGCATGGAATTGATGCCCGGTGGACCGTTCAATCCCAGGCATGTTATTCCCATCATTGCCATTCTGCCGGTGCGCTCATCACTGTGTTTGATGGTCACGCGCACACCAAGTTCATTCGCCTGTTCCAGCCATGCTTTTGTGGGCGCGGGGGCAGTGTCACCGTGAATGCCGTTCACACCCACTATGGAAAATTCCGAGCGGTCAATTTTTACGGGCATGTTTCCCCAGATGCCTTTCACAGCGTCAATGAACTTCATGCACTTCTCATAGGCGTGGGGCCATGAGAAAAAGAAAAATTGCTCGCTGATGAATCCGTTCATCTGCCCGATGGCGAGCTTCAGCTTTTCAGGACGCGGCTTTCCCTTTGCACCTCTGAATGAAACCCTATCGGGTGCAACATCCCTTAACTCTATTGAAGTCAGATCAACCACCACATCAGGAGTGATGTAGTTGGCGGGATCATGGATTTCATACACCAATTGTTCCCTGATCGTGTTGCGTGAAACTTTGCCTCCCTGGCTTGCCAGCTTTGTAAAGATTGCCGAACCGTCAGCGCTAACGTGCGCGATTGGATAGCCGAGGTTGTGAACCGGGTAATCCATAGGCCATTCGGCATACGAGTTACCCCCGGATGCTTGCCCTCCGCACTCAATCACGTGCCCGATGGTGATGCCGCAGGCGAGCTTGTCAATATCTGATTGTGATAAATCACCATCTAATTTCCAACCGTATTCATGGGCAATAATGCCCAACGCCAGGCAGGGATCGGCAACACGTCCGGCAAGGATAAGCTGAGCGCCCATGTCGAGCGCTTCTTTCACGGATTTTGCCCCGATGTAAACGTTAGCATGTGTCACCGGGCTTGTTGATGATGATAGAGGCGCGCCTGTGTCAAGGTGCTCCAACTGAAGTCCCGATTGCTGCAACTCCCCAATGCGCGACATCATGTCATCACCGGTGATGGTTGCTATCTTGATTCCTCCGATACCTAGCTTGCTCAATATCTCTGCTACTTTCTTTGCTGCGCTGTGAGGATTCAGCCCTCCCGAGTTGGTAACGATTTTTATTCCGCTGGCAAAGGCTGCGGGAAAGAGCGTTCGCGCCATCAGTTCGATATCGCGCGCATAGCCAAGCGAAGGATCCTGCTGCCGATCTTTCTGCAAGATGGAGAGCGTGAGCTCAGCGAGCGCATCGTGCATAAGATAATCAGCGCCCTTTTCCATTACGATGTTCATGGCAGCCATAGGACTGTCTCCATAGAAGCCCTGCGCCCCCGCGATGCGAATGAGTTTTTCAGGCATCAGTTAAAGATATAAGATCGCCTGCAAAATAAAGAAAATGAAGCTTTGCGTATTTTTCCGGTTTGTGGTGGAAACCGTGTGTTTCAGCAATGACAGTTGCGCAATATGTATTACCTTCCCGCTTTTTCCCGGCTTTCATTCAGTTGACTGCCTGCCATCGCCCGGTTTTCAAAGGGTTTGTCAACCATGCGCAGATAAACCTGCCGGTGTACCGTCACGCTGAGAATCACGGCTAAAGCAATATCAAAGAGATGGTGCTGATGAACAAGAACAACCGAAGCGCATACGGCAGTGAACCAAACCATCAGCGACCAATGAAACCACCGCTGGCGCGTATGCTGTATCATGCCAAGAACACATAACGAAGCAAATGACACATGCAGGGAAGGGAAAAGATTGTGCGGACGGTCAATATCATGCACAAGTTGAAACAAGCGACCGAAATCGGCCATATCCGAAGTTCTGGTGAAACCAAGATGCCCGGGAAAAGTGATGAATATTATTCCCGAAATGGCAAGCATCACGAGCATGGAATAAGCCAGCGCTTTGACAGCTTCCGGAGTTTTTATCACAAACAACAACACACCGAAAATGGCAACGTAACTCAGATAAACCACTATCATGGAAGGAACAAGCGGGATGGACAGCTCCCATGTTGCGTAGAGATGGTAATATTCGGTTTGCCGCGCTGCATAGGAGTTGCACGGATAATAAATGAACAAATATGCCGTGAGGACAACAGAGAACCAACGGATGAAAGCAGTGAAAATCTCTCTCGAAGGCATGGCAAACACTTTCTGATGCTGCATAGTTATTTACAATATGGAGAATTTTATCAACTTAATCAAGCGGAATTACTTGACACCTGCTGTGATTGCATTTCTGCCTCCGTTTCAGCAATTATCCATAAATAGGCCACTTTAGTATCGCGCAAATCCTTTGGATGTGATATTCAGAGAATGAACTGAGATATATTATAATCCGTTTACCTGTTCAAAACTCACATCGCTATCCTGATGCCCTGAACTTATCTTTATCAGAAAGAATGTCATTTGAACCTGCTGCATAAAACCCTTCAGTTCATCTATACCGTTTGGACGTGCATTATCTATTTCATTTTCATGCTCATCGCCTTCCCGTTATTTTTTGTGTTGCATTTGCTGCTGGATGAACTTACAGCACACAAAATTCTGATGCTTGGCTATGCCAATTGGTGGGCGAGATGGTGGGGATTTCTTTGCGGAATAAGAATGGAGGTGGATAGGAATCCGCTGGTGAGGACTGATGAATCGTATGTTTTTGTAGCAAACCATAACTCTAACCTCGATGCGATGCTTTGGGTTTATTCCACAAACAATCTCTCAAAAGGGCTTGCAAAAAAAGAATTATTGGGTGTGCCCATTCTGGGATATTTGTTTAAAAAGACCTGCGTGATTGTTGACCGGGGCGATAAGGAGAGCCGAAGAAAGAGTGTTGAGAAAATGAAGGATGAAATGAAAAGGGGTGTTTCCATTTTTTTATTCCCGGAAGGCACGCGCAACAAAACTGCTCAGCCTTTGCTGCCATTTCATGACGGGGCATTCCGCATTGCCGTTGACCTGCAGAAACCCATCGTTCCGCTGGTGATGCTCAACACCGGCTCGCTGATACCTGCAAAATGGAACCTTTTCAAACCGGGCAGGGTGAAGTGCATTTTTTTGGCTCCCATCCCAACCGCGGGGATGACCGAAGACAATATCGAGAAGCTGAAAAGCGGGATTTACGCGATGATGGAAAGGGTAGTTGTGGAAAATGATGTGAGGTTTGCGAAAACTTACGGTCTTCGCAACGCATAACACCGCCCTTGAATTGTATTCAGGGCAGTTCTAAAAATTGCTCTTTTTATCGCCTCACCCCTTCCCTCTCCAGAAGGAGAGGGAGTAAGTGGTAGAATTTTTAGAACTGCCCTTCATTCATTCATTCAAGCGCAAGGAATTTCTGCCGCTGGCATTTGGCGATCATCTGGATACAAACAATGCGCAACTTTGGATTGGGTACCTGAAGACGTTGTACGATAATTTTTCATGTAGTCTTTCTGCATATCCAAACCCTCCCAAAACCCGGTACCATCAAAGACGGTTGCGCTTAGTTCTCTACCTTTGCACTTTAATCTTATCCTCCTACATCATATATAACCATGCGCCCTCTCATCGAATGCGTCCCCAACTTCAGCGAAGGCAATGACCTAACGGTTATTAAAGCCATCAGCGGTGAAATTGAAAGTGTGGAAGGCGTGAAACTTCTGAATGTTGATCCCGGCAGAGCCACCAACCGAACAGTAGTCACCTTTGTCGGAGAGCCGGAGCCGGTGATTGAAGCTGCTTTTCGTGCAATAAAGAAAGCATCGGAGCTGATTGACATGAGCAAGCACAAGGGAGAGCATCCTCGCATGGGAGCAACGGACGTATGTCCGTTGGTGCCGATTTCAGGAATCACGATGGATGAAGCGGTCGAGTTTGCAAAGAAGCTTGCAAAAAGGGTTGGTGAAGCGTTGAGTATTCCCGTCTATCTTTATGAGTATGCTGCATCTGCGCCACATCGAAAAAACCTTTCCGTAATTCGCGAGGGTGAATATGAGGGAATTCCTGAAAAAATCCGAATGCCTGAATGGAAACCCGATTATGGCCCGGCAGCGTTCAACGCCAGGTCAGGAAGCACGGTGATTGGCGCCCGCGATTTTTTGGTGGCTTATAACGTGAATCTCAACACAACGTCCGTGCGGCTTGCTAATTCAGTTGCTTTTGATGTGCGGGAAAACGGAAGGGTAAAAAAAAACAAGAAAGGAGAAATTGAACACGATAAAAATGGAAATGCCGTTCGCATCCCCGGCAAGTGCAAAGCGGTAAAAGCCATCGGCTGGTTCATCAGAGAGTATGGAATAGCACAGGTTTCCATCAATTTGACGAACCTCAATGCCACCCCGGTGCATGCTGCTTTTGATGAAGTGTGCAAAAGCGCGGAGCAGCGCGGCTTGCGCGTTACCGGTTCCGAACTCGTGGGGTTGATTCCATTGAAATCAATGCTCGATGCCGGAAAATATTTCCTGAAAAAACAAAGGCGCTCTGCCGGGGTGCCTGAAGAAGATCTAATTAAAATTGCTGTTAAGTCGCTTGGACTTGATGAGTTGGCTCCATTTGATCCCCCCAAAAAAATCATTGAATATATGCTCAAAGAAGAGAAAGCCGCCCCTCTGGCAAAAATGAATCTGCGGGAGTTTGCCAACGAAACCGCATCAGAGTCACCGGCACCAGGCGGAGGTTCTGTTTCAGCCTATGTTGGTGCGCTCGGAATTTCGCTGGCAACGATGGTCGCCAATCTCTCCTCCGCTAAAAAAGGATGGGAAGACCGGTTCAGCCAGTTTTCAGATTGGGCTGAGAAGGGGCAGGCTATCAAAGACAATTTGCTGCGGCTGGTTGATGAAGATACCCGCGCATTCAACCGAATTATGGATTCTTACAAATTGCCAAAAGGCTCCAAAGAAAGGAAGGATGCCGTGGAAGCCGCCACCCGCAAAGCGATTGAGGTGCCTTTTGAGGTGATGAAGACTACGCTTGAGTCATTTGATATTATCATGACGATGGTTGAAAAAGGCAATCCGAATTCAATTTCTGATGCCGGTGTGGCAGCGCATTGCGCGCGGGCTGCGGTATCGGGCGCGTGGCTGAATGTCAGGATCAATGCCGGAAATCTGGAAGATAAAGCATTCGTAAATAAAATTATGGAAGATGGAGAAAAAATGGTTAAAAAAGCAGAAAGGTTTGAAAAGGAGGTTTTGAAGATGGTGGATCAGAAAATGAATGCCTGACCGGATTATACAGTCCTGATGATGTTGCTCGATTTTTTGTATTTGTCAGACCACTTGTAAACGATATTCTGAATTTGCCGTTCAGTGAGGTCGTATTTGTCGGAAAGCTGGATGAGCGTCAGGTAGCTGATGCCATTGTTATCCCGCAGCAGGTTGTAGTATTCCTCGATGATGAGGTAATTTCTCAGTCGTTCAAGGTCGGTGAGGTTGTCTGAAATGAGTGTCAGTACAAGACGGGCGGCATCAACATTGCCTTTAATTTTCTCTATGTACGTTTCGGTAAACCGAGTGATTACATCGGCATTGTTTGGTTTCTTGGCCACGGCAGAGGGGGTTTTTGATTTATTAATCTTTTCACTTAAGCCGCAGGAGCTAGGTCCCAAGCGGCTTTCAATCAATGTACCCACAGCTTGTGTAAATGGAAACGAAACTTTCGGAAATAAAAAAGTTATAAATAGCTGTTGCCGATTACCTTTAACCCTTTTCTTAGAAGTTGTTTAAATTCACAAAACATCATAATCCGAATAAGAAATGGAATGCTGATAACGCAGATTGGCTGATAACGTG
>CAZCXH010000130.1:0-14388 GCA_964502525.1 uncultured Chitinophagaceae bacterium
GTAAAAAATATTTTCAGGAAAAGCTTGGTTTTTATGACAGTACCTTGCGATAACAAAGGGGAGTCCCTGCGGAACTTGCGATAACGGAGGGCTAATTAAACACACTATTTGTGCTTTCAATGAATTATAATCTTATCCGTAAACAGATTTTGCTTGCTGCTTTCTATTTTGAAGAAATACAAGCCTGCTTCCAAGTATGTGACTTTTATTTCTATCTTGTCTATATCTTTTGACAGGAATTTTTCATCCAGCATTCTTCCTGACACATCAAATAATTTAAAGAAGGCATTTCCATCCTCTAACTGATATTCAAGCGTCATCTGCCCGTTATTCGGATTGGGGTAAACTTTTATGTCATTTTTTGTTCGTGGAACCTCTTCAAGTGACGTTACTAAATTCCCCGCGCTATCAACTTTCAGGATAAACATATCATTGCCCGTTTTCAAGGCAGTATCACCTGGTATCACATAGCCGGTTACTACAATATCTCCCTGTTGTGTAACAATCAAATCCGAAATGTAATCATCATCGTTACTACCGCCATAATAAGTATATGTTCTTCGCCATATCTCGCTGCCTCCTTCGCTGAATTTCATGATACTGACGTTGGGGCGGCCTTTTGCGCCTCGGACTCCTCCTCCTAGTATGTAGCTGCCATCAGGCAGTTGCTCTACATTTCCGAAAACATTGGGATCGTTGGGGGCTCTGAGGCGTCTTTCCCATTCAACGTTTCCCGCGCTATCGGTTTTTATCATGATGCCATTGTAATCATCTTGTGGGATAAGATATTCATCACCGACTATCATATATCCTCCATCGCGAGTGGGAATAGTATAACCATCATACCAACCGTCATACAATTGACCCCATTCCTTGCTGCCTAAGCTATCTGTTTTTATGATAAAGAAGTTTCTGACGTTTGGCGAATAATCATATTCAACCCATCCGCCCAAAACATATCCGCCATCAGGTGTTTTGTTCGCTGATCTAAGGTAATTGTAGGTTGTATCTTCTCCGTAATTATGCTGCCATTCTATGTTGCCAAGGTTGTCGGTTTTAAGCAGAAAAATCTTGGCATCGGGTATATACCAATTGAAGTACCCTCCTATTACAAAGCCTCCGTCAGATGTGGGGATTAAACTTTTTGGACGCTCACTGATGCCTGCGTCTATAGATTTAAACCATATTGAATCTCCGCTCGCTGATGTTTTATATAAATAACTGTTTGCTAAGGAACCGGAAGTATCTCGATAAAGCCCCAAGAAAACTAAAGAGCGATCATTTAGTTCTACTACCGAATAAGCGTCATCAACTCCATTACTGAATTCCCATGCTTTTACCCAAACAAGTTCTCCGCAGTTGTTAACGCGCCATGCTGCTCCTCCTCCGGTTGTTATTTCATCCGTTAATCCAGCTACAACATAATCCTTTTCCGCTGTTTCTATTATCGCCCATGATCCATCTATTATATAATTATCATTAGGGCCATACCCATGTACGTTATAGAAATAACATTGCGCTATGCAGGAATTTGATGAATCAAAGCAACCGCAAAAAATACTAATTAAACACGCTATTTGTACTTTCAATGAATGATAATTTTATCTGTAAACAGAGTTTGTTTGCTTTCTATTTTGAAGAAATACAAGCCTGCCTCCAAGTATGTGACTTTTATTTCTATCTTGTTTACATCTTTTGACAGGAATTTTTCATCCAGCATTCTTCCTGACACGTCAAATAACCTGAAGTACCCGTCCGTCTCCTGGTCTCCCGCAAGATTGCATCTTGTGGGAATATTGTGGCAAGATTGCATCTTCATGCGTTGGCTTGTATTTTATCCAAGTCATTCAATCAACTTCACCCTTATCAATCCTTTCTTTCCGCAATAATCCCTCGCGCTGCTGTAAAGATATTCCCAAGGCTCATCAACAAACCCTGCTTCGACAGGATTGTTGTGAATATATTCTAATTTCTGCTCCATTATTTCATTGTCGTATAGCTCGATAGGATTATTATTTTGTTGCCAGAATTGGAAGTCGTTGTTGTTGGGATTGTATTTTCCTGCCCGTTCCATCATCCAAATCATCCACTCCCGCCTGCTTTCCTGCGGATTTTCAGTGATTTCTTCGCGTAAAGCTTTGGAAGTGAATTTTTTCATGTCTCTCAAAATAAATTCCATTTGCTCTCCTTCTGTGCCCATTATCAGATGAACATGGCTTGTCATAATACACCATGCGTAAAGCTCAAGACCCTTTTTGTCAATGCAATGGTTCAGGCTGTTGACGATAATATCCTTATAAACTCTTCGGATGAAAACATCAATCCAGTTGATGGTTGCAAACGAAACGAAATATAATCTTTCCTGATCGCGGAATTTGTAGCTGCGGCTCATAGCCGATAAATTTTCCTGCCAATTTAATCAATCACTGCCTGCGCAGGAAGATGCAATCTTGCCACATAGTTCCCACAAGATGCAATCTTGCGGGAGACCAGGGGGAGACGCAGGGGGAAAGGGATTATTAAAGGTTGTGTTGATTGAATAAAGGCTTCCCCGCACCGAAGTCGAAAGACTTCTGCCTATCCGGAATCACAAGAGTCCCTGCGGAACTCTCGCGATAACAGGGCAGCTTTATTTTATGCAGGGAAATCTCCGCTAAACAAACCCTGTTCGCTCATATTGTTGGCATTAGCCTAAATTGTAGCTGCAATGCTGGGCTACCGCTTTTCAAAATTCGTCCCAAACCCACAGGGGCAAAGCACGTTCGACAAGCTGCTGAAGCTGCTCAATGAACTGCTCGTCTATACTTCTGGCGATGTGCAGGAGGCCATCAGTTGGCTCAATGAGCTTGACCGGGAATACAAGCTTACCGGCAATGATTACGGCATGGGTGATTTCATCGAAGACCTGAAGAAGCAAGGCTACCTGAAGGAAAAAGGGGATGGCGCGATTGTCATCACGGCAAAGACGGAGCAGGCGATTCGCCAAAACGCGATGGAGGAGGTGTTCGGCAAGCTGAGCAAGGCGCGCAAAGGCGGCCACCACACGCCTTACGCGGGCATGGGCGATGAGCAGGGCAGCGACCGCAGACCGTACGCGTTTGGAGATTCGCTCGACCAGATTTCGGCAACCGACAGCATTCGCAACGCGCAAATAGCGCACGGCATCGGCAGTTTCGCCCTCACGGAAGATGATTTGGAGATCATCGAAAAAGAGAACAAGTCGCAGGTGAGCACCGTGATGATGATTGACGTTTCACACAGCATGGTATTGTATGGCGAAGACCGCATCACGCCCGCCAAGAAGGTGGCGATGGCGCTTGCCGAACTTATCACCACAAAATACCACAAGGACACGCTCGACATCATCGTGTTTGGCGATGACGCCTGGCAGATAGAGATAAAAGATTTACCCTATCTGAAAGTGGGACCGTATCACACGAACACCGTAGCCGGTTTGGAACTCGCAATGGATATTTTACGAAGGCGCAAAAATCCGAACAGGCAAATCTTCATGGTGACGGATGGCAAACCCACCTGTATGAAGGAAGGCGCTCATTATTACAAGAACAGTTTCGGGTTGGACAGGAAAATCATCAGCAAAACGCTCACGCTTGCCAAAGCATGCCGCAGGCTGAAGATGCCCATCACCACGTTCATGCTCGCGCGTGACCCGTATTTGCAGCGGTTTGTAAAAGAGTTCACGCAAACAAATCACGGACGCGCATTTTACACAAGCCTGCAGGGGCTGGGAGAATATATTTTTGAGGATTATGAAAGGAATAAACGGAAGTGGATTTGACTGATGTGATGATTCGGTGATTCGATGATTCGATGATGAAATAACAACAATGGAACAGACTGCAACACAAAAACTTGCTTCTATCACAACGCTCGGTGATCTGAAGCGCTCCGGTTATCGCACACGCGCTATCAAAGACGAATTGCGCGAAAATCTCATTGAACATCTCAAAGAGAGGAAGCCGTTGTTCAAAGGTATTCTTGGATTTGACACCACTGTGATTCCCGACATTCAGCGCGCATTGCTTTCACGTCATAACATGATTCTGCTTGGCTTGCGCGGGCAGGCAAAGACGCGCATCGCGCGGCAGATGACGGAGTTGCTGGATGAATACATTCCCGTTGTAGAAGGCTCGGAACTGAATGACGATCCGTTTCATCCCATTTCAAGATATGCCAAGGACTTGCTGAAAGAGAAAGGAGATGACACACCAATCGCATGGCTGCATCGTGATGAACGTTATGCTGAAAAGCTGGCTACGCCTGATGTTTCCGTTGCCGATTTGATTGGCGATGTGGACCCGATTCGGGCTGCGAATTTGAAACTCTCCTATTCGGATGAGCGCGTGATACACTTCGGATTGGTGCCTCGCTCCAACCGCTGCATCTTTGTAATTAACGAATTGCCTGACTTGCAGCCGCGCATCCAGGTTTCGCTGTTCAACATTTTGCAGGAGGGGGATATTCAAATCCGCGGATTCAAACTGCGCCTGCCGCTCGACATTCAATTCGTATTTACCGCTAATCCTGAAGATTACACCAATCGCGGCTCCATCGTCACGCCATTGAAAGACCGCATCGAAAGCCAGATACTCACTCATTATCCTAAAGATGTTGAAACATCCAAGAAGATTACAATGCAGGAGGCACGCTCGCACCAAAAACAAAAAGCGACCGTGCGGTTCAACGATTTGATTTTAAACCTCAATGAACAAATCGCGGTGGAAGCGCGCAAAAGCGAATACGTGGATAAAAAGAGCGGAGTGTCGGCACGGCTCACGATTTCATCTTTTGAGAATCTCATCAGCGCGGCTGAGAGGCGCGCCCTGCTGAATAGCGAACCGGAAACATTCGTGCGCATGAGCGATTTCTGGGGAGTGGTTCCGTCAATCACAGGGAAAATCGAATTGGTATATGAGGGCGAGCAGGAGGGTCCGATGATTGTGGCACAGAACCTTATCGGCAAATCCATCAGGACATTGTTTGCGCAGCATTTTCCCGACCCCGGCAAACTGAAAAAACAAAAGCAGGAAAATCCCTATCGGAAAATCAGCGACTGGTTCGGCAGTGGCAACATGGTTGATTTGATGCTCGATGTTCCCGAAAAGCAATATGCAGCGGAACTAAGGAAAGTGACGGGGCTGGAAGACGCTGTTAACAAATTTTATCCAAATGCAAAAGGCGATGAGAAACTTTTTCTGATGGAGTTTGTGTTGCACGGCTTAGCTGAACATTCGCTGCTGAGCAAATGCATGCTTGAAGCAGGGGTTCAGTTCAAGGATGTGCTCGGTGCGGTGTTTACGGAAAAGACTATGGATTTTGACAAAGACGATGATTTCAATGATGAAGAGTTTAATAATTGAGCCTCACCCCCGCCCCCTCTCCAAAGCCCGCCTGCCGGACGGGCAGGGAGAGGGGAGACCAGGCTTTTTTGCTTTGAACAGCAAATGCTTATTGCTCCTATTAATCCTTATAAGCTCGATTTGCGCTTATTCCCAAAAGCAACCATCCCGCACGGACACTCACACTCAATTCATCCCCATCCTTACTTTCGATTCCTTTAAAAAATATCTTCAACCTGCGGGCGACACCGTTTACGTCATCAATTTCTGGGCAACGTGGTGCAAGCCGTGCGTGGATGAACTGCCTGCGTTTGAAAAGCTGAATGAGACTTACAAAAATCAAAAGGTGAAGGTGCTCCTGGTGAGCCTTGATTTTAAGAGCCAATATGATAAAAAAGTGGTGCCATTTGTGAAAAAGAATAAGCTTAATTCTGAAGTGATCATGCTCGATACGCAGGGCGACAACAGCTTCATTGATAAGGTAAGCCCGCAATGGCAAGGCACTATTCCTGCAACTACATTCGTGCACAGCAGCACCAATACCAAAAAGTTTTTTGAAAAGCAATTCTCCTATGAGCAGCTTGAAAATATCGTTAAACCATTAATAAAAATGTAAACCATGAAAATTATTAGAACATCGTTACTCTTGTTTGCAGTCATTGCCATCGGCTATTCTCTTTCCGGGTTTAGCAATGCTGCCCGGACACCCTCTCCTTCGGAGACGGACGGGGTGAGGCAGGCTGTTTCCGGCTACAATGTCGGAGATTATGCAGCAGGCTTCAAGCTCAAAAATATTGACGGAAAAATGGTGTCGCCTGGTGATTATCCCGATGCGAAAGGATTCATCGTTGTATTCACCTGTAACCATTGTCCTTATGCTAAACTCTATGAAGAACGCATCGTGGCTTTGGACAAATCCTTCAAAAAGCAAGGCTACCCGGTTATTGCTATTAATCCCAATGATCCCGCAAGAGAGCCTGACGATTCATACGACAACATGAAAAAGCGGGCGAAGGACAAGGGGTTCACCTTTCCCTATCTTTTCGATGAAACGCAGGAAGTAGCACGGGCTTTTGGCGCAGCACGCACTCCGCATGTTTTTTTACTGCAAAAAGAAACCGAAGGGAAATTCAAAGTCGCCTACATCGGAGCGGTGGATGATGATACCGAAAATGCCAAGAAAGACAAAGTGAAGTACGTTGAAAACGCCATTAATGCGCTCGAAAAAGGAGAAAAGCCCAATCCGGATTTCACGAAGGCGGTGGGGTGTACGATTAAGTGGAAGAGTTGATCTGAAGTTTTGTTCAAATTACAAAAGCCTGTTCCAATCGAGCAGGCTTTTTATTTTGCTGAAATGGTAATCCTATTTTTGCGCACTAATGACTGCCATCTCCAAAAAGAAACAGCATTTTGACGTTAATAAGGAACTTCATCACTACCTCAAAAAGTATGACCGCGAATCGAAGCTGCCCGTGACGTACAGCGATTTGCTCCGATACAAGGAAACCGTTCCGCACCGCGACAAGCATGGAAAGGAAACCTTATGGGAAAGCGTGATGTATGATCGCCACATGACGGATGAATTGAACAAAGGACTGACGATGATCTATTCCATCCTGAAGTCGGATGGCGATACTTCCGTTCTTGAACATCTCTATGTTTCAAGAATTGACTATTGCACCTTCGGAAATTCCAATCCGTTCCGCGTCCGCATCGTGAATCAGTTCAATGACAATTATGATTATTTCTATGTTAAAAAAGCGGATGCCTCGCGTATCTATGGTCTTGAATTGGAACATCTGCTTTCCCCGAACCGCATCAATTATTTCGTTGATCACGATACGCTGATTGAGGAACATATTCCGGGTATTCCGGGAAATGATTTCATTGTCGGCTATCTTAAAAAACCTGAATGCAACAAGGTGCGTCTTGCCAAAGAGTTTGTGAAATTCAACGAACGCTGTTTCGTGCGGTTGCTGGGAGATATGCGATCTTATAATTATGTAGTGGATGTCACGCCCGACTTTGAAGACGAGCAATACCGCATTCGCCCGATTGACTTCGACCAGCAGTCATACGAAGGAAAACGGACAATGTATCTGCCGCAGTTTTTCAAAGAGAACAATGTGATTGTGAAGCTGTGCATCGAACTGATGACGCCCGAGACATTCCGGCAATATCAAAATGAGGAACGAACGCTGATTTCACACCGGTTGCGCGCAGAGCGGGGGCGCACACACGACCTGCTTGACTGCATGAAAGATGATACTATTTCAGTGCCCGGCAAGGTAGATCAACTGCGAAAGGAACTTGCCAAATATCATGATGACAAAGAATTTGAAAAATGCCGCAACATGGGAGAGATTGTGAGCCATCAGTTGAAAGTGCTGCTGGCGCATAAGTGAAAAGGCAAAAGGCAATTTTTTTCAAAAGGCAATCGTTTTTTTTGCCTTTTTATCCGCTTAGACATACTTGCAAGATATTAATCAGGTAAGATAAGCTGCCAATTTGAATTGCTGTCTTTAATTACCGCGTTTACCTTTTGCCTAATGCCTAATGCCTAATGCCTATTGTTATTAACCCGCTACTACCATTCCCTGATCTTATACCCCTTCACGCTGTAAAACAAAATAAACAAATAGCACGGAACCATTATCCAATACGCCTGGCGGTGACCGATAAACTCAAGGTCAGCGAGCCTGCCGTAAACTAAGGGGAGCAGCGCGCCTCCCGCAATCGCCATAATCAATAACGCGGAACCGGTTTTAGTGAATTTTCCCAAGCCGCCAATGGCGAGAGGCCAAATTGCGGGCCACATCAAGGCATTGGCGAGACCGAGAAAGGCAATGAACAAAACCGAAGTGTAGCCAGTGGTGGTGGTGATCCCGATACTAAACAAAATTCCGATGATGGCAGAAACCGCCAATGCCATTGATTGCGAAATGATTTTCGGAATGGCAAAAATGCCGATGATGTAACCGATAACCATTGCGGTCAAAGTGTAGGCGGTAAAATTTTTTGCTTCCGATAGCGGAATCCCCTGCGATTGTCCATAAGTTCCTATGGTATCTCCCGCCATCACCTCCACGCCCACATAGAGAAAAAGCGCTATCACTCCCAGCACAAGGTTTGGAAACTGGAACACGCTGGTTTTGCCGCCTGTCGGGGCATATTCAAGGTCATCCTTTTCCTTTTCAATTTCCGGCAATGGTGAAAAACGGATCATCAGCGCAAGACCGACAAGAGCCATTGCCATCAATGTGTAAGGCATGATAACGCGGGATGCAAGTTCATTCAGGCGCTCCATTTTCTGCGCGGCATCCATCGCCTGCAACTCATTGGTCAGCGTATCCGCATCCGCAAGAATCACAGCCCCGAGAATAATGGGCGCGAGCACTCCCGCCACTTTGTTGCAGATGCCCATGATGCTGATGCGTCTTGCCGCGCTTTCGATCGGTCCTACAATCGTGATGTACGGATTCGAAGCTGTTTGCAAAATGGATAACCCGGTACCAATCACAAACAACCCTGTAAGGAACAATCCGTAGGTGCGCGTGTTTGCTGCGGGAATGAAAACCAGCGCACCGGCAGCCATGACCAGCAAGCCGAGCATCATCCCTTTCTTGAATCCTGTTTTCTGCAAAATCCATGATGAGGGCAACGCAGTGAAAAAATACGAAATGTAAAAAGCAAACGCCACGAACAGCGCCTGAAACGTGTTCAATTCACAGGCGATTTTCAAATATGGTATCAGCGTTCCGTTAAGCCATGTAACGAAACCGAAGATGAAAAACAGCGCACCGAGGATGATGATGGGAACAACGCCCGCTTGTTTGGATTGCAGCATTTGGTTGAAAATGTGACGGAAATATCTTCATTCCGCCTAAATTGAGCGCCATAACTTATGAAACCCTCTTTGTTGATACTCGCGGCAGGGGCAGGCTCGCGGTTTGGCGGACTGAAACAATTAGAGCCACTTGGTCCCTTTGGCGAAACCATCTTGGAATACTCCATTTATGACGCGCTGAAAGCGGGTTTCGGAAAAGTTGTTCTTATCATCCGCGAAGAGTTCCTGAATGATTTTGAAGGGCGTTTTTCGAGATACGGGAATCAGATTGAGTTGGAATATTCATTCCAGGAGGTCAACCCGCAGTTTGAGAACGTAAAAAGCATTGCCGGTCGGGACAAGCCGTGGGGTACTGTTCATGCAGTGTTGTCAGCATCAAAGATTGTGGATGAACCGTTTGCAGTCATCAACGCAGATGACTTTTACGGCAAGGAGGCTTTTCAACTGATGGCTGATTTTCTCAAAAACCGGTGTTGTGAAAATCATTGGTCAATGATCGGTTATTCATTGCAAAATACTTTGTCGGTATATGGCGGTGTGTCAAGGGGCGTGTGCGAAACCGATGGGCACGGCTTACTGAAGAAGGTGAAAGAATGCAGGGGTATTCAGAGGAAAAACGGTGATGTGTTTTACAGGGAAGGCGATCGTGAAGTTTTGCTGAATGAACACACCGCTGTCTCCATGAACTTCTGGGGATTTCATCCGCAGTTTTTTGAATTGGCTGAAAAGCATTTCAGAAAGTTTGTGAACGAAAATGCGGAGAATCCCAAGTCTGAAATGACACTGCCTGATTTGGTGCAGCCGTTGATTGAAAATGGAATCATCGGTGTTGCAATTCTGAAAACACATGAGAAGTGGTTTGGAATAACATACCAGGAAGACAAGAGTTCTGTGGCAAGTAAATTGACGTCACTCGTCAAAGCCGGATTGTATCCGGAAAAACTACGATCATAGCATTACGTTGATTTTCCTTTCACTCCCGCCTTCTCCACCCTCAACCCCATGCTCATCACAAACGGCAGGTTGTCGGTGCGCATGATTTGCGCGAACTGAAAAGTATAATTGCCCGGCTGTTCGAAAAAAGCGTTTTGCTGAATCGGAAGCCGGATGTCGCAAATATCCCCAAGGCAGTCGCCCTGCCATCTGCCTTCTTTGTCGGCAAGTGTCAACTCAACCCGTTTCTCTAATTTTTTTCCGTCAGGAAATTTCGTGATGATGAAAATCCAGAGGTTGCTGTTGGGATAAAATTTGGTGTGGCGTACGTTCACGTAAACATTGTAAAGCAAGGCTGTGTCCGTGATATTAACGGTGAACTCCGGCTTGAAATCAAGGTTCCAGATGTATTTCGGGATGTCGGTGTTTTCTTCGTAAACTCTTTTGGTATCGCATGAAGTGAGCAAAAGGCAAAAGGCAAAGGGCAAAAGGCAATCTTTCCAAAAGGCAAAGGGCAAAGGGCAAAGGGCAATCAGTCCTTTGCTTTTTAGTTTACCCTTTGCATTTTGCATTTTGCATTTTGCCTTTTCAGACATATTTGCCCGGATTATTAATCATGTGATTCAACAATCTTCCTACTTCCTCACTCCCACTAACAAAAGACTCGAAAGTTTTCTTGGAAACATATCCGCATTCAAGGGCGAAACTCAACCATACCTGTGTTTCTGAATTTTCCATATCCACGTCAGAGATTTTAGAAACAAAGTGCGCAGGGTATTGCCTTTTCCGATATGCCTCAGCAATTGAAGCGCATACGCTTCGTGAGGACCTTCTTATTTGATCCGTGAGAGAATATCTTTCTTCTGAAGGAAATCTCTTTGATTCTCTGAAAATATCCATGGCAAGCGAAAATGCTTTCTTATAGCCGGATGTTTCTTTAAATGATTGCGCTGCCAATAAATTTCTACCTTTTTACTCCTTTACTCCTTGCCCCTTGCCCTTTGCCTTTTGCCTTTTGCCTTTTGCCTTTTGCCTTTTACTGCCGTCTGCCTCTATCTCGTGAATCCCGATTACCCCGGTTCCTGTCTCTGTTTTCAGGATTTCGCCCTCCTTCCCTGTTTCTGCCGCCAGTTTCTCTTTGCCCCTGATCTCTCCTTTCTCCGCCTCTGTTATCTCCTTCTCTTCGGTGGCCACCCCTCCTCTCATCATCTCTGCGATGCCTCTGCTTATTCCGTTTTTTCCTTGCCGCTTTGTCCAATGTTTCCAGCGAAATCTGCCCGACCAATTCGGTATGCTCTTCAATTTCAACCTCTTCTTCCTGCTCGATAATGATTCCCAAATCTTCCGGCTTTTTTCCTTCTTTGTTCAGGGCAAGAATTTCCTTCACCCTGCCAATGGGAACGGGATAAAATTTTGAATCCTCCTTGAACGTGTAAAACATCAGCCGCTTGAGGATGTCGGTTTTTTGCAAACGCGCCTCTCCCTTTTCCGTGTGAATCGTATCGGCATTTTTCGGAAACTCTTCGAGCGCTTCCATGTAGGTGTCCAATTCATAATTCAGACAGCATTTCAGCCTGCCGCACTGTCCCGAAAGTTTTTCAAGGTTGATGGAAAGGTTCTGATAACGGGCAGCAGTGGTGGAAACAGATTTGAAATCAGTAAGCCACGTGGAGCAGCACAACTCACGCCCGCAATCGCCCATGCCTCCGATGCGACCCGCTTCCTGCCGCGCCCCTATTTGGCGCATCTCGATTTTCGCCTTGAACTCATGGGCATACATTTTTATCAGCTCACGGAAATCAACCCGCTGCTCCGCGGTGTAGTAGAAAGTCGCTTTTTTCAAATCCGCCTGCAACTCAACATCCGTTATTTTCATGTCGAGCTTCAGCGTGCGCGCTATCGCCCGCCCCCGCACCATCATCTGATGTTCGCGCAATCTTGCTTCCTTTAAATTTTCAATATCTTTTTCGCTTGCCTTTCCCAGAATTTTTTTGATTTCAGATTTATCCTTCACCTCTTTTTTGCGCATCTGCGCTTTCACCAATTCACCAGTCAATGTCACTTCGCCCACATCCGCTCCCATTGCGGTTTCCACCACCACAATGTCACCGGTTTCATAAGGAGTATTTTGCTCGTTTTTATAGAATGCCTTTCTGCTGCCGTTTTTAAAACTGATTTCATGATAACGGAATTCGTCCGTTCCGAAGGCAATCGGGATATCAGCCAGCCAATTGTAAGTGTTTAGCTTATTGCAGGTTCCTGTCTGGCAATGCCCGTTGTTGCGGCATCCCTTAGGCAATCCTGAATTTGTTCCACAGCCGTTGCAACTCATAGTAACCTTTGAAAAGATTAGATAAAATCAAGCTAAAATTACCTGATTCTGCCTTAACAGCCCCGCCACCTTCAGCGACAGGCTCATCATCAGCATCTTGGGATGGGCGTTCCGCTCCGCGTGGAAGTGCGCCTCGTTGATTTTTTCGTAAAGCTCCTGAATTGAATTGCAGTCGGCAAGCTGAATGAAACGCGCGGCAAGTTCGTTTTCATTTTGCGTCAGCACGGGAGATTTTTTTCCCGATGCCTGCATGAACAACGCTTCGCGGATGAAGTGCAGCGCATATTTCAGAAAACTTTTCTGATTCTCCCTGCCGATGGTGGCAAACTTTTCAATCCAGTTATAAATTTCGAGGGAACGCGTTTTCTGACCCGGCAAACACAGGCTGAACCATTGCGCAAAAAGTTCCGACAACTCCCCAAATGCGTGTTGAATCTGCCTTGACGCTTCGATATAATCGCCATTGGAAATGGTGGCGAGACGGAATGCATCCTCTTCAGGCACTTCAAATTTTTCATGCAGCACACCTGCAAGAACGGAATGTTCAATGTGCGGAATCTTGACGATTTGCGTGCGCGACAACACGGTCGGCAAAACCGAATCTGAATTTTCCGCAACAAGAATGAACACCGTTTTATCGGGCGGCTCCTCGATGATTTTCAACAGCGAGTTGCCTTCCTTGCCGAGATATTCCGGCAGCCACAAAATCACAATCTTGTAAGGCGATTCAAACGCTTTCAGGCTCAACTTATGGATGATGTCGTGACACTCTTTGATGGTGATGTTCGGCTGCTTGTTTTCCGCCTCAAAACGCGACATCCACGTATGCAGATCCAAATAGGGATTTTCGGTCAGCGCTTCACGCCAATCGGTGATGAACTCATCGCACCGCTCTTTTTTATCCACTTTCGGAAACGGAAACGAATAATGAATATCAGGGTGAATAAATTTTTGCGCCTTCACACATGATGAACAAATGCCGCATGAATCCTCATCGCCCGGATTTTCGCAGTTGAGATATTGACTGAACGCCAGCGCCAGCGGCAATCCGCCATGACCAAGCGGACCGAGAAAAAGCTGGGCGTGGCTGACCGTGTTGTTGCGCGCGCTGTCCATCAGCTTTCGCTTGAGTTCGGTTTGGCCAAGGACGGATTTGAATTGCATATTGATTCGATGATGTGCTGATTCGATGATTCGGTAATGATATTACAATCAGCAAATCATCGAATTACCGAATTATCGAATCAACAAATCAACGCGGTGAAATTACGAGATTTGCAGGGCAACACAGAAAGATGAGAGTATCCATTTTCCGAAAAGCCCATTTCAATTCAGCGCACCGCTTGTTCAACAAGAACTGGAGTTTTGAGAAGAACCGGGAGGTTTTCGGTTTATGCAACAACCCGAATTATCACGGGCATAATTATGAAGTGATTGTAAAAGTGGTTGGCGAGGTTGATCCCGAAACAGGTTATGTGATTGATTTAAAAATTCTGAAAGACATTATCGAGGAGGAGGTAACCGGACGGTTCGACCATAAGAACCTGAATCTGGATGTCGCTGAATTCAAAGATTTGAATCCCACTGTGGAGAATATTGCGGTTGTGATTTACAACCTGATCCGCAAGCGGCTTGATAAAAAATATGATTTGCAAATCAGGCTTTACGAAACGGAAAGGAATTTTGTGGAGTATCCTGTTTGAACAGATTCCATCGCTTCAAGCGATGGAATCTGTAAGCTCAACTTCCACTAATTGGGGATTAAATCCTTCAGAATACGCCCTGCCGCTATCCAGCGACACATCAGCCGGACGAGGCGCTGACATTTTCATTTCGCTTTGCCTGGCGGGAACAAGCAACGACTTTGGAAGTTGAAATGCTTCCGCGATTTTTTCACCCAACTGAAACCGCGAAAG
>CAZCXH010000131.1:0-14116 GCA_964502525.1 uncultured Chitinophagaceae bacterium
TGATTAATGCCCCTTTAAAAAAAGCCGCCTGATGCGACAATTTGGTATGCACCCTGTCAAGGTATGTTTCAAAAGTTCCTGCCTCATACACGTTGCCCGATTGGTCAACGGCAATTGCATTACCAGCGTCAGTGCCAGCGCAGCCTAATCCCAATCCATGGTGGTAGGTAAATTGGGCTTGTGTTATAAATGGGATGAGCAGAAGTAATGCGACTCTCAGGGTTTTCATGGATTCAGGTTTTAGTTTTTTACAACTTTACGAAATGATATTGAAGGAACAAAGCCGCATCTTCTCATTCATTGGTGTGCTTTGCAGTTGAAAAATATAACCGCTAATGACGCGAAGGAACGCAAAGAAAAAATTCATACTTGGCGGCTCTTAGCGTACTTCACGGTTGATTGGTGCGCCTTGAATGGTGAATATAGTTCTTTATTTAAGAATGTCCCAAAGGGTGCAAGTCCCTGATGCGCTCCGTAAAGGGGAAGCATAGCAAGTCGCAAGGGCGTTGCGGGCGACCGCAGGGAATATTCCTAACCTTGTTGGATTTCTTCTCTCCCGTCTGCATGAAGCGCAAACCTGCCTTTGGTTATCGGATGCACCTGATCCGGGCGGGGCCAGGGCCAGCCGCCAAAACGCGTACGCTGGTAGTCATCAAAAGCCTGCTGGATTTCTTCTTTCGTATTCATCACAAATGGCCCATGCTGCACCACCGGCTCGCCAATCGGTTTGCCTTGCAACAATAGCAAGCGTGATTCCTCATTTCCGTTTTGAATCAACAACGGGCGATCCGCAAGCACTTCTGCGGCATGATAATGAGGGATGGATGCGCCTGCCAATAAAACAGAATTTCCTTTGTAGTAATAAAGCGTACGGTTTATGCCGGTGGAGGCTTGCGGAACCGTCCATGTGGCGCCAGGCTGCAGTTTGATATTCCAAACAGCCACCTCATTGGCGGCAGGTGACGCCCAGGAATCAGGCGGTGGATGAGGAGGTGTTTTGTCCGCAAGCTTGCCTGCAATCACTTCCACTTCGGTAGTTTTTTTGTTCTCATCCAGGTAAATATATTTCGGAATGCTTTCCCGCCATAGCATTTTAAAATAGGCATTCACCATCTTATCCTTCCCCGGCAGGTTGAGCCATATCTGGAACAGTTCCAGCGGGTTTTCCTTGTCTTTGCTCAACAGCGGAAACATTTCCGAGTGCTGAACGCCTTTTCCAGCGGTCATCCACTGCACATCACCGTTGCCGTATCGTCCGGCAGCGCCCAAAGAATCGGCATGGTCAACCAGCCCCTTGCGAACTGCGGTTATTGTTTCAAATCCGCGATGCGGATGCCCGGGAAACCCCGGTACGGATGTGCCATGATACATGCGCCATCCGTCTTTGATGATGAAGTCCTGCCCGATATGCCTTCCTTCCAGCGAAACGTCAGGACCGAGGTTGTCATTTCCTTTTGGGAATTTATCCTCATGATGCACACAGAAGAGAAACGGGTCAGCCGTTTCCCAAACGAAACCCAGCGGTTTGATTTTGATGACAGTATCCATTATTGCAGAGTCCTTGCTCATTTTGTTATCACTGCTTTTAGTGGCGCGCGCCCATTGCGGCAGCACAAAAAATGATGAGATTCCCATTAAAAACTTACTAAGGAAATCCCGCCTTGGTGATTCTTTCATGGTGATTCTTTCATCGCGAAGGGTTTTTATTTGATAAAATTAAGCGACTTGTTGTTAAAGTTCCGATTACAGTTTACGGTTTACGGTTTACAGTTTGGAGTTTGCAACCTGTAAACATATAAACTGTAAACAGAAATAGAAAATGTATGATTTTATCCCGCGCAGTATAATTGGTTCAAGGGTTAAGTTTAATCATTTCGCGGAATTTATACCATCGGCAATCAGGTCTCCGCCACGAGTACCCGGAAGTACCCCAATAGCGCCTGATGGCATATCCTCCGAAGGAGGCCGGAGTCCTTCGCACCGATTCATGGTTTGTTTTTCACCCTTGTTTTGGATAAACCGAAGATTCCGTTTCCGTCTTCCGGCTTAAGACTTTAAACTATTTTTGAAACCGGTGCCGAAAAGCAACTCTCCTACTTCGCGCTCTTTCCGCAGGTTCATGCGCAACAAGCCTGCAGTCATCGGGCTTGCGCTGGTTATTCTCTCATTTATCATTGCGCTGCTTGGTTATCAAATCACTCCGGATTTCACGCCCGATGCCAACGACCAGATTCTGCAAATCACCAACAAATCGCCCGGATTCAGTGTCAAGATGCTGAAGCGGGCAAAGAATAAAAATGTGGAGCGCAGCAATTTTTTTAAGATGATGTTTGTCGGGCAGGAAAATCCTTACGAGATGATCCCGATTAATTCCTGGCGATTTGAAGGAACTGAAATCATCTATGAGGAATATACCGGAGAAAATTCGGGGGAGGAGAAAAGATTGCCGCTTGCGGATGTGGCTTATCCGCTTTCCGTGAAGCAAACCGAAATCGTCAGCGATGGAGACGCAATCACGTTTTATGATTTCAACGAACGGCAAATAACCACAACCCTCCCGGAGCTTCAGCGGAAAATCGAAAAGGAAAACCTCGCCTACAAAACATACCATCTGGGTACGGACAAATTCGGGCGCGACATTTTCAGCCGGCTGATTATCGGGGTACGCGTTTCGCTGTCGGTGGGAATCGTTGCCGTTTTCATTTCCATTTTCATCGGCATCATCGTTGGCGCTGCAGCAGGCTATTTCAGAGGAATCATTGATGATATCTGCATGTGGTTTATCAATGTGGTGTGGGCAATTCCAACCTTGTTGTTGGTATTTGCGATAGCGCTGGCGCTGGGACGCGGTTTCTGGCAAATCTTCATTGCGGTGGGATTGACGATGTGGGTGGATGCGGCAAGGATCATCAGGGGGCAGGTGCTCAGCCTGCGCGAGATGCAATACATCGAAGCTGCGCGCAGCCTCGGATTCAGCCACCTGCGCACCATCGGGCTTCATATTTTGCCGAATGTAATGGGTCCGCTGATGGTTGTTTCGGCTGCAAATTTTGCTTCTGCAATTTTGATTGAAGCCGGATTGAGTTTTCTCGGAATTGGCGTGCAGCCGCCCACCCCGTCATGGGGCGGCATGCTCAGCGAAAACTACGGCTACATCATCGGTGCAAATCCTTTCCTTGCCATCATCCCGGGATTGGCAATTATGCTGATGGTGCTTGCCTTCAACATGGTTGGCAACGGCTTGCGTGATGCTCTCGATGTGAGGACGAGTTTGGGCGAATAAATATTCTATCACCTAAATTCCAAACACCTGGCTTTTTCCTGTTCAGAATTTGATGCCCGGCATTGCCGTTTTACTCAGAACTTCGGACTTCCGATTTCACGATGAGCAGCCTCTCCACCGAACAAGCCACTTTAGAAAAGCTTGTCGCCAATTACGAGCGCCTCAACAAGCTGAAGCAGTTGCAGATTGACGCGCTGCTCGACATTTCGCAGGCGATCAACAATAACTTCCCCACGTCAGCGCTGCTCAGGATTTACGAATTCACGCTGAAAGCGCAGTTCAGCGTTCCGAAATTGCTGGTGTTCATAAAAAATGAAACATGGGAATGCATCTGCACATCGGGAGTGGGAAGCTATGCGAAGTTGATTGACGCTGAGAAGGAGCTTTTGCAATATGAAGGAATGACTTATTTGGAGGGAGAGCGGAAGAAGAGGCTGCGCGACTTTGACGTGGTGATTCCCGTGTTACACCAGGGAAGACCGCTTGCTTATGTGCTGGTGGGCGATATGCCGCAAAACGTATCAACCGAGGAACAATTGAGGTTTATCCAGACGCTCACAAACATCGTGGTGGTTGCAATGGAAAACCGCAAGCTGCTGAGAGGGCAAATTGAAAAGGAAGTGCTGAAGAAGGAACTGGAGCTTGCCGCGCAGATGCAGTCAGCGCTTTTCCCGGAAAAGTTACCTGACAATGAAGTGGTGGAGATGTCAGCCGTATATCTTCCGCATCATGACATCGGTGGAGATTACTACGATTACATGGAGTTGCCGGATGGAAGAATGTTATTCTGCGTTGGCGATATTTCGGGAAAAGGGGTGGCGGCAGCGCTGCTGATGTCGAACTTCCAGGCAAACCTGCGGATGCTTTCAAAAAACCCGGGCGATCTGCGGGTATTCATTGAAGTGCTGAATGACACCGTGAGCCGCATCACGCGGGGTGATAAATTCATTACCCTTTTCCTCGGCATATTTAATCCGAAAACGAGACTGCTTCAATATGTGAATGCAGGTCATAATCCCTCTGTTGTCTATGAGGATGGCGACCTCATCGAGCTGACAAAAGGATGCACGCTGCTTGGAATGTTTGAAGATCTCCCGCGCATCACCCCGGGTGAAATAACCCTTAAGAAGAATGCTCTGGTGATCAACTATACTGACGGCCTGACGGATTTTGAAAATGAGAGCAAAGAGTTTTACGGAGTGGAGCGCTTGAACGAATTCATCCGCAAGCATCATGATCACAGCGTGGACAGATTCAACAAGAAACTAATGGAAGAAGTCACAGAGTTTAAAGGAGCAGACGGAATTTTCTTAGATGATATTACCCTGCTGACATGCCGGTTTTTCTGACCTCAGAATAATCTGTATATCTCCCTTATCTCGCCAAGTATTTTCGGGAAGTCAATTTTCAGGTCAATCAGTTTTCCCGTGCGCACGTCAAACACCCATCCATGCACCTGCAGTCCTCTTTCCCGGTGAGCCTGTTGCACCGCTGCGGTTTTTGTAACATTGATGCACTGCTCCTGCACGTTCAACTCTATCAGCCTGTTGTAGCGGCTGCTCTCATCGGAGATTCCATCCAGTTCTTTCTTGTGCAAGCGATAGACATCCCGGATATTTCTCAGCCAGGGGTTCAGCAATCCCAAATCCTTTGACTGCATGGCGGCTTTTACGCCTCCGCAATAGTAGTGTCCGCAAACAACCACATGTTTCACTTTCAGATGCCTCACTGCAAATTCAATCACTGTCATTGCATTCAGGTCATTGCTGATAACCATGTTCGCCAGGTTGCGATGAACAAAAACCTCACCAGGCTGCACACCCATCAGATCCTCAGCCGTCACGCGGCTGTCCGAACAACCGATATAAAGGAATTCGGGATTCTGTCCCTTGGATAAACCCTCAAAATACTTCGGATTGAGCGCAAGCTTTTCAGCGACCCACTTTTTGTTATTCTCAAAAATTTTGATGAAATCAGTCATGCTGAGTTTGTAATGGGCAGTTCTAAAAATTGCTCTTTTTTAGCGCCTCACCCCTTCCTCTCCAGAAGGAGCCAGAAGGAGAGGGGATAAGTGGTAGAATTTTAGAACTGCCCTAATGTATTTTTTTTCTTCGCGAAAATGCTCCAATTCACCAGCAGCGCAATATTGATAAAAAAGAAGCCGCCAATCTTTATTTCCTCCACCAAATCGCTCAACATCAGTTGCACATAGATAATCACCATTGAGCAAAGCGCTGCGGCTATCAGATTTTTATCATCCTTGTTTTGGGCGCGGTGGTATGCTTTCACCCCGTAATAAAAAATCGCGAACGTAAGCAGCAGGAAAAAAAATAATCCAACCAGCCCTTGTTCAATGGCAACGAGCAGGAAATAGTTGTGTGTTCCTGACTTTTCGGGGTTATCACTCACCCATGTTGTGAATGAGGTGACGGCATATTGCTGGTAGAAATAATAGAAGCTTCCGGGACCGAAACCGGTGATGGGATTTTCATCGCACATTCGCGCGCCAGCCACCCAGCGGTAAAAGCGTTCAGCCGTTGAAAGGTCCTGATTGCGGACAGTGGCTTTGATGTGATCAATAATATTGCCGTGATAAATGGTTTTGCGAAACTCCGGGGCATAGCTGAGGTAGTTGTTATCGGTGACAAGATGGTGCGCTATGAAGATGAATAATGCCAGGCCGATCACTGTCATGAACTTCAGGAGGCGGTATTTCAGTCCGAAATAAAACGTAACTGCCGCGAACAACGCTATCCATGCTCCACGGGCAAAGGCGAAGTATATTCCAACGAGAAACAGCAGCTTGCAAAAGTTGAGAAAATGCTTCGGCAGCGTTCCCCCCTTGTACCATGTTGATGCCAGCCAGATGAACGGCATCAGCAGGGAGATGAAGGCGGCATAGTTCACGTGATTGCGATAGAACAACTCTGATGACGTGTTGATTTCCTCGAATGAGAATCCCGATTGGGAATGTTTCAGCAGTATCATGACGATCGTAAACACAGTGGGTATAAGTACGCTCCAAAACAGTATTCTGAAATCGCGCAATTTCTTAACAAACAGCCCGGTGAGAAAAACATAGGTCGCAACATACCATATCTTGGCAAGAAAAAATTTCACGGAGAAAAGAACTTTATAAGAAAAGAATATGGTCACGAATATCCAAAGCAGGTGGATGATCAATAGCTGGATTATCGGGTTGTTGAGGAAAGCAAGGTCGTACTTTCGTTCTTTCAATATATAAATAAGAAATGTGAACATCAGGAGGATGAGCAGCGGCTCTCCCGGGATGTCAAGCGCCAGCGTTCCCGATAAGGAGAATTCTCTGGTAAGAGGAATCAACGCTATGAGCAGGAAATAAACTTTTTTAAAATCGAACAATACAATGCAGATGAAGAGGAACGATAACGGAATCAGGCAAGGATAGGTTTCTTCAAGCGCAATGCTTAGAAAGACGCTGGCAGCGGTGATCAGCGAGAAAAGGTAAAAAAGTGAATTGCCTGCCTTCTCGGAAAGTGAAAAAGAAAACATCTTATTTGCTCATCACGTGAAGGACAGTTGCGCCCAGCAGCAGCGTGAAAAATACCAGCATGAACGCTCCAATGATTATCATCCACCGGCTTGATTTTTCCTTTTCAGCGGGGTAAGCTCTCTCCATCACGTGGACGGTATTGAAATCCTGCGCGGTGATGAGTTGGTACTGATCGAGCAGGTCGGAGTATTTGGCGAGCCGCTCCGTAGCAAGAACTTGTTTTATTTCCAGCGCTTTTCTTTCCGGCTCATAAGCTTGCTCCATTTGCGCATTGAGGTCGTTCAATTCCTTCTGTTTTTGCTCCGTGTGCGTTTGAAGGATTTTCATCATGTTGTTTCTCCCTTCGAGCAGCATGTCTCGGTTGATGCGGTCGCTGGCAGCAACGGCTTCATTCGCCATCTCAGCCGCAAGTTCTTTATCTGTATCCGTTACCCACACCTCAGCGCCACCGAATTCGTTTTTTAATGCCTTGTAATTTTCTTTCAGCTCGCTGATAGCAGCCGTGAACGGATATTTGACTTTTTCCGCGTTAATGTTGTAATGTTCGATCAGGTTGTACTTCTGCACGAGATGGGCGAGCACCTGCCGCGATTGCGCGATGGAGACAAACCGGTCAACATCGGATTTGTCGCCAAATATTTCGAGGTCCATATCAATCGCTGACGCTGCGTCAAAAAGATAGGGACGGTCGGTCATTGAAAGGTTGGCAGGGAAAATCACGGCATGAGATTCATATTTCAACGGGAGAATCTCAAATCGGGGATGCGTTACCATATAAGCGCCAATCAAAACAAGAACGCTGATGACGGCAATCGGCACGAACCGTTTTTGCAAAGCTTCAATAACTGCTATGAGGTTGAACTGCTTATCCATTGCGGGTTTTTAGGAATGTGCAAAGGTAGAAAATAAAGCTGTGAGAGGATTTCTAAAAGGCTTTCCCGAACACCTTTCTCGCTGCGCCAACATGCGCCACCGCGACCAATGTTTGAGTCAGGAGTGTCGCCACGGTTGCGCCCAGAGCTTTATATTCCGGAATAAGAAATAAATTCAACGTGATATTCAGCAGCATGCCGCCCAGCGCGATTGCGTTGAGCGCCTTCATGCTGCCGTTTGCGGTTAATAATGTCCCATATACATATACGGTGCAAACACCCGGAAACGAAAGCATCAGCATTCCGAAAATATCCGACCAATATCCGTCTGATTGCGGATACAACAGTTGAATGATTTCCCCGCGAAACAAAACGCTGACGGCAACTGTTGTCAGCGCCCCAACCATAATCAGCGCGAAACTCGTGCGGACTAAACTTTGAACGCTTTCCTTGTTGCTTATCATCCGGGCAAACATCGGCAGCAAGATGGAGGCAAACAGAAATCCCATCATGTTCGCGGCATCCAGCAACCGGTAAGATGCGGCATAGATTCCGGCTTCCCGCGCGCCATCCGGCAGCATCCGTTCGAGCATCACTCCGTCAACCCGAAAATATATTGCCATCAGCAATCCCAGCAAAGCATAAGGGTAAGTTTTCATTAATATTTCCTTCATCCCGCCAATATTCCAGCGCATCGCAAACGCACCGTGCTTCATCATGATGATGAATGCGGAAACCGCTATCGTGAAAAGAACGGCTGCCATTTGCGAATAGATGAGCCATTCGATTTTGAATTGCCCTGCCTTGCCGCTCCACAACAGCCATCCGCAAATGAATATCATCAGCAATTTGTCAAGGACTGATAGCAGACTGTCCGTCTTAAACAGATGCATGCCGGAGATATTGGAGCGCAGGTAAAGCAGAAACGAAATCAGGATCTGATTCACAATCAGCAGCATCAGCAGGAACAGCTCCGGCTTGCCATAGCCAAAACCGAACGCGCACAGCACGGTGATGACGGCATAAGCAAGCGAAAGCAGCGCTTTGAGGGAAAGGATATCAGGCAGGTGCCTTTTGATAAAATCATCGTCCTGCGCCACCGCCCGGTTGTTGAAATTATTGATCCCGAAATCAAGCAGGATTTGAAACAGGATTGAAAAATTGAACAGCGCGAAATACAATCCGTATGCTTCGGAACCAACTGTGTTCTGCACCGTGCGGTCAATGCCGAAAATCCAGAAGGGCTTGACTAAAAGGTTGACGAAGAGGAGAAAAGCGAGGTTGGAATAGAAAGATTTTTTCATTCCTTGCGACTGTGCAGTGAATATGAAAACGCAAAGTACGCAAAGGGGAGCAAAGGGCAATGTTCGGAATCAAAGCGCATTTTTCAGCATAGAGATGCTGCTGATATCCGCAGAATAAACCGATGTATTGAAAAAATATTCCCGCGAGCCATTATAGATTGTATTGAAATCAACCGTCTTAAATTCTTCCTGAGGGAAGACTGCAATTTTGTTATCCGGCATTACCGCCATGATGCTGGTTTGGCTGCCTGATCGCAGGTAAATCTTGTCCCAGTCGCGCACCGTGTAATCCTGAACCGTATTGTCGGAGCGGTTAATCACATACACCTTCACCTTGTTGATGTAAGGATTGATCTGGGCGGTGAAATCAAATTCGGCTTTTATTTTCACAAACTGCTGCTGGTTGATGTATTTATCAACGTTCCAGATACCCATTTGGTTAATGCTGAAGGCATTGAGCAGGTCGGCTTCGAGAGCGAGGCGCTCTTCCTCTTTTTTAATCTGCTCTGCGAGCGCATCATACTCAGCCAGCGTCCGGTTAAAATCTGCGAGGGCTTTGTCATAATCCTCACCTGTCAGCACAGGAGTGACCAGCGCGGAATATTTCTTTGGCAGGGTTTTGTTTTCATAATCGCGCATCGAAACCTCCGCTGTCAGTTTGTAAAGGTTTTTCGATTTGTCAATCGTCACCACTTTGAGCCTGTCCCAGCTTACGCGGAGCGTCCATTGGTTATCCATGAACTCTTTGTTTTCAGGAACATCTGCAAGCGCCCAGCGGTATTTTCTGAATCTGGCGATGTCGGGATATTCTTCATAGTTGGCGTCAATGTCAATGATGATTGGGCCTTCAGGCTTGCCGGGTAAATCGGGAAGCGCTGCCAAATCTTTTTGCTTCCTCTCATTTTCCGCTGCTGTGGGATTTCCGGTTTCAACCCATTTGTTGTTTTCGTTCAGTTGAAAGATACTGAAGCCATCTGAATTGCGGTAAGCTGCAAGCTCAATGCTGATATTTTTCCCTGCGGCAAGATCCAGTTCGCTGCCGCCCTGAAACGCTTTCATCTCAAACATCCCGGCTGATTGCAGAGCAGGATTTTTTTCATCTCCCATATTCCCCATCGGGATGCCGCTCAGGAAAATTTCTTCCGGAGAATGAAATTCACGGTAAAGCACTGACACCTCTCCGCACACCGAAAAACCGTCCTCGTCAACGAACGCATTTTTAGGAATCATCACATTTGAACCGGTGAAGTGGTGATGTTTTTTCCCTTCTTCCACCCGGAAACTCAGCGTGTCAAAAGGGATGTTTATTGACAGGGGCGGATCAATCTTGTCGGCATCATGCAAAAACGTAAAGTAGTAAAGCATGAAAGAGCCTGCAACAACCAAAGCGGAAAGCCCGATGTAAATTCCTTTTTTCATTATCATTGAAAGTGTGTTTTATTTGACGTGTTGACTATTTCAGCCCGGCTATTTCCCCGCTTGCCGGAATCTTCAAATCATAGCAATACAAATACCCGTCATAGCACCCGATCAGCATCTCCATTTTCCCGTCAGAATCAATATCAGAGATCAGGGGAGTGGTTTCCGTACCCGATGGAAGCATGAAGTATTTCAGTGTTTTGAATGTGCGGCTGTCAATGATTTGAAAAGTGCCGTATTCATTCACCAGTATTAATTGCTTGCTTCCCTTGCCGAGAATGTCGTATAAGACAGGTCGTGCCGTCACCGCATGATAACGGCTATAATAGCTTTCGGTTTTAAAATAATCTTCATACGCGATGCTGATTTTTCTCAGATGGCCTGTTTTGATATTTAAAACTGCCAGGGTGTCCCTGGTTATAGACAACAGGTTGCCGTTGTGTTCCACCGGAGCATAGTTGATGGAGTAATGCCATGTTGCAGGGTAGGATTTTTGAAGAATTCCTTTTTCATTCAACCTCACAATCCGCAGGTCTTCCCTTATCCCGTCTTCTTCACTCCGGTTCCAAAAAAGGTAAATATGCTTGCTTGATCCGTTGTCAATAACCATTGGCTCATTGGCGATGTACCAGATGGCGCCATGATTAAACTTCCACAGCAGGTCTCCATTCTCGCCATTCAGGGCGTAGGTGTAATTATCGCGGCAGTTGTAAATAAAATCAGGAACGCCATCGCCAGTGAGGTCGGTAATTGCGGGTTTGGCGACAAAGCCGGAGCCGGCTGAAAAATATGCGCCAACCTTGAACACAAAGCGGTTTTCGGTCTTTTCCCATCCTGAAAAATCTTTGATCCTGAAGCTCCAGATTGTTTTGCCGTTGCGCGAATCAAGAGCGGCTGCCTCCCCGGTTTCAGTTCCGAAAATCACCTCGTTGACACCGTCACAATTAATGTCTGCCAGCACGGGTTCTGATTCCACATCGCCTGACGCGGGCATCCTCCATATTTTATTACCGCATGTATCATAGCAGAGGAACTCCTCATTGTCATTGCCGAAAAATATTTTCCCCCTGCCGGCAGCGATGCCGTTCACGTCCATGTCACCGAGCCGTTCAAAAGCAACGCGGTGAAGGATTTTCCCCGTGGGCGGGTCAATGAAGTACACTCCGTTATTCTTGTCCAGCGCCCAGTCGCGATAGTGCTCACCGTTGGAACCAACAATCAGCAGACCGTCACGCGAAACGAAATTTGTCTTGAAAGTGACGCCTCCGATTTTCGTTTTCCATTTCAGAGGAAAATGGTTACGGAATTCAGTAATGTCCTGCGGTATGGCTGAAATGCTTATCAGCAGGGCGATTGAGAGCATCTGTGTTCTCATAACGAAAAAACGTATGGGGAAATTAAATCCGTTATCAAAAGCTCTCAGGGACGGTGGCTTCAATAAAACAGATGAGATGGGAATTTATTGCATGGAACCTGAAGTAAGGTGAAATTTTTCATGATTGAGGTTGCTCTTATGCATTAAACGCGGGCGCACCTGTTTGCCGGTGACATCCTCCTGCGCCATTTGAAAGCAGGTTCTGACGGATTGCCGACACCAGCGATGGGAGAGGCGTAAAAAACAATATTTTACTAATTCAGTCAACAAACTGACTGAATTTACGTAAATTGCGTCAGTTAGCTGACTGAATTTATGTTCCTGCTTGCTTTGTCCGTAAAAATGATGCCATGGATTTCATCCAGCGCCAATTGCAGAAAACCATAGAGAAACGGATCGGGGAAAACAAAGCCCTGCTCATATATGGTACGCGCAGAGTCGGCAAAACCAGACTGCTGAAAGCCATCCGCTCTCGCCATAAGAAGCCTTCCCTGCTCCTGAATGCGGAGGATATGGAAGTGCAGTCGCTGCTCGCCCGGAGAACCGCAGCCAACTACAGGCGCATCATCGGCCGGCATGAACTGCTGATGATTGACGAGGCGCAGGTGGCGCCTGACATCGGCAGGCACATCAAGTTCATGATTGACACTTTCCCAAAACTCACCATCATCGCTACCGGCTCATCCTCTTTTGACCTCATGAACAAATCAGGCGAGCCGCTCACGGGCAGAAGTTACCAATACACGCTCTACCCGGTTTCACAGGGCGAGCTGTTTCATCATCAGGGCTTCCCTGAAACCTTGCAGCAATTGGAAGAGCAACTGGTGTACGGCTCGTATCCCGAAGTGATTAACCTGGGCACCGCGGATGAAAAGCAGGCGTATTTAAAATCGCTGATTCATACCTACCTGCTCAAGGACATCTTTGTTTATGAAACGGTGAAAAACTCCACCAAGGTTTTTGATTTGCTCAAGCTGCTTGCTTACCAGGCCGGCAGCGAGGTTTCGCTGGATGAATTGGGCAGAAGCCTCGGCATGAGCAAAAACACGGTGGAGCGATACCTTGACTTGCTGACGAAGGTATTTGTGGTTTTTCGCGTGGGCGGCTTCAGCGGCAACCTGCGCAAGGAGGTGGTGAAGTCATCGAAGTGGTATTTTTTTGATAATGGCATCCGCAATGCGATCCTCTCTGATTTCCGCGATATTGCCCAGCGCACGGACAGGGGGCAACTTTGGGAGAATTTTTGCTTTTACGAGCGTATCAAACGCCAGCATTACCGGGGAAAATTCTGCGGCTATCACTTTTGGCGCACGTACGACCGGCAGGAGATTGACATGATTGAAAAAGAAAACACCCGGCTGCGCGCTTTCGAATTCAAATGGGGGATTGCAGCGGCTGCCAAGCAGCCGAAATACTTTGCTGAAAATTATCCAAAGGCTTCCTTTGAGGTTATCCGCAGGGATAATTATGCGGAATTTGTGGATTGAATTTTGAGTCCACTCTGAAAAGCAGCCTGACGGCTGCTTTATTAAATTGTCATATTGTAATTTTTATAATACCATTTAGACATTTTAACTGTACTGTGAGTCGGTGGTCACAGTGAGCGGAGTCGAACTGGCGCGCAGGCATTCGCGCAATCCTTCGACTCCGCTCAGGATGACAACGCGCACGGTATCAATTAAGAATCTAAATGGTATAATATGCGATTTACAACTTTATTAGGAAGCCGTCTGACCGCTATGTATCAACCTTATTGCCGGCTTATCGGATGAGACTCAAGTTTACCCCTCCAGAATAATCTTCCCCTTCCCCGTGTTCTCCCCGCTCAGGATTCCAGTGCTGCGTTTCACGAATTCAGTGAGCTTGCTGCCCTTCAGCATGTTTTGCGAGAGCAGGGTAAAAATGAAATTGAATTCTTGTAGAAAAAATCTCCAGCGACATATTCTGTCGCATTCGGAAAATAACTTTGTTTTCTAAAATTAATATTATGAGTAACAGCCAAAATGATTTGCTTCACAGCACTGAAACTAACACGAATCCGGAAATTTCAAAAAAAGAATTTGCAGTTTTCGGGGGCAGTTGTGCTTACATCAGTTGCAACAGGGTATATTTTGCTCACTTTGAAAAAATTCCTTCCATTAAGGCGATAGGAAATCTGAACTACAGGAAGGTAATTGATTGGATGGAGAGTGAATACTCGGTGCGAAGGCAAGAAAAATGAAATTAAAACCATTCCGAAACTGCTCGAATTGTTAGCCATAGAGGGATGCGTCATTAGCATTGACGCGATGGGCTGTCAGAAAGCCATAGCCGATAAAATCATAGCAGGAA
>CAZCXH010000132.1:0-14091 GCA_964502525.1 uncultured Chitinophagaceae bacterium
ATAATTTTTGTCGGGCTGCAAAGGTAAATTGTTAATCAAAATATCAAAGGCTTTTTCTTCTCGAATTTTAAATTTAATTCCCGACACGGGCCAGCCTCCCTGCGAGGCGATATAATCGAGCATTTGTTTCACCGTTTCTCCATTCAGTTCCATGATCACCAGGAAATTATCGAAGGGCATCAGTTCGTAAATCATTCCTCTGGTGATTTTTCCGGCAGGCAATGACGGCAATCTCAACCCGCCATAGTTCACTACGCAAAAATCCGCATCGCCTTCGTTATACTCTTTTCCTTTTTCCAGCAACAGGTCAGCGATGAAATTTCCAAGCGGTGATTCGGGTTTCCCTTTTTCCATCGCGATAGCGGAAGTTGCAACGACTTCCTCCATTTCCTTGTTAAGGCTATCGCTATAAGGACGAATGAACCCGATGACTGTGGAGTCAACTCCTGTTGTGTCATATATATTATAGTAGGAAGTATCGGTTCTGACAGGATGGAGATCCTTCGTGCAGGAGGAGAAAAAGGCAAGAGGCAAGAGGCAAAAGGCAGGAATGAAAAATGGATTTCGCAATTTGCCCCTGTTGCAAGAGAAGAAAAAAACAAAAGGCAGAAGGCAATGGGCAATTAGCAATTTGCAATAGGAAATTGTCAGCAAAACGCGGCATTTTTTTGCCCTTTGCTTTTTGCAAATTGCCTTTTGTCTATTGTCTTTTGCCATTTGACATCAGAACAGCTTCTTCACTTCCACCTTGAGCAAATCAAGCGCCTGCTGCGTGGGAAGCACATGCTCCGATTCGAGGTAGTGTTCGAGGATCCTTTTGCTCAACTCTTTTGCAGGAGCATCGGGAGGCAGCGATGCGCTGAGCACGTTGATGTCTTTGATGATTTCGTCTTTCACGATGGATACGGTGCGCCACACGTTGGTTGACACGTAAATCTGCTGCGACACATTATGTTCGTACTCCATGCGTACCGCCTGCACCAGCGCCTGTTTCAGCATCTGCGCGTTCATGCCCGGCTGGATGGTGCGCGGAATGAGATTCACCGGGCTGATTCTCTCCAGAAAAACCGAGAGCCGTTCATAAGCCTGCAAGCGCAAGGGCAGCGTGTCTTTTCTCGATTCGCTCCTGATCTGCTGCTCCAGTTTTTTCATCTCGTTGTTGAAAAAGGATTTCAGCACGAAAAAGGCAGTGAGAAATACGATGATGGAGGGGAGAACATATTTGAGGATTTCGAGGATGGATTCTGTCATGGGTTAACCGGTTGATTGGTTAATCAGTTGATCAGGTAATTCCTCTCTTCTTGGATAAAACTTTCATGATTGTTTCCGATTTTTCCGATTAACAAGTTACCCGATTAACCAATCAACAAATCTATAACGAAACTCTGATAGTGCTAATTTTGTTATCGGAATAAAGTTTAAAGGATGATTTCTACAAGCGCTTCAAATCAAAGTCCGGTTTCACTGACACCGGGAGCCGTTAATGAATTGAAGCGATTGATGGCGGAGAAGAATGTTCCCGGAGATCACGCTTTAAGAGTGGGCGTGAAAGGTGGCGGCTGCGCTGGGTTTTCCTACATCCTCGGATTTGACAAAAAGGAAAGCCTCGATGATGAGTTCGAATTCAGCGGTTTGAAAATCTTCATGAACAAAGCCCACCAGATTTATCTTGCCGGTATTGAGATTGACTATAAAGACGGTCTCGATGCAAGGGGCTTTGTCTTCAACAATCCCAACGCCACGAAGACCTGCGGCTGCGGAGATTCGTTTTCTGCGTAGAATTATGCATGTATAGCGTTTTTTGAAATTCCTCCCGCAACAGGGGTTTTCAGAAGTTTATTCCCAGATTTTCCCGAAGTCAACCTCCGCAGAGCAATCATCAGCCAACTGAAAAGCGTACGAGCCGTCATGTCCCGTTATTGCTTCTTTATAATCCTTGCCTGAAAGCAGCAATATTCGGTAGGTATCGTTATCCGGATCAACGATCACATAATATTTCACGCACTGCGAGCAATAGATGGCGCGTTTCACGAAAAGGTCTTTATCGCGGGTAGAAGGGTAAAGGATTTCAACCACGAGCACCGGTGGTTGCGAAATGTACTTCACATTTTTAAAGTCGAAACACGCCACAAACAAATCCGGTTGAACAATGGTATTTTCGTTCAGTTTCCAATCCGTAGGCATTGATACTTTGCACAATTTGCATTTTTGCAGTTGCTCACGCAACATACCGTACAACTCATCGGAAATCCATTGATGCCTGCCCGATGGCAATGGGCTCATGGCATAAGGAACGCCTTCAATCAGTTCCCAGTTTCCTTCCCATTGGCAGAGTCATCGTAAGTGTAATGAGGAAGATGCTCTTTTTTTCAGCGACAGCGACATAGTTCAAAATTATTGAAAGTTATTCGCAATGAAAAGTGGATTCTTATGAAACGTGGATACGGCTAAAGTGTCACAAATTTATGTTTGGAACCTCTTTATACCATCGGTAAACAGGTTTTCGAACTTGTAATGCATATACCCGATGGTATATCCTCTGAAGGAATCAGTCCTTCGGACCGGTCACAATTCGCTTTTTACACTTGTCTCGGGATAATCTCCATTCCACAAGGTTTCAGTCCAATTCCAATAATTTACGGCTCAAAGAAAAGCGGGGTGAAATCGTAAATTGAAGTTCAGAAACCCGCGGGAAGTTCATCGGCAGGGAAAGTGAACCGCCCGCGCTCGCGTCCCACGAGTGCGCGTAATAAACTTCACTCGCCAGAGGCGAAAGCAGCCGGTAAATATCTGACCCCCCGTCTGGCGCGACATTGGCGCGCGGCATTGAGCAGAGTCATCCCGTGTTCCGCCAATCGGGGAAGGTAGTGCGTAAGGAGGAGTGCGAAAAAATAGAATTACGCACTTCGCATATCGCAGAACGCAGATGAACGATGATTGCGGCACGGGAAGGATTGAGCGTTGAGTAAAGCATAAGAGCAACTCCAAACTCTCCAAACTTTAAACTCAAAACCGATCTAATACGAATATACGTCCAACTGGTTTTTCCTCTGAATAAACAGCCGGTCTTTTTCGATCACTGCGTTGATGGCTTCGCCTTCGGGAAGAGTTATTATCTCAGTTGCAAATGTCAGAACGTGATAGGAGTGAAGTTTGCCGTCTTTGAAAAAGATCAACTGGTCCTGCACTTTCTGAAAGGCGGTCAGCCCTTTCAGGGGAATGGTTTTGTAATAGGTGCCATAAGCGTCAAACACGAAGATGCCCGTGTCGGGGTCGTTGAGGTATAAATAATTATCTTTTTCATACAAATAATTTGCATGAACAGAGAAACCGAGTTGAACGTTCAGATTTTCGCTTTCGGCAATGATGTTGAGCTGGTCGTTAAACTTGCGGAGTTTGAACAGCACCTCGTCATAAATCCAGATGTTGTTGTCGAGCGCCACGCAGGCTGCGCTCACGCTGTTGCTCCCCAATTCAAAAAGATTGATGCGCCCCGTTTGCGACAAAGTGTTGTCGAGCGTGATGATGGTGGAGTAATCCGGATAGTAAACCAATATCTTCAGCGGGTTGGTGGCGCCCACGAATGAGATGCGCCCCAATGAATTATTGTTGTAGTTGTACAAAATTTCCCCCTTCGGGCTGATTTTAAAGACTTCATTCTTTTCGTTCACCGCATAGCAGTTGCCGAGTTTCTCGGAGCTCAGATAGGCGGCTTTGACCGGAATGGTTTTAACGAGCTTGTATTCGCTGGTTTGGGAGAGAGCGCAAATGGGAAACAGAAAAACAAGATAGAACAGTTTGGAGTTTGGGGTTTCAAGTTTGAAGTTCAAGGAATCCAAACCGTAAACCGTAAACCGTAAACCGTAAACTGATTGCAGATTTCTATCCATGCTTGTAATGCTTGATCGCGAAAGAATTTCCGTCAAACTCGGCATAGGTGAAATAATTGATCCAATCGCCAAGGTTGATGAAACGGCTGCCATTGCCAAGCGGAATGTCGAGCGCGAGGTGGCGGTGCCCGAAGATAAGGAAATCGTAATGCGTTTTTGCAAGCATATCCCGTGAATAGATGATCAGCCATTCCTTGTCCTCACCGAGAAAAGGCTCGATCTTTCCTTCGGCAGAAACATACCTGCTGCGTTTTGACCAGCAGCCTGCTATCCTGATCCCGATGTCGGGATGAAGCCATTTGAACATCCACCGGCAGAACCGGTTGCGGAAAATGTATTTCAGCATTTTATATCCGTAATCCCCCGGCCCCAATCCATCGCCATGCGCTATGTAAAATTTCTTTCCTTTAATTTCTTTTTCAACCGGATCGTGACAGACCGGGATGTTCAGCTCCTTTTCAAAATATCCTTTCATCCACCCGTCATGGTTGCCGGTTAAAAAATGAACCAGAATGCCCGCATCGGATAGTTCAGCGAGCTTGCCGAGGATTCTGGAGAATCCCTTTGGAATCGCCCGTGAATATTCGAACCAGAAATCAAAAAGGTCACCGACAATGTAAATCTCTTCCGCCAGAGGTTTGATTTCATCCAGCCACTTCACCAGCAATTTTTCACGGACAAGGCTCTCATCGTGGCTGGGGGTTCCAAGATGAGCGTCCGACACGAAGAAAACCTTTTTATTCACGAAGCGGTCGCTTTCAAATCCGGTTCAGAGATGGCAGCGAAAATACAAATAACCTAAGAGGGTTGCTGTCCCGGCTGAGGCTCCTGCTGTGCGGCAGCTTCTGCCGGTGGAAGCAGTGGCGTTTGATCCAGCAAGGAATCAACCGATGACTTATTTGAGCTTTGTTCCGGAGTTCCCTTCCCGTTTTCCTCAAACGAATGCCTGGTTTCAAACGGCCGCTTGCCAATCAGCCTTTCAAGGTCGTGCTTGAAGAGGATTTCTTTTTCGAGCAGCTCTTTAGCAAGCGCTTCCAGTTCAGTCCTCTTCTGTTTCAGCAAATCAAGGGTTCGCTGATAGCAGGAATCAATCAGATGTTTCACTTCTTCATCAATGATTTTGGCGGTCTCCTCGGAGTAAGGCTTGCTGAAGCTATAATCATTGTTCGGATCGTGATAGGAGAGGTTCCCCACTTTCTTGTTCATGCCGTAAATCATAATCATCGAATACGCAAGCTTGGTGATGCGCTCCAGGTCGTTCTGCGCGCCTGTAGTGATTTTTCCGAATACGATTTCCTCAGCAGCGCGTCCGCCCAGCGTCATGCAGATGCTGTCCATCAGTTGCTCGGTGGAGTAGAGGTATTGTTCTTTCGGCAGGTATTGCGCAAATCCGAGTGCCGCCACGCCTCTTGGGATGATTGAAACCTTCACGAGCGGGTCTGCATATTCGAGAAACCAACCGCATATCGCGTGACCGGCTTCATGATAAGCCACCACTTTTTTCTCTTCGGGCGAGATGAGTTTATTTTTCTTCTCCAATCCGCCAATCACGCGGTCAATCGCATCGTTGAAATCCTGAATGTCAATCGCCTTCTTGTTCCTGCGGGCAGCGATGAGCGCGGCTTCGTTGCAGACATTGGCAATCTCCGCTCCCGCAAAGCCGGGAGTCATGGAGGCGAGGCGGTGGAGGTCAACGTCAGGAGCGAGTTTCAGCGGCTTTATGTGCACTTTGAAAATCTGTTCCCTTCCAACGAGGTCGGGCTTGTCAATGGAGATCACGCGGTCAAACCGTCCGGGACGGACCAATGCGCTGTCAAGCACGTCAGGGCGGTTGGTTGCCGCCATGATGATGACGCCTGCGTCAGTGGAGAATCCATCCATTTCGACCAGCAACTGGTTGAGCGTGTTTTCGCGCTCATCATTTCCCTGCAAGATGCTTCTGCCGCGGGTTCTGCCTATGGCGTCAATTTCGTCAATGAAGATGATGCAGGGCGCTTTCTCGCGCGCCTGTTTGAACAGGTCGCGCACGCGTGACGCGCCCACGCCCACAAACATTTCCACAAAGTCAGATCCTGAAAGGGAGAAAAACGGAACTTTGGCTTCTCCTGCCACGGCTTTTGCCATCAATGTTTTCCCGGTTCCCGGAGGCCCTACGAGTATCACGCCTTTCGGGATCTTTCCTCCCAGCGAAGTATAGCGCTGCGGGTTTTTAAGGAAGTCAACAATCTCCATCACTTCCTCCTTGGCTTCATCCAGTCCGGCAACATCCTTGAATGTGATGGTGACTTTGGCGTTTTCGTCAACAAGAAGCGCTTTGGATTTCCCGATGTTAAACAGTTGCCCGCCCGGTCCGCCTGCCGCACCGCTCACCCTGCGCATGATAAAAATCCAGATGAGGACAAGGATCGCTACCGGCAGAATCCAACTGAACAAATCGCGCGACCAGTCGCGCCTGTTGATGAACCTGGTTTTCACCCTGTCTTCGGGCTTGAACTCCTGCTGCACCTTGTCGAGTGTATTCTGGAAGTGTTCCAGCGAGCCGATGGTGAAATAGTAGTGCGGTCCCTTGTTCACCCCGTTCCATGAAGTTTTGGCAACGTCTTTGTATTTTTCATTGGCAAGGCGCGATTCCTTGATGTAAACTTCAACGATTTCCTTATTCACCACCACGAGGTCCGCCACATCATGACTCTTGAGCATGTCCAGGATGAAAGTGTTTTCATCCGTTTCCTTCACGCTGCTGCGGAAACTGAAAAACTGCAATCCGAGCAGCAGCACCGCAATCACCGCATAAATCCAATAGTAGCTGAACTTGGGATTTTTCGGAAGCAACTTGCCGGGCAGTTTCTTCTCCTTCTTCTTTTCCGGCTGTTGGGTATTTTCCTCCTGTGGCTCGGGATTATCTATAGGTTTATTTTCCATTTCGGTTATTCGTGATCAGTTCGTTCGGCATCCTGCCATAATTGTTCCAACTGGTAAAATTCCCGTTTGTCTTTCAAAAAAACATGAGCCACCACATTTACATAATCAAGCACCACCCATTCCAAATTCCCATGCCCTTCGGAGTGCCAAGGGTTTTCGCCTGTTTTCTCCTTCACCTTCCTGTCAATGTTGTCGGCTATCGCTTTCACCTGTGTCCTTGACGTGGCGTGGCAGATAATGAAAACATCCGCAACCGCATCTCCGATTTTCCTTAAATCAAGGCTGACGACTTCTTCGCCCTTTTTGTCAAGGATAGCATCACTGATTACATCCTCCAGTTTCGCTAACTTATTTTTGCCTTTAGCGGGGGCTTTTAGGGTTTTGGTGCTCAAATATTCTTGCGTCCGGTTTTTCTGCTTAGTAAGATTCTAAAATTAACAATTCTTTTGAACTCACTTCACAACAATATATGTATCGGAAAGGTTTGCATCAATCTCAGCGAGGTTGATTCCACCAATTCTTATGCGAAGCAATTGCTTTCAAAAAGCAAGCCAGCGGAAGGCACTGTCATATTTGCGCATTACCAAACGGGCGGCAGGGGACAGTTTGGCAAAACATGGGAAAGCGACTGGGGAAAGAACCTCACTTTCAGCATTATCCTTTTTCCTTCGTTTCTTGAAGCGGGCAAAGCCCACTGCCTGAATCAGGCGGTGTGCCTGGGTTTGAAAGATTTTGTCGGAAGCCTGAATATTTCCGTTCGCATCAAATGGCCTAACGACATTTATCACCATGACAAAAAGTTAGCGGGGCTGCTGATTGAGAATGGCGTGATGGGCGGCAGCCTCGATTATTCCATCATCGGCATCGGGATGAACGTGAATCAAACCAGCTTCAGCCCGGCATTGCCCAATCCGGTTTCGATGAAAATGATTGCAGGAAGGGATTTTAAAACGGATAGGCTGCTGAACAAGATGTTCCCTTTCATCGAAAAGCGCTGCGAACAACTGAAGAACGGACACATGCGCGAAATAAAAAATGAATTTGAGGACAGCCTGTACCGGCTCGGGGAAAAGCGGCAATACCAAACGGCAACCGAAAATTTTCATGGAATCATCACCGGTGTGAATGACGAAGGACAGTTGCTGCTGGAAACTAACGGAAAACAGCGCGTATTCAGCAACAACGAGTTGGTTTATCTATGAAACTCTGAACAACTCAAATTACTTTTGATCAAACTTTGCTGCTCATGAACATCCTTCTCCTCGGCTCAGGCGGGCGCGAGCACACCTTCGCATGGAAGCTTGCCCAAAGTAAAAAGTGCGACCGGCTTTATATCGCTCCCGGCAATGGCGGCACATCTCAATGCGGTGAAAATGTCCCCATCGCTGCCGATGATTTTCCTTCCATCAGAAAATTCACCCTTGAGAAAAAAACAGGCATGGTGGTGGTGGGGCCGGAAGATCCGCTCGTAAAAGGCATCGCTGATTTTTTCCTTGCGGATGATGCGCTAAGGAAAATTCCCGTGATAGGCCCGGTGAAGGCGGGGGCGATGCTCGAAGGCAGCAAAGCATACTCAAAAAAATTCATGCAGCGGCACAACATTCCCACTGCGGCTTACCGTGAGTTCAATGCCGATAATATTTCCGAAGGAAAAAAATTCATTGACTCGCTGCAGCCACCCTTCGTGCTGAAGGCTGACGGGCTGGCTGCAGGCAAGGGAGTCATTATTTGCCCCTGCAAAAAAGAAGCGGTGGCAACGCTCGAACGGATGATTGGCGGCATGTTTGGCGATGCGGGCAAAACGGTGGTGATCGAGGAGTTCCTGAAGGGCATTGAATTTTCGGTGTTTGCGCTCACCAATGGAAAATCTTACAAGCTGCTCCCCGAGGCAAAAGATTACAAGCGCATTGGCGAAGGCGACACAGGCCTGAATACGGGCGGCATGGGCGCGGTGTCGCCCGTGCCGTTTGCAGATGAAGCGCTGATGCGGAAAGTGGAATCAGATATCGTTCAGCCTACCATCAATGGATTGAAGAAAGACGGAATCCATTACAAAGGCTTCATCTATTTTGGTTTGATGAACGTGAATGGAAATCCTTATGTGATTGAATATAACTGCCGCATGGGAGATCCCGAGACGGAAGCGGTGATTCCGCGCATCAAAAACGATCTGGTGGAATTGTTCGAAGCTGTTGGCAGCGGAACTTTGGATAAAGTGAAGCTGGAAATTGACACGCGTTCGTGTGTAACGGTGATCGTTGCTTCGGGCGGCTATCCGGGCGATTATGAAAAGGGGAAAGAGATTACGGGAATTGAGCATGTGAAAAACAGCATAGTATTTCATGCTGGAACAAGGACGACTGACGGAAAGCTGATCACCAGCGGAGGACGTGTGCTGGCCGTTTCTTCATTCGGAAAAAACATCAGCGAAGCGCTGAAGGCATCCTACGCCAGCATCGGGAAGATTTCATTCAAAGGGATGTATTGCAGAAAGGATATCGGGATGGATGTGGAGAAAGCGCAAGCGATACCCGCATTGCAGAACTATCCAACTGTCAGTTAATAATTATTAAACAGGCATTGTGCTTTGTATCATAAAGCTAAGCCTTGAATAATCCAGTTATTTCAAGGTGGTTAAGTGCGTGATTTTGGATTTATCTTATCCTGAAACAAATGTGACGCCAGTTCCCTTTGTCCACTATCTCCCCCAATCAACAGGCGGATGTGTAACCCGTCTCATTGCCCATCCTTGCAATGAACCTATTTTTATCCATCTCATTTTATTAAATCTACTGTTATGCAAAATCTCTGTTTCAAAAGATTTACTCCTCTGGTTATTTTGCTTGCCTGCATCACTGGTGTGGCAGCACAGACCTATAATGACGGTCCCATGCAGTTGCAGGTGCGCGTGAGGGACATCGCCACCAACTACAGCGCGACCGATGTCAATTTCCCTGGTATTGGGTTGCCTGATGAATTAACCTATAAAGTATGGGCGAGGGATAACGCGAATATTGACGGACCTGACTGGGTGGGCGGCAACTGCCTAACCGTCAACTTCAATCCTCCCGGAAATTCGCCCGATTTCAACACCACTATTTTCAACTTCACTTACACAGGCGCCACCGTCCCGCAGTTTTTTGACATCCGCGGTGATTTCTGGGAAGATGATTCGGATGATGCCACCTGCCAGGGAAGTCGTTGCACTTTCGAATCAAATGTGGGCTGCGCTTGTACTCCGTTTGGGTGTCTATACAGCCAGGAAGATGACGAGCATTGTGATGCCAATCCGTTTGCAACAGCGTTGGATTACCGTCAGGGTCCCCCATGTCAATGGTATGACCATGGTTATGTTGCCGGGGCATGCGGCAGCAAGTACCAGCCGAGGATAGAATCATTCTGGCGCTATACCAAAGGCACCTCCTGCAGCGATGCAATAGCGCTTGGCGCATTGCCCCCCGGAGGCTCGCTCACGCATTACAACAGCAATATATGTTATTCCAACAATTTCACCGCCAGCGCGGGCAACGATGTGTTCTATGAATTTTCAATCGGGGCGCCCACCGGGGTGACGATTTCGCTTTGCGCAAGCACCACGTTCAACACCGTGCTGTACCTGCTGGATGCCTCCTGCGGCCAGGTGGCGATGAACGACAACTCATGCGGCATCGTGTCGGAGATAAAGGCAAACATCTGCACACCCGGCACTTACAGGGTGGTGGTGGATGGCGCATTGGCAAACAGCCAAGGCGCGTTCACGCTGCTCATCAGCGATGACCCCTCGGCTTTGCTTTCAGTAACGGTGAGCGCCACTGATATAACCTGCAATGGCGGCAGTAACGGCACGGCAACTGCCACACCCGTGAACGGCACCGCGCCTTTCACCTACACCTGGCTCCCCAATGCAGGCAGCGGGGCAACTATCACCGGGCTGAGCGGAGGAACCTATTCCGTAACCGTTACCGACAACACCGGCTGTACGGCAACAGGCTCCGTGGTAGTCAACGAGCCCACCGTGATTTCATTCACCACCACGTTCATTGAGCCAACCTGCAACGGGGGAACCGATGGCAGCATTACCGTTACAGCCTCAGGGGGAACACCGCCCTATCAATATTCCAGCGATGGGGGAAATATCTTCCAGAGCAGTAATGTGCTGGCGGGGCTTGGTGGCGGCAGCTACAATGTGGTGGTGCGTGATTCGCCACGGTGCACGACAACTGATACGGTTGTATTGACCGAGCCTGTGGCTATACAACCCAACCTCACGGTCACCCACATTTCATGCAACGGAGCCAATGACGGTTCGGTGGTTTCCAACCCCACCAACGGCACACCGCCCTATGAATATTCTCTTGACAACGGACCTTTCGTTCCTGGCAATTCATTCACAAGCATCCCGGCAGGATTCCATTTGTTCACGGTGCACGATTCGCAGGGCTGCGAAAAACAAACAGGGTTCAACATATTGCAGCCCAATGCGCTCACCGGGCTGGTATCGGCAGTGACGCCCCTCACTTGCAACGGTGATTCCACCGGGTCGTTTTTCGTCACGGGAGTGGGAGGCGCGCCACCCTACACCTATTCGCTGGATGACATGGTTTATCAGGCATCGGGAGCGTTCACCAATCTTCCGGCTGGCAATTACACTGTCTATACCAAAGACAGCAGCGGCTGCAAATCCATCAACCAGGTTACCATCTCCCAGCCGGCAGTGCTTGTCGCTTCCCGTCTGTTCCAGATAGATATTTCATGCAACGGCTCCACCGATGGGGTGGCAGTGATAACGGCAACGGGCGGCACCGTGCCCTACGGGTTTTCTGATGATTATGCCTTCTGGGATGCAACCAGTTTTTTCGACAGGCTGGTCGCGGGCACCTATACTTACTATGTGCGCGATGCCAACGGCTGTGAAGATTCCGTTGATGTGACGATTACAGAGCCTGATACGCTGGCGGTTTCAGCGGGTAATGTTGTCAACGCATCCTGCCTCGGTGTTGCTGACGGCAGCATTGAAGTGATAGCATCGGGTGGAACTCCTCCCTATAAGTATTCGCTGAATGGCGGGGCGTTTCAAAGCAGCAATATATTCTCATCGCTCACTGCGGGCGACTATGATTTTACCGTGCGCGATGATAACTTTTGCGAAAAAACACAGTCGCTCACCATCGGTCAGCTTACCACTATAACCTTCTCTGTTTCAAAAACCAATATCACCTGCAGCGGTGATAGCTCGGGAATCCTCACGGTGACCAATCCATCAGGAGGGCAAGCTCCCTATACCTATTCGCTCGATGGAATAATTTTCCAGACATCCGATACCTTCAGCAATCTGCCGGCTGGGAATTACACCCTCACGGTGAAGGATGATATTGGCTGCCTCGGAGTACAGCAGGAGCAGGTAACAGAGCCGGCACCGCTGGTGATTACACTGGTGATCACGACTCCTGCCACATGCTTCAACACCACAGATGGTTCCGCTGAAATTGACGTGCAGGGAGGAAATGGCCCGTACTCTTTCTCATGGTCAAACGGCAACATAACACAGAATCTGCTGAACGTTTTGGGAGGAGATTATACCGTTACGGTAACCGATCAAACACAATGCACGGCTGAGTTCAGCGTCACCATCGGCAAATCACCGGATATCTTTATTGAGATGGAGCATTTTCAAAACGTGACTTGCGCTGGAGAAGATGATGCCGTTATCAACGTGTCGGTGCTTGGAGGAACACCCGGATACGACTTCTCCTGGAACAACGGCATAGCCACCACGGAAGATTTGGTGAACATCGGTCCGGGTATGTACACTTTCCTTGTAACGGATGCCAACAATTGCACGCTTGCTGACACGTTTACCGTCATCTCACCCTTGGGTTTGATAATTGATTCGGTGAATGTATCCAACTCTACCTGCGCTAGCGGCAACGATGGAACGATAACCATTGTCGCAGCAGGAGGCACCGCCCCGATTGGATACTCAATTGACGGCTTTTCATTCGAGCAGAACTCAGTATTTGCCGGATTGACCGCAGGTGTTTATCCCGTTATTGTGAAAGACGCCAACGGATGCACCGCTTCCCGTTCTGCAACGGTCCAGGATGGCACTGAAATATTTTACTCATACGGTCAGGATTACGAAATCAAAAGCGGGCAGTTCATCCAATTGACGCCCATCCTGATTCCGGCAGACGTGATAGTTGATTCGGTGGCATGGGAGCCTGCAACAGGATTAAGCTGCACCAATTGCCTTGAGCCAATTGCCAGCCCGACAGACACAACCATTTACACAGTGACCTTGTATGATGAAAACGGATGCGTTGCCGAAGCTGTTGTGCGCGTTTTCGTCACCGAAGACTGGCAGATATTCTTCCCCAATATTTTCTCCCCAAATGGCGATGGAGCGAACGACCATTTTGACTTCTACTCTTTCGGCACAACCACCGTTGAAGTAAGCGTGTTCAACCGCTATGGCGGTCGCGTTTATCATAACTCCAATCAGGTTTCGGGAGAAGGTCAGGGATGGGACGGCACTTATAATGGGAAGGAAGCACAGCAGGGCGCTTATGTATATCTGGTCAACGTAGTGTTCACCAATGAAGAAGAGCGCCAAAAAACCGGAACGATCACGCTGGTGAGATAGGGGTAGCCGTAGCTCTCAATTAGTACAGATTATTTTTCCACTCCCTTTGTTTTTTCCAAACAATCGCAGTAACTTTGTCGCCCGCTTCAAAAAAAGTAATCGTTTTTTGATAAGAATTTGAAGGTGATTCGCCTGAAAGGCAGGCAGTTACAACCGGTTCAACTCCGGATTCACCACAGATTGGGATGAGTTTCCGTAGGCGTGCAAGAGCCGTTGCAGATACGAGAAGCTCTACAAAACCCAGTACGTTCTTTGACACATTGAAAGTCCTTTTTTTAAACAAAGAAAGATTATTCTGACTAATCAAGTCCTTACCCCTTTTCATTAGGTAAAGCGGGTAAGGCGTCAAGGTCTGAAAGCGAATAAGAGCGTTTGGTGGATGCCTTGGCTCTCAGAGGCGATGAAGGACGTGGTAAGCTGCGATAAGCTGCGGGGAGGTGCAAACAACTTTTGATCCGCAGATTTCCGAATGAGACAACTCAATACGTTGAAGACGTATTACTCCAGCAATGGAGAGCTAACCCAGGGAACTGATACATCTAAGTACCTGGAGGAAAAGAAAGTAATTTAACGATTCCCCTAGTAGTGGCGAGCGAAAAGGGAACAGCCCAAACTCCGAGGACCACGGTCATCGGA
>CAZCXH010000133.1:0-14062 GCA_964502525.1 uncultured Chitinophagaceae bacterium
GACCTTTTTGTCAATTTGCTTATCCCGAACTCAGTTGATAATCACAGATTTTCGTACGGTTAAATCATATTTGTCAGCGTCATCTGCGTTCTATTCCTAATTTCAAACAGTCTCTTAGAGAGTTGATAAGGCAAAAGCCCGGTTTGGGACGTGCATTGGACTCAAATAATATCCGTATATTTCGTTACAATAAACAAATGCAAAAAGGTTTGGTTTTATTTTCTTTTCGTGAATTTTTCAAAAAATTCCGAACATTGGCAGCATGTTGCGCGGTTGATGCAGACTGCAATGACGAGATGCGTTGCTCTACCGGTAGATCTTCTGATTCTTTACTGCTGCGATAAACCAGTTCCGGCTGCGCTCGTTTATAATAAGCCACCGTTTTGCACCTCTAAAATTGTGAATATTAATCAGGATTAATTACTTTTGTTACTGACTTTAAAACAATCCTATGAGCTACTTATCAAAATCCCAAAATGAAATCCTCGGAAAAGCCCGCCTGAAGATCAGGGCGCTGAACCATCCGCTAAGACAGCAGATGCTTGCTTTAATCAAAGGCAGCAAGAACAGGATGAATGTTACCGACATTTACGGCAAACTGCGCATCGAGCAATCCGTTACATCTCAGCATCTTGCCATCCTGAGGCGCCAGGGACTTGTAACCACCAAAAGAGATGGAAGGGTGATTTGGTACAGCGTCAGCGATGCTGCTATCAATAGCTTGCTGAAGGTGTGCCGGCAGTTGATAAAGTGAGCCTCACTCCTTCATTGCATTTATCTCGTATTTGACGAGGCGGGCTTGCTATTCCTCCATTGCAAGCTGGTTGCCCGCGAGATATCGGAGGTGATGATCGTGTTCATGTTGCAGAGGTTGGCACTCTGGTAATAAGGCATTGCGCTCTAACCCTGAATCCCTATCCTGAAAGGGTGAACGTCCTGTTTCTCCTTTAGTTAGCGCCTGTCTTGCTTATCTGAGAGATGAGGGATTTAATGATAGCATTTGAACTGGTTTTAGCTTGCGACTTGATGTCGTTCCAAACCTGGTTTTTCCACTCTTGCGAAGCTCCGGCAATCTCTTTGCTGCATGATGCATCCTGCGTTATCAGATCGAAGGAAATGCCGGAACCCTTATGCCTGAAATCGGTGATCTCGCATTCATACCTTCCCTCCTTGAAACGCAGCCTCACCTGATATTCCACGGTTCCTTTGGTTTTGGCGCTTGAAGTAACCACTTTCGGATTATAAATAAAGGTGCCCTTGCCTACGATCACGCCATTGTTGGCGTCATCGAGCGTCAATTTCTTGTTGGAACATTGAAAGATATCGCTGAACCAAAATTTGCCCCGCTTATAGAGATCTTTTGGGGATGTGTCGTCAGCTTTAACCGCCATGGAAAATGTCAGCGGTTTAAGCTGGGCATGGGCGGTTATGATCGAAAAAAACACGAAAAAGGAAATCAGAATTCTTTTCATATTCGGCAATCAGATTTAGCTCAAATGACGGTTATACGAATTTTGGACGAAAAGTGTTTATGGACAAACGGTGTGGCCGAAAAAGAAATTCGGAGATTATCGCCAAAACCTATCATCAGAAGGCAATGGAGGCATTGAGCTTTGGGCGGAACATAATAAGGTCAGTTTTAAAAATTCTACCACTTACTCTCTCTCCATCTGGAGAGGGTTGGGGCGAGGTGAAGCTTATAAGAACAATTTTTATAACCGCCCATAAGATTAAGAGATACCCTTTATTTTAATGAAATAGCTTACAACCTGCCTGCGACTTTGTGCGTCATAACTTTGACTTTTGTCAACAACTTTAATAATTTCTTATCCTACAAACAAGCTATGGACGCGAGCCTTCTTTTCGTCTTCCCCTTCTTCTTCCTCCTGATCGGCATTGAATTGTGGGTTGCCAAAAAACGCAAGCAACAGTACTACCGGTTCAATGATGCAATCACCGATCTGAACATTGGCATAGGCAATCAGGTAACCGGCTTGTTCTTCAAAGCCTTGTATCTCGGGCTTTATTATTACGTAGCACACAACTGGGCGCTGTTTCATTTGGAAACCACCGTTTGGTCATGGCTGGGTTGCCTGCTGCTGTTCGACTTCATATTCTACTGGGCACACCGATGGGGACATACGGTAAATTTTTTCTGGGGGGCGCACGTAGTGCATCATTCGAGCGAAGAGTATAACCTTGCCGTTGCATTGCGCCAGCCGTGGTTCCACAACATCATCGCGTTTTTCCTTTTCCTGCCGATCCCGTTCCTCGGCTTTAAGCCGGAGGTGTTCCTTTCAGCCGCTGCCGTGCACACGCTCTATCAGTTCTGGATTCACACGAAAGCCATCGGCAAGATGTGGGCGCCCATAGAGTATATTTTCAATACGCCCAGCCACCACCGCGTTCATCACGCGGTTGATCCCAAATATATTGACAAGAACTATGCTGGCGTCTTCATGGCGTGGGACAGGCTGTTCGGCACCTTCAAGGCGGAGGAAGAAGAGCCTAATTACGGCATCACCACCCAACTGAAAAGCTGGAACCCCGCTTGGGCTAATTTTCACTATTACGTTGAGATGTTCCAGAAGGCAAGGCAAATGAATAGCTGGAAAGACAGGTTGTTTATGATTGTTGCGCGCCCCGGCTGGCTGCCCGATTACATGGGCGGATACCAGGCTCCGAAGGAGGTGGATAAGAAGACGCGTGTCAAGTATGACACCATTACTTCCAAACCTTTCATGAGATACGTTTTCGTGCAGTTTGTGATAATAGTGCTTGGCACGTCAGCTTTCATGTACCATTTCAAGCATATAAGTGATTTCTATAAAGCAGCATTCCTCGGAGTGCTCATCCTTTCCATTATGATTTGCGGAGCCATTTTTGAAAACAAGCCGTGGGTGATAGCTGCCGAGTATGCCCGGCTGTTCTTGATAATACTCAGCCTGAATACATTCTACTACTACTGGCATATTGACTGGTTCACCGTGATGCTTGTCGGCTCGCTGATAGGATTTGGAGTGCTTGTATTTTGGTTCACCCGTTCATGGGTGTTTTCAAGAAGGCAGACGGTCGCAGCATGAACCGCCCTGCGGTCTCTTCAATACATTATGGTGTCATTCTGCGCAACGAAGAGCATGTCGTGCGCTCCATCATCATAGTATATCTGCAGGAGATTGTCTGTGATCTGGTATTTGTCAGCCGTTTTCAGCGCAAAATGGAATTCATCCTGGAAGTGTATAATCTCGCCTCCCCCGTTAACCTGCGAGCGGATAGTTTCTGAAAATTGAATTTCATTTTGTTCATTAAAAGTAAAACTGCCGAGATAGCTGTTGATGAGTGCTCTGCCCTGAAATATATAGGGCAGATAAAATATCTCCTTCTCGGGCCGGTTGCAGATCGAATCGGTCAATATGATGAAAGCCTCATTGCCACCGCAGGGGGGATACTGTATTTCTTTTGTCAATACATTTTCAAAACCAACGAACTTCCACTTCCCTACAAGAGATGGGGTGATGCCCGGAATCACTTCGTATTCAACGGCACATTCCGAACGCTTGCTTGTTTCGTTACAGTGATAATTGCTGACGGCAAGATTGCACGCAACCAGCGCTACAACAAACAACTTCAGATTGTCGGGAAAAGAGAAAAAGGAATCGAACGATTTACGCCCCATAGTTTTATCAGATGATTAGCTGACAGTTTATACGGTGAAAAAGCAATAGGGTTGGGACGCAGAAAGGGTGAGAAATTCAAAACGGCTTACACGACAGATGCTTGCAGATAAAGTGTGCAAGAGACGGTCCTTCGTAAACGAACCCTGTATAAACCTGCACCAGGCTTGCTCCGGCTTTTAACTTCTCTTCGGCATCCGCTGCATTCATGATTCCGCCAACACCGATGATCGGAATGCCGCTTTTACCGCGAATGTAACGAATGACGTCCGTAGCCTTCCCTCGTAAAGGCGCTCCGCTTAGTCCCCCTGCTCCGATGGCTTTTACTACTTCCGGTGACGTGCTAAGATTCTCCCGGATGGTTGTGGTGTTGGCGGCAACAATGCCATCTATCCTGGTTTCAGCAACGATTTCAACTATGTCATCCAACTGCGTATTCGTAAGGTCTGGCGCAATTTTCAGGAGGATGGGCTTGCGCTTTTGCTTCTGATTGCTTCTGTGCTGCAAGCTGTGAAGTATTTTCATCAGGGGGGCTTTTTCCTGCAACTCCCGCAATCCCGGAGTGTTGGGGGAGCTGACGTTGACAACGAAATAGTCAACGTGGTCAAACAGCGCCTCAAAGCATTTCATGTAATCATCGGCTGCATTTTCGTTTGGGGTGATTTTGTTTTTCCCGATGTTGCCGCCAATGATGGTTTTGCTTTTTCTTTTTTTAAGCCGCTCAACGATTTTCGCGATGCCGTCATTATTGAATCCCATGCGGTTGATGACAGCGCGATCCTTTGGAAGCCTGAACAAGCGCGGTTTTTCGTTGCCCGGCTGTGGCAGAGGAGTGACAGTGCCAATTTCTATAAAACCGAAACCCAGGCATGAAAGCTCATCAATGTATTCCGCGTTTTTGTCAAATCCTGCTGCAAGGCCAACCGGATTGGGAAAAGAAAGGCCAAAAACATTTTTGTTGAGCGAAGGGTTGTTACCGGTATTGTAAAGAAAACGAACCAATGACTTCATCATCGGTAGCTTGAGAAATATTTTTAGCATCGCCAATGTGAAATGATGCGCTGCTTCGGGGGGAAGAAGGAAAAGCAGCGGGCGGATGAAAAGCCTGAACATGAAGCGGGTGTAAAAATAACATAGAGCGCTGTGAAACCAACCTGCGCAGGGTGTCGCTAAAATATTACGCTTTTCACCTTGCCTGTGACTAAGCGCGCCTTTTCCTTCATGTTTACAATGGAAACTTTGCGCCTTAACATGGACGGAAAAACTTTATTCAGCGGTCATCGTAGTATGAAAAATCAAAACGCGCCCTCATGAGCAGAATGAAGAAGACCAGCATGACGCCTGACAAGTTCAACAAACTGTTGACTGACGCCAAAGCCAATTTCCTTTGGGACAATGGCGTTTTCATTGACGAACGCATCAGCTATAACAAATATATCATCAAGGTTTACAGCCTGCTTGACTTCTTCGTGGAAGTTTATTACAGCATTGATGACAACAAAATCGAAGACATCTACGCCATCGAGACGGAAGACGACTGGGATGGATTTCTGAAAACCATTGACCTGCGCGACCTGTTCTGATCCAGCTTTCTTTAACTTTACGGAGGATTATTTGATAATTTGATGAGATGAACCAATCCTCATCTATTTCCATTTATTTTTATACTATTGCATGGTGAATTCCAGAACCGAAGCTAACATTCTCGCTGATGCTTTCGAAAGCGCGCGCACCCTCACCAAATGGTATTTATCCAGAATGAAGGAAGCGGACATGCACAAGGTTTTTGAATCAGAGGGAAAGAAATTCAATTCGGCTTATTGGATAGCTGCGCATCTCACGTGGTCTGAACAATTTCTCTTGCTGTTTGCATTGGGCGGAAAAACGCTGGATATGCCCTGGCTGGAACAATTTCGCATCGGTTCAAAATATCATGATGATACAAGCGCTTTGCCGCCTGTTAAGCAGGTTCTTGATGCATGGAAGGATATTCATGTGACTGCAATGGCTCATGTGCGATCTCTTCCCGATGATATGCTCAACAGGGATAACCCGGCAGGATTCGGTTTTGGCGGTGACAACAGTTATCGCATGATGATCCATCATGCCATTCGCCATGAGGCTATTCACGCAGGGCATCTGTCATGGCTCTGCAAACTGTATGGGATACAAACCGTTTGATTCGGTAATTCGATGATGTGTTGATTCCATGATAGCCCCTAAACTTCGTGAATCATCGAATCACTTCACGCACTGAATCTGCCTTCTGAAGAAATCCGGGTTGCTGATTGGATAGTCTTCATAGCCTTTGCTCCAATATAGCCGCATCATTTCGGCATCAGCGCTCTGCAGGATATCCATGGCTGCTTCATTCAGTTCGTAAAATGTCTTGTAAGTGGTTTTATCAGTTACACGGTCAACGCTTCCGCTTTCCGACTGTCCGCTATGCAGGGTAATGCTTTGCCCGTTCTTTAGCTTCAGAATTAACTTATTGTCTTTGAATATCGGGCCGTAGGCGGCATGGGAATTGTTGCTGCCGAGCGATACTTTGAAGAATAGCGCAAAGTGATGGTTGTAGTTTGAGAGGTAAGCTTCTATGGAGATATAATCGTGATCCGTGAAAATCTTTTTTAATTCCTGAGGGGTGTGGCTCACAAGGGTTTCGCGTCCCAGTATCTTGATGGTTGTTCCTTGCAGGCTGTCAATATGATTCTTTGAATATTGGCAATCGGCATTTTTAACCGCAGCACCCGCTTTTTGTTTTTTAGCATATTCCTGTTTTCCATTCGGCTTAATGGCACTTTCCCTGCCATCAATAGTAATGGGCTTTCCTTGTGAAAAACCTTGTACAGAAGTAAGAAAGAAAAAAAAGAAAAGCAGCACAAGGGTTCGGATGAAAATTATTATCAAACTCCTTGTCAGGTCAATACCGGGAGCGGTCTTGAAGCTCATTGAAAATAAATAGAAAACCGGTTTAAACTTCTATACGATTGCGGCAGGGATTGGTTATGCTCGGATATTTAAGCAAGCACAAAGGTCAAACCAACGCTTCAAACAAAATCTCAACCGGATGTTTTGCCTTCGCCTTGGTTCCATCAAATATTTGATGACGGCAGCTTGTTCCGGGAGCAGCAATAATTGTTTCCTTTGGCGCATTTCTCACGGCAGGAAACAGCACCAGTTCCCCGATTTTCATTGATACGTCATAGTGCTCTTTTTCATATCCGAAGGAACCAGCCATGCCGCAGCACCCTGACGGAATCACTTTTACTTTATAATTCCTGGGGAGCGATAGTATCCTCACCGCATGCTCAACATCGCTCAATGCTTTCTGATGGCAGTGTCCGTGAAGCAGGATAGTTTTACTTTCATTGCAGAAAGAATCTTCGCTGATTTTCCCGGCTTGAATTTCGCCAGAGAGGAATTCGTCAATTAGAAAAGCATTCGCCTGAATTTTTTTTGCATCTTCTTTCAGATCAGGGTTCACTAATCGCGGATATTCATCGCGGAAAGTCAGCAGGGCCGATGGTTCGGTTCCCACCAAAAGATTTTCCTTTGTAACATGATTTTTTAGAAGAGAGATATTTTTTTCAGCAAGGCTCTTCGCTTTTGCCAGCATTCCCTTGGATATATATGCCCTTCCGCTTTCAACATGTTCCGGGATTATCACTTCATAGCCCAGCCTGCTTAGCAATTGAATCGCGCATATTCCGATTTCAACATCATTGTAATTGGTAAACTCATCACAGAAAAAATAGATTTTCCTGATCGGATTTTCGGGAACAAGCTGACGTCTGTTTTTTTGAAACCATTGCCTTAGGGTAAAAGGATGAAGTGCAGGCAGGGAGCGCAAGGGAGTCACTCCCATCGCTTTTTTCATCACTGAACCTGAAATTCCTGTCATCATCCTATTGCTGAATGCCGGTGCGATTGAACCGAGCTTGTTGAGAAATCCAATGCTTGCAATTAGTTTCGACCGCAATGGAACCTGATTTGATTTATAATACTGATGCAGAAACTCCGCCTTCAGCGCTGCCATGTCAACATTAGACGGACACTCAGACTTGCAGCCCTTGCACGACAGGCACAAATCCATCACATCATAAATCTCCTTGTTGTCAAAACGGTTTTTCTTGTCAGAACGGGTAAGGAACTCGCGTAATACATTTGCTCTTGCGCGTGTAGTATCCGTTTCGTTACGCGTTGCCATGTAGCTGGGGCACATGGTGCCTCCGGCAAACGCCAGCTTCCGGCAATCGGCAGCGCCATTGCATTTTTCTGCCGCTCGGAGAATATCCCCGGAGTCGCTGAAGTCTAAAACAGTATCAAAATATGTTATTTGTTGTCCTGCATCGTATCGCAATGAAGTATTCATTGCCGGAGCATCAATGATTTTTCCGGGGTTGAATATGTTATCGGGGTCCCATGTTTGCTTGATGCGCCTCAGCAACCGGTAATTGCTCTCTCCAAGCATCATTGGGAGAAACTCCGCTCGCACCCTTCCGTCACCATGCTCACCGCTTAGCGAACCGCCATATTTTTTTACCAGCTTCGCTGAGGCTAACGCTATCTCTTTGAATTGCTTCACATCCTCCTTGTCCTTCAGGTTCAGCTTAGGTCGAAGATGCAATTCACCGGCACCTGCATGGGCGTAATAAACCGGGTCCTGGCCGAAGTCATCCATCACTGCTGAAAATTCCCGTATATACGCAGATAAATCTTCAACTCTTACAGCAGTATCCTCAATTACTGCAACCGGCTTGCGGTCGCCCTTCACGTTGGAAAGCAGGCCAAGTCCGGCTTCGCGCAGCTTCCAAACACGTCCCGTATCGGGTGGATGGACTTTTGGAAAATGAAAGCCCAGCTGAGACGCCTTCATCTCCTCAATCATTTTATCCGAAGCGGATTCATTCTCCAGCTTGCCGTTCGCGCCAAATTCAATTATCAAAATTGCGCCCGGATTGCCCTGAACGAAGAACCGGTTTTTCTGCTGCTCTATATTTTCCTTTGTGCATTCAAGGATATTCTTATCCATCAGCTCGATGGCTCGCGGGTGGTGCTTCCTTGCAATCAAAACCGCGCGAAGCGATTCATCCACATTGCTGAAATGAGCGCAAACGAGCAATTGCTCCTTCGGAGGAACCGGAACACAATTGAGCTTTATTCCGGTGGTGAAGGCGAGTGTCCCTTCCGATCCTGCAAGCAGCTTGCAGAAGTTGAAGCCTGGCTTTCCGGGCATAAAGGGCGAAGTGTCGAGCAGCACATCCACGGCATAACCGGTATTCCTGCGATGGATTTCTTTTTTAGGAAACTCTTTCCATATTTCCTCCTGCGCATCAGGTTTGCTCAGTTCCTCCCTGATCTGCCGGTATAAATTATTCTCAAGCCTGTTGCCTTTGCATTTTTCTTCAAACTCCGAATTAGATATCTCTTTGAAAACCGCATCGCTGCCATCGCTTAATATTGTTTTTAATTCGATAACGTGGTCGCGGGTGGTTCCATAAATGATAGAATAGGAGCCGCACGAATTGTTTCCCACCATTCCGCCAATCATCGCGCGGTTGGCAGTGGAAGTGTTGGGGCCGAAGAAAAGTCCATATTGCTTCAGATAAACATTTAACTCATCGCGTATCACGCCCGGTTGGACGAGCACCCATTTTTCTTTTTCATTGACCTCCAGTATCTGGTTCATGTGGCGTGAAACGTCCACGACAATTCCATTTCCTACACATTGTCCCGCCAATGAAGTGCCTGCAGTTCTTGGTATGAGGGAAATCTTTTCTTTTCGTGCAAAGTCAATCAGTTTTTTTATGTCCTGTTCATCCTTTGGATAAGCCACTGCCACCGGCAATTCTCTGTAAACGGAAGCATCCGTTGCATACATGGCGCGGGTCATGTTGTCGGTGAGGAGTTCGCCATCGAGGGAATTTATTAGTGATATTAGTTTGGATTGAAGTTTCATGGAAGTTTATAAAATGACTGAATGAGGGAATGACGGAATTATGGATAGATGCCTTTAGCCATTCAATCATTCTTTTCTGTAAATATGCTGTACGCTTGCTTGTGCTGAAGGAAGTATTGTCAACTCGCTGATGTTTACATGTGGCGGACGGGTTACCGCAAACAATATTGCCTCAGCAACGTCTGTAGCAGCGAGCGGGATAAAACCATTATAGACTTGTTTGGCGCGTTCCGCATTCCCTTTAAACCGAACTAACGAAAATTCAGTTTCCACGGCTCCCGGAAAAATACCTGTCACCCTGATTCCCTTCTCAAGAAGATCATGCTGCATGCCCTGATTCAAAGCATCTACAGCATGCTTGGTGGCGCAATAAACATTGCCTTTGGGATAAACTTCATGGGAGGCCACAGAGCCGAGATTGATGATGTGTCCGCTTTTTCTTTTCACCATGCCGGGAATGACCGCCCGGAATACATAGAGTAATCCTTTCACATTAATATCAATCATGGCATTCCAGTCGTCAACATCCGCTTCGTCCATGGTGGAAAGCCCGTGAGCGTTGCCAGCGTTGTTCACCAGAATATCAATTTTTTGGAAAGCTGCCGGAAGATTTTCTATCGCTTCAGAAACCGCTGATTGGTCACGAATGTCAAAACAGAGCGAATGAACTTTGACTTGTTTTTTCAGCCGCTTTTCTAATTGGTGCAATTTTTCTCTGCGCCTTCCGCATATAATTACATTGATTTTACTGCCGGCAAACAGTTCAGCGGTTGCCTTGCCAATGCCGGATGTCGCGCCTGTGATAAGAGCGGTTTTTGCCATGAATTTTTTCCAAAGATAGCGTGACGGGGGCTTCAGATGACAGGTGCGCGAAGCGGGATCGGGTAATGCTATCAGGTACTGTGCAGACATATGAGAACAGGATTACCAAGGGATAATATAAATTTGAACCGCACATGATGAAATATCTTTCAGACAGGCTCGGCTTCATCCGTTTCTACGCTTGGTGGAATTATAAACTGCCGCCCCTGTTCGGAATTGCATTTTTCTTTATTCTTTACAACGGACTTCCGTTCGGGGAAAGCCTGAAGCGGCTTGCGGTGTTGATTGTGTGCATGATCGGTACGGCAGGTTTTGGGCATTATCTGAATGATTTATTTGATATTGAGACCGATCACCTTTCGGGAAAGAAGAATATCTCCGCGCAGCACTCTCCGGCAAGAAAGGTTTTTACCCTGATGGTCTTATTGATCACCGGACTGATGCCATGGTTCATTTTTTTTGACGCTGGCACAATTCATTTGTTGGTGATGGCAGTGTTCATTCTCTTTGCGCTTTATTCCGTTCCCCCTGTCAGACTGAAAGACCGGGGATTCCCGGGCATCTTTTCCGATGCGCTTTATGCGCATGCAATCCCTTCGGTGATCGTTTCATTGGCAATGCTCGAAGGCAGCGAAATGAATGATAAAATGCAAATATTGGTTTTGATGGTCTTTGCATGGCAGTTTTTTGTCGGATTCCGAAACATTGCCTTCCATCAGTTTGAAGACTATGAGCAAGACCGGTTGGGCGGGGCAAAAACCTGGGCGCTGAGCCTTGGTGCCGAAAAAATAAAAAAGCTAAGCTTGAATTGCATTTACCCTGCTGAGGCGGTTTCGCATCTGGCTTTTTTGTTTGCTTTATTGCATGTTTCGGTTTTGGCGGGGGCACTTTTGATAGTATTGATTATCCTCAGGCTGTATGTCTATCTTTTCATTTATGAGAAGGGATACCTTGCTGACTGGAAAAATTATTTTTCGTTTGTGAACAACAGCAATGAAGAAGATATTCCATTGGCGCTGCTGGTATGCCTTACTCTTGCCAATCCGTGGTTTGTCTTGATTCTTGCTCTTTACTGCGTGTTGTTTCCGCAATTCATCCTGCGGATGCAGGAGAATTATTAATGAGGCTATCATATATATTTATGGCATATTTTTTCAGTGTCTTAGCTTCCAAGCCGTAAGCCAAAAGTGAAGGAGATTAACAACAGCATTCAATAGGATATCGAGCGCTTTTTCGTAGTTTAGTTCCTGCAATTCGGAAGGGAAAAGAAATCGTTTCACAGTTTCACTGCAGTTTTAAGTTAGTAGCCACTATACAATGGAAATAAGCGTAACAAAAGCAAAAGAAAGCGAAGGCGGACGCACAAAGCGGACAACTCATAAACTGTAAGCGGTAAATATACAATATCAGCAATGAATAAAATAAGGCTCATTGACATCGCCAGTGCGCGTTCAGGAGATAAGAATGACATCTGCAACATCGGGGTGATGGCGCGGAAGCCGGAGCACTACCCTACCCTGAAAAAATACCTCACCGCTGAGTTGGTGAAATCGCATTTCAAGGGGCTTATCAAAGGGAAAGTAATACGCTTCGAGTGGGATGCGATTGAGTCGCTGAATTTCATTTGTTATGAAGCCCTCGATGGCGGTGGCAGCTCATCCATGCGGATGGATAACCTCGGAAAAAATTTCTCAAGCCACCTGCTGAGGATTGAATTGGAGGTGGATTAGATTTCAAACACCGACATAGCTTTTCAGCAAAGAATACAGCACTTCCTTCTCAGCCGTGGCGCCAAAGTCGCAGATGATTCCGGGCTCAAGGGCGCAGATGTATTCTTCGGCTTCCTTCAGAAAGCCTTCGTCTTCCGCGCAGCGAAGCATATAGTCAGTTTTCTCCTCGATGTCTGAAAACAGTTTCCCTTTTTCATCCCAACTTTTATCATCAAGACTTTCAATATAATGTTTCACGCGGTCAAAGAAATCGCTTAGCCCTGTTGCCTTGCCTGTCGCACCCAGGACGCGCTCGTTGCGCTCCACTTGTTCGCGCCAGTATTTTAACTGATTCTTCACGCCTTCAAGGCACTTCCTGTTATGTTTCTCAATTTCAGTATTTTCCGGCAAGTCGTGTTTTTCAAGGAATGCAATGATCTTTTCCAACCCGGCAGCAGGAAGGTAATTCAAAGCGCATTTAACGGGAAGCGTAACGGTATTGAAAAAGACCTCCACATTCAAATCATTGCAAAACTCCACGACTGCCGGCAACTGATGCCAGTTCTGCTGCATGGGGCAATAGGATATCGTCAGCATTTTCCCTTTGCGAACGCAATATTGCTTCAGTTGCCGGATATTCTCCATCACCCTTTCAAACTTTGCATTCACCCTGATCTGCTCATAAGTGTCTTTTTCAATGGAATCAATGGATACCGCTATGGAGAACGACATCTTGTCGAGAATGCGCATGATGCGTTCATTCATGACAGTGCCGTTGGTCTGAACCGATATTGAAATTTTTGGATTCAGCTCAATCATCCTTTCCCAGATATCGAGGTACTGGGGAATCAGAAAAGGTTCGCCTCCAAGAAAGTGAGAATTTTGCAGATGCGGGATGAACTCATCCAACTGCCGGATGAACTCGCTGTCATAAGGCGATGGAATCGGTGGCTTCCTCTCACGGTTTTGCCTGATGGACGATGATAACTCCCCTCGGCACATGATGCACTCGAGGTTGCAGGTGTTGCTCAGCTCGAAGTCAATTTTGGTGGGGTAGCCCTGTTCATCCCATCCATAATAATCAAAATTTTTAATAGGTATCCCATCAAAATTCCTTGCCGCGATCAGATGCCCGCATATCTGGCAACCCAATGACAAATCATCGCGCCTCAGCGCATCCCTGAATATATCCGCTTTTCTGCCAAACCAAATATCTTTTATTGACTGTTCGGGATATGTTCCCAGATTATAAATCTTGTTAAAACAACAGGTGAACAGCCTTCCGCCCATCGCGAAATAAATGCTCTTGAACGGGGCATGGCACAACACCTCAGAACCCGTATCAGGGCGGGCTTTCCTGAAGTCATCTATCTGCCATTGCTCTAAAGCCATTGTAAACTCTTTGCCGAATAAAGCTAAGATAATTTGGGTATTGCATATTAGCGGTAACTCTATGACGACAGTGCCAACTCTAAACAGAAGTGCTAAAAACAAACGGACAAATACAATATGACAACACTCATTGCAATAATAATCGTAATCGTGGTGATTGCCGTTCTTGCGGGTAACAGCAAGAAAAAGACACAACTTACCTCGACAACAAACCTGACAAATAGCAACAGCAGTAATAGTAATGCTGGCAGACAGCAGGTTTTTACAGGCGACTACTTACCTCAAACCATTCAACGGACAGGTTTGCAGGTATTGGAAACAATCCACATCATCGGGACATCAAAAGCTATTGACACCATAAAAGGACGTTATGACTTTCTACTTCAAATCATTGGGACACTTCAAAAAGGACAAAGCAATTCTCGTTACTTGTCCGACATTCAAAAGTCATCTACCCTGACAGGTTTTTGTTTTGGCGATTGCTCACCGTTGGACGTCAGTAT
>CAZCXH010000134.1:0-14005 GCA_964502525.1 uncultured Chitinophagaceae bacterium
GGGACAGAGACTACCTTCTCAAGATTCTTAAAATTTAGATGCGATTGCCCTGCCGGCATTATCAGCAGGGACATTATCAGCCTCATTTTTCGATCAGTTTTTGCATATAAATGCCATAATTGCAAATGAACTACTTTCGCTCATCTCAGCAATGAAGACCATGCTTATTATTGGAATGGGTGGATTTATAGGCTCTGTCCTCCGTTATATGACCACGCAATTCATTCAGTTGAAATATCTTACAAATTTTCCGTACGGCACGCTTGCAGTGAATGTTGCAGGATGTTTCATTATCGGTGTGTTGTTTGGTTTATCACTAAGTGGAAAAATTACGTCACAATGGCGCATGTTTCTTGCTACCGGTATTTGCGGTGGATTTACCACCTTTTCTGCGTTCTCTCAGGAAACCGTTATGCTGATGCGCGAAGAACAAGTGTTCCTTGCGCTGCTTTACATAACCTCAAGCGTACTGATCGGACTTGCTGCAACATTTATGGGAATAGCACTGGCAAGGTTGGTGTGATGGGCGCACCGGACGTTCATTCCGCCAGCTCCATATCTATCGTCCTGTTTTCCAAATTGGTGTCAATGACACGCACCTTGATTTCATCGCCCAGCCTGTATGTTGTTCCTTCATCCTGGTCAACCAGGCTGTAATTGGCCTCATCAAATGTAAAATTTCCTTCACCCAGATTTTTAGTATGAACGAAACCTTCGCATTTGGTCTCGGTCATTTCCACGTAAATACCTTTATAGACCACACCTGAAATAATCCCGTCATATTCATTGCCGATCTTATCACTCATGAATTCCACCTGCTTGTATTTCACCGACTCGCGTTCGGCTTCCATTGCGCTGCGCTCGCGGTTGGATGAGTGGATGCAAAGCTGTTCAAGATTATCTTTTTGATAAAGGATTTCAGCGTTGTTGAGGCATTGATCCAAAATACGGTGTGCCAGCATGTCGGGATAGCGCCTGATGGGTGACGTGAAATGCGAGTAATGTTCGAATGCCAATCCGAAGTGCCCGATGTTTTTGGTGCTGTATGCAGCTTTTGCCATTGAGCGAATCGCGATCTGCTCGATCACGTTTTGTTCTTTCTTTCCACGCACCATTTTTATGAGGCGGTTCAACTGGTCGGCAATTTCTTCCGGCTCGGTGAACTTGATGTTGTATCCAAAGTTTTTTGCAAACTGTGAAAACAATTCTAGTTTCAGCATATCCGGGCTGTCATGGATTCGGTAAACGAACGGAGCAGGCTGCTTGCCGTGCCGGAGCTTAGCCGCGTATTTCCCTACATATTTATTGGAAAGCAGCATGAAGTCTTCAATCAGCCAGTTGGCATCGGTCATTTCTTTCAGCACGACTTCAACCGGAAAACCTTTTTCATCCAGTTTGAATTTTACCTCGGTGGTTTCAAAAGGAATGGAACCGTGTTTTATGCGCTCATTGCGCAGATTGCGCGCAAGCGAATTAAGCGTTTGCAATTCTTTGGCAAAAACCCCTTTGCCTGTCTCAAGCCCCTGTTGCGCTTCTTTGTAGGTAAATCGTTTTTGCGATCGGATGATGGTTTTCCCATACCACACTTCGAGAACCTTCGCGTTTTCATCGAGCTCGAACACTGTGGAGAAACAAAGTTTGTCTTCATCCGGTCGCAGCGAGCAGACTTTGTTGGAAAGTTTTTCCGGAAGCATCGGCAGCACCCGGTCAACGAGGTAAACCGAAGTAGCGCGTTCGGCTGCATCATTGTCTAATGCGGAACCCGGCTTCACGTAATGCGTTACATCAGCGATGTGCACACCCACCTCCCAGTTTCCATTTGGAAGTCTCTGAATGGAGAGCGCGTCATCAAAATCCTTTGCATCATCGGGGTCAATCGTCAGTGTGGTGATGCTGCGGAAGTCGCGCCTGCGCTTTATTTCTTCCTCTGAAATCTCATCAGGGATTTTTTCGGATTCTCTCAGCGCTTCCTGCGAAAAGCTCAATGGGAACCCGTTCTCAATCAGGATGGATTTCATTTCGATGTCGTTTCTGCCTGATTCGCCCAGCACTTCCACAATCTCACCGGCAGGGCTTTTCGATTCGATGGGCCAATGCGTGATGATGGCAATCGCTTTGTCGTGGTTCCTGGCTTCTTTAAGTTTGTCAAGCGGAATGTAAATGTCATGCAGCATGTTCCTGCGATCGGGAATCAGGAAGGCAAATTTGGGCGAAACATGCACCGTGCCAAGGAACCTGTTGTTCGCGCGCTTGACGATTTCTACCACCTCCCCATCCATCTTGCCGTTCGTCCGCACTTTGACCACTGCAACCTTCACCGTATCGCCATCCAATGCGCGGTGCAATTTTGGCGAGCTGACAAAAATGTCATGTTCCAAATCCTTTACAGTGACGAATGCATAGCCGTATTTGGTCATTTCCAAAGTGCCTTCGTATGCGTTCGCGCCATGCTTCTTTTTATGGTTTTGCGAATGCTGCTTTGATTGATACGGCAGATGCACCCGGCTTCCATCAATCATGATTTTTCCTTCCTTCTCCAGTTCTGAAATCGCGAGTCCCATCTCCTGCTTGCTGAATTCATGGATGAATTTCTTGTAAATGCTCTTGCGCGCGAATTTCTTTCCGGGAGCGCTTTTGAGATGCTGCAAGAGGCGATTATTAAAAGTTAGCGGGAGATGGCGCTCTTTATCCTGAGGCGCGGATAGATTCTCTTTTTTGATTGGCTTATTTCCTTTTCTTTCAAAGGAACGATTTGAAGGAGAGAACTTTTTAAATCTGCCCTTTTGTTTTTTGTGTTTCAATTAACATGATTAAATGGTAAACGAATTTAAGTGAGAAGGGTAATAAGATTTTACATGAATGCTGCCGGAAGTTATCTCACCGCTGCCGCCCTCTCATTCATCCTCCGCTCAATGTCTTCCAGTCGTCCCTTCGGGATGGCGTTAATCAGCTTCTTAGTGTATTCGCGCTGCGGATGGTTATAGATTTCGTCAGCGGGACCCATCTCCTCGATTTTGCCCTTGTCCATCACCACCATGCGGTCAGACATGAATTTCACGACAGACAGGTCATGCGAGATGAAAATGTACGTGAACTCAAACTCGTTCCGCAGTTGGATTAACAGGTTCAGCACCTGCGCCTGCACGGAAACGTCCAATGCTGAAACAGATTCATCGCAGATGATGAACTTGGGATTCAACGCAAGCGCGCGGGCGATGCAAATGCGTTGTCTTTGCCCGCCTGAAAATTCATGCGGGTAGCGGTTGAAATGCTCTTCTCTCAGATTTACTTTTTTTAATAAATCCAAAACTTTCTGCTTGCGCTCCGCATCACTTCCATGCAGGTTATGCACCTTCATCGGCTCCATAATGGCGCCACCGATGGTCATGCGCGGGTTGAGCGAAGAGTAGGGGTCCTGAAAAATAATTTGCATGTCTTCGCGCAGCTTGTTCATCTGAGCATTCGGCAGTGAAAACAAATCTGTGCCATTATAATATACCTTGCCTTCATGCGCTTCTGCCAGCCGCAGAATGGTTCTTCCCAAAGTTGTTTTGCCGCATCCGGACTCTCCCACCAATCCCAGCGTTTCTCCCGGATAAACATCAAACGAGACATCGTCAACCGCCTTCACATAGTCCAAAATTTTTCCAAAGAAATTTCTCTTTGACGGGAAGTAGGTTTTCAGGTTGCGCACTTCGAGAAGGGGCTTCTTCTGCTGCAATTCATCATAGCGCTTCCTGGTTTCTTCTTTCGTGACGATTACGTTATTGATAACCTTGTCAATGGAGGTTTCGAGTACTTTCATGTTGCCTTGCTCATCTTCGCTCATGAAGTCGGCAATGACCGGAAGCCTGCGCAGCCGCGTATTAAGCGGGGGACGGCAAGCCATCAAGCCTTTGGTATAAGGATGCTGCGGGTTGGAGAAGATGTCCTTGATTTTACCCTGTTCCACAATTTTCCCTTTGTACATGACCAGCACCCGGTCGGCAATTTCTGCAATGACGCCCAGATCATGCGTAATAAATATGATGGACATATCCATCATGTCGCGGAGATGGCGCATCAAATCAAGAATTCTTGCCTGCACGGTTACATCAAGCGCTGTGCTGGGCTCATCGGCAATCAGTATCCCCGGCTCGCACGACATCGCCATGGCTATCATCACGCGCTGCTTCTGCCCACCGGAGAGTTGGTGGGGATATGCGCTGAAAATCCTATCAGGACTTGGCAACTCCACTTTTTTGAAAAGATCGAGGGTGAGCTCTTTAGCCTGCTGCTTGGTTTTTTTCTGATGGAGGATAATGGCTTCCATCACCTGGTCGCCACAAGTGAAAACCGGGTTCAGCGAAGTCATCGGCTCCTGGAAAATCATCGAGATTTCATTGCCGCGATATTTCCTCATTTCCGCTTCGGACAGTTTCAGCAAATCAACAGGCCCTGAATGTTTTGAATGGAAAATGATTTCACCCGACTTGATTTTTCCGGGAGGATTGGGGATCAGGCGCATCACCGACAGAGAAGTCACCGACTTGCCGGATCCGGATTCGCCAACAATGCCAATGGTTTCACCACGATTAAGGGTGAAACTGATGTCGTTTACAGCAGTTACGGTTCCTTCGTCCGTCTTAAACTCGGTGACGAGGTTTTTTACTTCTAAGAGAGTGTTCCCCATTAAAAATTAATGGCTAAAATAGATGGAAATGTTGGTTTGAACAATGAATAGCTCTTAGTTGTAAGGTTTGATGCGTTGAATTACGGCAAGAGCACTATCCAATCCTTCATTGATAACATTAACATTCGGGAAACCTTCGTAATAACCAAGAAGATGCAATACATCATACGCAGTATTCACTTCATTCATCAACTTAAAGTCAATCTTGCGGAGCTGGTCTCTATACCATTCAATGCTTCTCCTTTTTGCTTTTGGCGGGGCAATGTTTTTAATTTTAAAAAGAGTATCCAGCGCCAACAGCATGCCGCTATATGCCGTAGCTGAACCGGTTTTTACGTACTTCCTATCCTGGTAATATTTACCAGACTTTCCGGCTTTCTGCAATGACTGCCTGGCATTTTCCAGGTACCGCATGGCTTCGTTGTATGTCGCTTTTTTCAGTTCGCTTTTTTTCTGAGTGCTCATGTTACAAATTTAATCCAGGATTTGCTTGCACCCCTCCGTTAGTCATCACAATATCCTTTTCGCTCATCAGCGGCAATCCTTTGAATCTAAGGAGTAATTGCGCAACGGTCACCGCATCTTTCTGGCAATATTTCACGATGCGCGGCAGATTTTTCTCCTGCCAGAACACGCGCGCCACATCGCTGCCGTCAATATCGTCTTTGGGAGTTTGGATGTTGAAGATGGCAGCAAGCAGCTTCAGCGAGGTGTAGCTTTTCACGTCACCGAATTTCCAAAGTTGCATCGTGTCAATATGCTGAACTTCCCAGGGTTTTTTTCCAAACAAGTCAAGGATGGCGGGCAGGTTGATTCCGTTCACGAGCATTCTTCTGCACAGATAGGGAATGTCAAACTCCCTGATGTTATGTCCGCACAGCCCATGCTCGCTGGAGGAATAGTGCTTGTCAAGCATGTCCTTGAATTGCAGGAGAATCTCTTTCTCATTTTCGGATGCGTAAGTCTTTACCCTGAATGAATAACTTCCCGGATAAGATTTTTTAAAATATCCCGCTGAAATGCAAATCACTTTGCCAAACTCTGCATAGATGCCTGCCCTTTCATAGAAGTGGTCATCGGGAACAGTACCTTCATCTTTTTTAATTCTTTTGGATTTTTGCTCCCATAACGCCTTCAGCGGCTCCTGAAGATCACTGAAATTTGCTGTCTGCGGAACGGTTTCAATGTCGAACACCAGCAGATTTTCGAGGATAATGCTTTCAAGCATTGATTTTCTTTTTCACAAGATTAATAAATAACTCCCTCCCTTTCCTCGGTTCAATCGAATTATAGCACCGCTCAAAATGCCTGAAGCTAAAATAAGGAGCAAAATATTTCCGGTACTCTTTTCTTGTGCCGCCAAACGGTGGATGGTCATTATTCAGCTTGTCATCGAATAACACGCCCGCCAGCCTGCCGCCATCATTCAGCAAATCAAAAACTTTGCGGGCATAAGCGCTGCGCAATTCCGGATTGATGGCGCAGAAGAATGTCTGCTCGATTATCAGGTCATATTTGCCGCGGTGTTTGAAAAAATCGCTGCGAACAAGATGATTGGCCGGAAAATCTTTCACACGTTTGCGGAAGTGTTCAAGAGGTTTGGCAGCCCAGTCAAGGAGAAAAACGCGTGTAAAGCCGTTTTTGAAAAGGTATTCGGCTTCGTAGCCGTTTCCTCCTCCGGGAATCAAAATTTTCAACCGTTTATCAGAAAGCGTGTCAAAAAAGGTTTTGAGCGGAAGCGATGCTGCACCTATGTCCCAGCCTGTTTCTTTTTTCAGATAACGCCTATTCCACGAATCGGGTGTTAATTCCATTTTTTTAGCTTACGAAATATATGCAAATAGTTATTAGCTTTGGGGCGGTTTTGAAAAAAGCAAATCTATATACAAATGAACGCACAATCTCAGGATAGCAAAAAGACATTTTATATAGTTCTGATTATTATTCTTATCCTCCTGAACGGATTTTTTGCTTACAACAACTATAAGTCAAGAGAGAAAAATCTGGCGCTGGAGGCTGAAAAGACCGCTCTTACCGCTGATCTTGACAGCGTTGATGCGGTGCTCGCGGTTACCAACCAAAGGTTGGATTCCCTTGCGGGAACAAACACCGAGCTTAGCAGCGAACTGATGCAGATAAAAAAGGACCTGGAAGACAAGCGCTCGCAGATCGAAAGCCTGCTGAAGGATAAGAAGGAGCTTGACCGGGCGCGGGCATTGCTCAAATCGCTCAAAGCAGACAATCAAAAGTATCTTGCCCAAATTGACTCGATGAACGCAAAGATTGTTGCGCTCACTGACACCGTCAGGGCTAAGGAGGCGATCAACGTTCAATTGCAAACTGAGAAATCGCAGCTTTTATCCGAAAAAACGGTGCTGACCAGAAAGGTTGCGCTCAGTTCGTTGCTGATACCGGAAAACGTGAGAGCTACAGGCATCTTTATGAAATCAAACGACCGGGAAGTGCCGACCACAAAAGCGAAAAAAACGGAAAAGTTGAAAGTATGCTTTGATGTGCCTGAGAACAGGGGAGTTGACCCTGGTGAGAAGGTGATATTGGTGCGCATATTGAACCCGCAGGGGGCAACAATAGCAATTGAGTCATCGGGGTCAGGAATGTTTACGACTGAAACTGGCGAACAGCAGCAATACACCACAACGGCTCCCTTCACCTACAGCAATCAAAAGCAAAATGTCTGCGTCCAATGGTCGCAGACGCAGGGTTATGGCGAAGGCACCTACAAAGTTTACTTCTATCAGGACGGGCACGAATTGGGAAGTTCGGAGTTTGAGCTGAAGTAAGGTTCCGGTTTTCCGGCAGGTTCAGCTTCTTTCCTCGTATTGAAACAAATCTCCGTAAATTTTTTTCACCTCTTTGATGACTGCCATCCTTTCACGGATTCTTACATGCTTGCCTGCCTGCGCCATCTTAACCGCCAGCGCCAGTTGCTGTGACTCTTCAAGGATAACGGAACCCGGTTTGTAGGTTACATAATCGAACACCACTTCCTTGCTGTCTTCATGGCGCTGCAGCCATTGCTTCAGCAAGAACTCAAGGTGATAGGCGTTGGTTTTGTCGGTTGCCTGGCTTATCAGCAGATCGTATCCGATTTTATCAGCATACAGCCTGAGCGCCCGGTTATCGCGCGGAAAACAGGGACCACCGAAGCCAAAGCCGTGCTTCAGGTATTTGTCGCCAATGCGGCTGTCGGCACCGATGGCGTTAAGTATCTTTTCGGGTTCAGCGCCTGCCGCAATGGCAAGATCGCCAATGGCATTGGCAAATGAGATTTTGGTAGTCAGAAAACAGTTGGTGGCGAGCTTGCAAATCTCAGCGCTGAGGCGGCTCATGCGGCAAAAGCGGGGGTTGCTTTTAGTGAGGCGCCTGTAGATGTTTTCAATGGCATCACCTGCATTTTTATCGGCCTCTCCAATCAGCACCTGGTCGGGATACTGCTGGTCGTTGATAATGCTGCCTTGGGCGATGAATTCAGGATTATAACTCAATGAAATATTGTAAGGGGCTACTTTGGCTGCGGCCTTGTCGCAATAGCCGGGTATGGTGGTGCATGCGATGATAAGATGCTTTCTAAGCGGCTGTTGGCCAAATGAGGCAATGAGGTCAAGTACCCGGTCAACCTGAGAATGGTCATATCCTTCATCAGAAGTGGGAGTGGCAACCGAAATGAAGATGATGTCGGTTTCGTCCAATACGGATTTAAGATCGGTGGTTGCATGGAAATTTTTGGATGCCTTAAGCAGTTCATTCACCTGCGGTTCCGGAGAGCGAAGGGTTCTGTCGTTGATCGTACTGACATAATCTTTATCCATATCCATTCCCAAAACGCGGAATCCGCTAAGTTCCAGGTTGAGGGCAAAGCACAATCCCATCTTGCCCACACCAATAATCCCAATGGTTTCCGACATGTTCAGGCTTTGCTTGTTTTAGATTTGCGGCTATACCGTTCAGAAAGAGATGTTACGAACTGAAATCCCTTTAAACTTGAGTCCACTCCGATAAACCGGCATTAGTCATCGGATGAATTGCTAATAGGACGATATAGAAACAATTACACATCGCATGATTTTTATAGAGCATTCATCTGATGACTTTTCAGAGCGGACTCAATATTCAAACTTTTGGGTACGGTCTCAAATTTCGCAAAAATATCAGTCAAATAAGGGTTTCAGCAAGATTTTCACCGGCATGTCCCCAGTCTGCCGGATTGGTTATCCTGGGCTTTCCCAGCGCCTCCATCTCCCGGCTGTCATCCATGAACCGTTTGAACATATCGGTGATCTCCTTGTCGTATTTGCTTTCGTCAAAGTCGGCTTTATAACGCCTTTGATGGTCCTGGTGGTAAATGGGCCATGGCAGAATCTTCTCTTTCAACCCTGAAACTCCGGACATCACTGTGAAGATTGCATCACAATGGGTGGAAATGAAAGTGTCCTCCGGATAGCCGCGCAAGTCGAACCAGTGATTGCGGTGCATGAGCATGAAGTCACCGCTGCAATGGGTATGGTATTTCTGGGCGAACGCATCATAAGTGATGTTCAGATTCCATTTCATGGCTAACTTTTCAATCTTGACAAGGTTGATGTCAAGGAAAATGCGCCAGGAATTTCTTAAGCGTATTAATAATTCTTCCGGCAGGTTCTCGCCATTCCCTTTCAGGTGATAACCGTAGCCTTTGATCATGATGCGGTAAACCTTGCGCTGAATGTTTCGAAGTGTCCTTTGGGGATGATTAAAATCGTATGTGTCAATCTTCCTGAAGTCAAAGCGGTCGGTGCGGTAGTAACGGCTTTTTTGAGGGATTTTTTTTGCGATGAACTTGATGATGGACGGATGAAAGATGATGTCGGCATTGGTGCTTAGAATATATTCACCCTTCGCCCTGCGAATCGCCATGTTTTTGGCGTTGAATTCAAAGAGGGGTACTGTCTTTCTTACTGTTGGATTAGTCAACCTTTTATGTATCTCATTGGGGACATGCAGAAGCAGGATTTTTAAATATCTCCTGTTGTCGGGCCAGCTAATCATTTCCCTCAATGGCTTATTTTCCGGAATCGGGTTGTAGTCGGCAATTATCAGTTCAGCGGGCAGTTTGTTTTTCTCAACAAAATAGCTGAGCCAGCGAACTGAGTTTTGCAGCCTGTCGTTGAAATCTCCGCTGTAATTGTCGTTGCGGGCTGCAAGCACAATACTTAAATAGGGCGAAGAAAACGGCATGAGTAATATTGGGGCAGTTCTAAAAATTCTACCCCTTACACCCTCTCCTTCTGGAGAGGGAAGGGGTGAGGCGATAAAAAAAGCAATTTTTAGAGCTGCCCATTAGTTTTTAATTTTTTCGGCAGGCGTTCAGCCCTTATGATGATTATTGGATGCAAATTTCCGAAAAAAGCGAAAGAGCGCTGCTTCCCGCCCGGATGTAAAAGATAGAGATCAGACAATGGTTTCCAGGAAATTTTCATTGGCGTGCCCCCAGTCAGGCGGATTGACGATCTTCGGTTGGCGCGAGGTTTCCATTTCATGCGTATCCTTCAAAAACCTCTTGAACATGCGGTTTATATCTTCATTGTTTTTTATTTTATCAAAATCAGTGTTGTATCGCCTTTCGTGATCCTGGTGGTAGATGGGCCAAGGCAGGATCGCTTCTTTTAGCCCCAGCATCCGCGACATCACTGTGAAGATGGCATCGCAATGCGTAGATATGTATGTATCTTCCGGATAGCCGCGCAGGCTGAACCAGTGGTCGCGGTGCATGAGCATGAAGTCACCGCTGCAATGCGTATGGTATTTCATTAAATAACCATCATGGTTGACGTTTATTTCCCACTTATAAGCAAGCGGTTTAACCTTCGAAAGATGAATGTCGAAGAATATGCGTCTGGAGTTTTTGATCCTTGAGATGATTTTTTCGGCTAAATTCTCGCCCCGTTTTACAGGATACGCATAGCCTTTGAGCATCAGGCGGAAGACATTGCGCTGAACCTTCCGCAGCGTGAAGTATGGATTGTCGAAGTCATAGAAATCAAGCCTTCTAAAGTCATAACGATCGGTACGGTAATAACTCTTCTTGCAAGGCATTTTTCCCGAGATAAACTTGATGATGGATGGATGGAGCAGGATGTCGGCATTGGTGCTGAGGATGTACTCGCCTCCTGCCCTTCTGATCGCCATGTTTTTGGCATTAAATTCGAACAAAGGAACGGTTTTCCTGACATCGGGATTGATAAGCGCCTGGTGAATTTCGCCTGGCACATGAATCAGGCGTATTGTCAGATATCTGCTTTTCGGCCAGCGAAGCATTTTGACAAGCGGCTCATTTTCAGGCACAGGGTTGTAATCAACTATGAGGATCTCAGCAGGCAGTTTATGCTTTTCAATGAGCCACGCAAGCCAATACATGGCGTTGTGCAGGCGTTCGTTGAAGTCACCGCTGTAGTTGTCGTTCCGGGCGACAAGGACAATACTCAGGAAGGGAGATATGGACGGCATGCCTTATTTCAGAAAGTATCGCTTTTTCGTCAGGCTTTTTGTTTGGTTGTTTTCAGAGAGTCGGAATGGCTGATTGAAATTGCGATAATTTTAAGGAAATAATCCGGTTTGGTTGTTACCCATGCAACAATTATTGAATTTATAATATAACATGCCGTCACGCCCATAACCATGTAATAAATTGCAGGAACCAGTTCAAAGAACCTGTACTGATAAATGACTGCAAGTGTTGACATCAAAAGCGCGGTGGTCAAGTGCACGTTATGAGCAGATTGGCAGAACGGGGTTGCAATATTAAGCACATACCATTTGTAGAATCTGTAATATTTATTCCTGACGGTATATCCGTTTTTGTAATGGCAGACGCGTATTAAGTACAGCGCATAGTTCAGCAACTCATCTTCCTGGATGAAAGAAAACTTCTTCTCTGCCTTCAGCCGGAGGATTTTCGTAAAAATGAAATAAATCGAATAGAAAAATAAGTTGCCTGCTGATAGGAGCGCGCCTCTGACCATATAGGACAGTATCTTCATGATTACCGGAATTATGACATAATGGCCTCCGGCAATCAGCGCCCAAACTGTCATAAAAAGCGCGCCTTGCCGGGAGAGCATAAAATCTATTGCAGCACCTGACGTCAGCACGACACTCTTGTCATGATAAAAGCCGCAGGCCTGGTTCAATATGATATCAGTGAGTATTGCGCTGATAATTACCAGGTAGGTATTTGTAAAACTCTTTAATTTTTCCGCACCCTGGCCTAAAAAGATGAAACCGGGAATTTCCTCCATAAATTTAAGATTCTGTGCTTGGGATTATCGAAACATCACTATAAAAATAATTGTATTTCTGTATTCACCGGATTCCTGATGATTCCTGATATGCCTCCAGTTTGTCTTTTACGCGCACAGGAACCGTTTTGGACAACAGATTCAGCGGAAGTCAGGGTTCAGTTATGATGTATGGCTATGACTAATCTTCATGCTTGGAGATGATATCAGAATTCCATTTCATCCAACTTGTAATCAGCCAGGCCCCAATTATCAGGGTTGTATATCTTGGATTTCTTTTCCCTGATCATTTTCTGAGCTTCGTCCTGGAAGAACAAATAAGCCTGGCGCAAAACAGGGTCGAGCGCGTCCTTCTGCGCATCATACCTTCTGCCATGATCCTGGTGATAAATGGGCCAGCGCAGCACTTTTTCCTTCAAGCCGTTAACTCCCGCAGCTACAACAAACAAGGAATCGGTATGCAGTGAGATGCGCGTGTTTTCAGGGTAACTGTGAAGATCAGACCATCTGTCACGATGCATCATCATGAAGTCACCGCTCACATTGCAGTGATAGCGATATTCCGCATTATGATAATTGACCACCCATCCGAGGGATACGCCCATACGGGGATACCGGCTGAAGAATAATTCCAATTTAAGCACCCCCCTGTTGTATAAACGAAGAACGGGCAAAGTGAGTCCAAATGGCATTTTTTGCTCATAATGGTTGCCCTTGAGATAGATACGATAGATCGTTGATTTCAGCCATTTGATAAACTCAGCAGGGTCAGGTGGGGGAGGCGAAATCGGCTTTTTGAAATCGCACCGGTCCGTACGGTAATAATAATTCCTTCGAAGCGGTCTTTTACTCAGCCATGTGATGATTCGCGGGTGAAAAAGGATGTCGGGGTTTGCCGCGCAAATGTATTCTCCTCTTGCCCTCCGGATGCCGCTGTTTTTAGCAATGTATTCATAAAAGGGAAGAGATTTTCGTACTTGAGGATTTTCGAGCTGTTTGTGAATTTCATTGGTTATGGTAATGATTCTGATTCGCAGATAATTTCTTTTTTCGGGCCAGCTAATCGCCTGCGATAGGGATGGCTTTTCTGCAATGGGATTGTAGTTGACCACTATATATTCCGAAGGCAGGCGAAATTTCTCTACAAGATGCGCAAGCTGGTTAACGGAGTTGGAAAGCCGGTCATTGAAGTCTCCGCCATAGTCATCATTTCTGCCTGCAATAACAAAGCTGATGTAAGGCGTGTCGGACATGCTTATTGGGATTCGGCAAAATTAGCCACTGAACACATCCTTCCGGCAGGATACCAAAAGATAACTAAAGCAGAGGTGGGTAAGACAATCTTTGCAGGTTGAATTCGCGTCTGTTGCCAGAAACTTAACTGGTATTACACTTTCATGTGTAATGTCTCGGAAAATTCGCTTTTCAGCTTGTTTGCTTTTTTAAGCTTTTCGTAATAGTCATTCAGGTCACCTTTATTCAGCGATTTTTTAGCGTCCGATTTTGATTTCAGCAATTGTTTCCTCAAGCTAATCAGGCGGTTGATTCTCATTACTTCCAGCATAAAATTTTATTTTTTATTGTTATAAAAATGGAAGATTCAATAATAGGCGCAAGATTAAAACTATTGGACGGGAAGATTCAACCATGGGATGTGCGTTGTCCACTAAATATCCACAACTTATACTGTGCGCGGGATAAAATCTTACATTTTCTATTTCTGTTTACAGTTTTTATGTTTACGGTTTACGGTTGCAGCGCAAAACTGTGGTTGCCTGAAATACGTTGACCGATTTCGAGTTGATTATTCAACTCAAAAATGGTCAAAAGATGGCAATAATAGCATCGTATGAAAAGCTGACAACACGGGAAAGACAAAGCCGTTATTTCAGTGAAACATTCAAACGCAAGAAGGTTAGTGAGATAGAGCGGAATCTGAGTGCGGTCAGCGAGGTATGCTGGGAATATCAGGTGCCTGGAACAGCGGTGTACCGCTGGATTCATAAGTTTGGCAGGATGAACAAACAAGGATTACGGC
>CAZCXH010000135.1:0-13993 GCA_964502525.1 uncultured Chitinophagaceae bacterium
CTGTCGCTGAATATTTTCAGGATGGTTTGCCTGCCTTGCCGGATCCATTTGCCTGCGGCCGTGACGAAACGGTAGATGAATTCTTTGAGGCGATGTGTTTGTTGGATGCCGCTGATATAGGCTCTGACGCTGTCTTTGAGCCACTCGAACAACACGCAACTGATGCAGGACAGAATCATATATACGGTATTTTCTGCAAGGAATGATGAAGGCAGGCGATTCCAGTTGAAGTCGTTTTTGAGCACATCGAACACTTTCTCGCTGCTGCCCCGCTGATTGTAAAAGGCGAATATTTCCTCTGGAGTTGAGATAGTGTCGGTGGTGAGGATGGCGTAATATTCATAATCATCCCCGCTGAAAGCGTCCGTCTGTCCGTCAGTTTTTTTCTTGCGCTGCAGGATGACGCGGTATTTTTTATCACCGCCAAAAGGAGCATACTCCATTTCAGCCAACTCCACGGGACGATGATTGTAACGAAAACCCGTCCACTCCCTGATGTTGCGGATGTGCAGCTTGAGGTCTTGGGATGCCATGGCGCGGATGTAAAACGTGATGCTTTCTGCTTCGAGCAATTCAATGACGTCCTGCAGATATGCCGCGCTGTCGCTGCGGAATTTATGGACGGCTATGTTTTCTTTCTTCAGCAGATTCAGACAATGCTCAACGGTTTCCTTCATGCGGAAGCGGGCGTTGCTGTTGCCGTTGCGTCCCTCCACATACACCGGCAGGTTGCCGATGATGGCTACGGCAGGCTGATAGCCCTGCGTTTTTTTATAAGTGTAGGCTGCATCATACTTCTCGCACTCCGTAATCACGTTGTCATAATCCAGCGTATAGGGCGTGCCGGGGTGCAGCCTCCCGGTCTTTACATTCACCTTCAGCAGCAGCTCGTTCATCTTCGTGTTGATGTTGAAACGGTGCGTCACCCCTGATTCAGTGGTGAAAACCGCATCGCTGACCTTCAATTCATCCAAGCTGCGCAGCACCGTGTCGGGCGAACACACCTTAAAACCCGGATGCTCTTTCCACGCCTCGCGCAACTGCTGCACATCCTCCACGCAGCTGCCTCCGCTGAGCTGAGTGATGAAATTAGATTTAAATATATCGCTATATTCGTAACCGAAAAGTTTGACGCGCTTGCCTAAGCGACCGTCCACCAGTTCATTGAACTCAACCCGTTGCAGCATGCCCAGCGCCACCGCAGCGCCTGCATTACAAATCATTTTTCCCGAAGAAAGAGCTATTTTTATCATCGTATTCTTTTTTTTAATTTTTCACCTGAATAAGTGAAAATTACGGAGCCGCGCAATCCGCGCGGCTCTTGTTTTTCAACACGATGACAGTTAGTTATTTGCGGAGTTGAGGTATCATTTAATTGCTTCTGAAATGCCTTATCCTTAAGTCCTGTTATTTTAGGATAGGTTGATTCCCCAATAATAAAACAAATATCCTTTAATTCAATTCGTTTAATCTTAACAGAATCAATTAAAATCGAATTAGATAATTCCCGTGTTAATTGATTATGTGTGTTTTTTACAGGTGATTTTCCATAACCCGAAATTAAAATTGTCAAAAGAATCAGGGTTAAATATTTCATGGTTGTAACGGTTTTAAAATTATTCTGACTAACCGGCTGCAAAAAATCGTGGCGGAATGAAAGCTAATAAATTTTCCCTACGTGATGAAGCAACGAGATATTAAACCTCTTGCCCTCGCGTCCCCGCGGGCGTGTGCTATCACCGAGCCTCCGGCTGAAGCATCCGTTACGCCATATTCATAACGGCAAAACCTTAACCGGGCTGTCAGGGTTGGCCTTGCCCCATTTGTAATATTGTGGTTCTGTATGCCTTATGATAACTCACGCTCGCGGGACGCGAGCGAGGGCTACAAACAACAAGCATTTCAGTACTGCCCCGTGGAAAGCATCACAAGCGTGCAGGCTTCGATGGTTTCGATGCCCTTCTTTTCGGCAAGTTTTTCCAATTCGGGATTTTCTGCTCCGGGGTTGAAGATGATGCGTTTAGGATTTATAGTGTTAAGGATATAATCGTAATAACCCTTCTGTATCTCGGGATTGATGTAAAGCGTCACGGTATCCACTTTATCGAATTTCCTTCTCTCCGTTTCGACAGGCACACCGCTTACTTCGCCCTTTTCCTTACCCAGCGCCACCACTTCATACCCTTTCTGAAGCAGCTTGTTCACCGCAAGGAAGGCATACCTCCACGGGTGCGCGGACGCACCGATTACCAATGTTTTTTTACGTGCCATTTGTTTGCCCATTCGTTTTAATAGCAAACCAAGCAAAAAAGTTTGGAAACATTTTACCAGAAAAATGAGTAAAAGTCCTTGTTAAACTGTGGTGCGTATGGAAATTAAGAGGATGAACGAAGGGGAGACAGTTTTTTCGATACTTGCCGGGAGCGATCCGGCATTCGAGGGACAGCATCTCAAAACACTTAAGAACAAGCTGAAGCAAGTCATGTGGCTGTGCCGTCTTTTCAACAGAAATGTTGAGATCATTTACGAGTGCGAGAAGCGCGGCTTGCAAAAGGTGATGACAAAGGTGTGGCTCACCACTTCGAAAAATATCCTGCTGATGGATGGAGTTTCAATCCCAGCGGTGCAGGTTCGGGAAATCAGAGTACTGTAGGTTGCTGTTACAACATCATCCTCACCGGATTCTCAAGATACTGCTTGAAGGTTTGAAGGAATTTCGCGCCCGTTGCGCCATCCACCACGCGGTGGTCGCATGACATCGTGACTTTCATAATGTTTGACGCGACAACGTTTCCATTTTTAATCGCTGGCGTTTCCTTGATTTTTCCAATTGCAAGAATGCACGATGCCGGACTGTTAATGATTGCGGTAAATTCGTCAATGTCGAACATGCCGAGGTTGGAAACGGTGAACGTGTTGCCCTGCAATTCATCCAGTTTCAACTGTCCTGCCCTGCCGCGCTCCGCAAGCTGCTGCGTTTCCTGCGAAATCTGCGCAAGGGATTTCTCATTCGCAAAGCGCAGCACCGGAACAATTAGCCCCTGCTCCACTGCAACCGCTACCCCGATATGCACATGATGATTCAGCCGGATGGATTCTTCACCCCAATAAGCATTCGCGTAAGGATGTTTTTTCAGCGTCATCGCTGCCGCTTTCACGATCATGTCGTTGAATGAAATCTTCACTGGCGCCAGCTCCTCGTTGATGCCCTTCCTCGCTTCGATGGCGTTGTCCATGACGATTTCCATCGTGAGATAATAGTGCGGTGCGGTGAATTTACTTGCTGTCAAACGCTTGGCAATCGTCTTGCGCATCTGCGTGTGCGGCACGTCTTTGTAGCTTTCCTTGCCACTGACTGCCGTCATTAAGGGAACACCCACAGGCTTCGTTTTCATCAGCGCCTCCACGTCACGCTTCACGATTCTGCCTTCATCGCCCGTGCCTTTCACCTGCGATAGACTCACCCCGCTCTCTTTCGCCAGGCGCTTTGCAAGCGGAGAGGCTTTTATTTTGCCGTTGCCTGAAGGCGCGGTTTGTTTCGTGACGACCGTTGCCGCAACAGGAGGCTGCACCGCCACAGGTTCCTCTACGGAAACAGGAACTGCTTTTTTCTCAGGAGCCTTAGCCGGTTCGCTTTTTAACAGCGCGGAAAAATCTTCTCCCTTTTCCCCGATGATAGCAAGGACTCCGTCAATTTTTACCGCCTGTCCTTTCTCCACTCCAATGTGCAGCAGCATACCCGCTTTCGGGCTTTCAAAATCCATCGTGGCTTTATCGGTTTCAATTTCAGCGAGCAGTTCCCCGACAGCAACTTTGTCACCAACCTTTTTATGCCATACAACGATGACTCCTTCTTCCATCGTATCGCTCATGCGGGGCATACGGATGATTTCAGCCATGGTTAGATTTTAGATGTGATTTTAGATGGCGGAATTTGAGTTGAATCCAAAATTCATTCTTTCGATTGAACTTCACCAAGACAACTAAGTATTTCTTCCTTAGTAATATTATCTTCTTCTCCCTTTGAGTAAATGGAAATTAAGAAAACGGTTGTTTTCAGGATTTTCACCCAGGTTATCACCCTTGCACCGCCTGATTTCCCTTTGCCCTTTGAGCGGATTGCCAAGCGGATTTTGTAAACATCATTGCCAAGGGATACCCCCTGAGTTGGATTTTGTTCCAGCGATTCGATCAGCTCCTTCAACTCACGTTTAAGCGACCGGTATTTTTTGATTAATCTTTTAGCTTCCCGTTCAAAGTTTGGGGTAGTTTGAACTTCAAAGCTCATTCAGAAATTCTTTTGCGGAGCGTGATTTAAGCCTTCCCTTCTCAATAAGTTTCGCTTCTTCAAATCCCTTTTTTATTCCTTTGAGCACATTTTCTTTGGCAGGCTCCTTCTCGATTTCCACAAACTCCAAGCTGCTCAGCAGTTCAACGAGGAACTGAAGTTTATCTTCCCTGACGTTTAAAATGATTTGTTTCATTGCGTATCAATCGTAAAGTTAAACAAGAAGGAATAATTAAAAATCACTGCTATTTTTTAGCTTTCAATATCAACCTTATGCTGCGATCATAAGTGATGTAATTCCAAATCCAGTTGATTAAAACAACGAGCCTGCTCCGAAATCCGATAAGCTGAATGAGGTGCAGCGCCATCCAGGCGAGCCAGGCGATAAATCCTTTCAGGTGGATATTTCCCGGGAGGTCAACCACCGCTTTGTTTCTTCCGATAGTCGCCATAGTGCCTTTATCCAGATATTTGAATGGCTGCATTTTTCCCTTCGCAACCAATCGTTCAAGATTTTTCGCAAGCAAAACGCCCTGCTGCATCGCCACGGGAGCCAACTGCGGATGACCGTGAGGCGTTTCCGCTGTTTGCATCAGAGCAATGTCACCGATGGCGAAAATATTCGCGCTTCCCTGCGCCTGGTTGAATTCATTCACAATAATCCGGTTGCCTCGTCCGGTTGCCTTCGCGGACAATCCATCAATCATGCTTCCGGTAACACCGGCTGCCCACACAAGCGTTTTGCAGGGAATCACCGTCCCGTCATCCAGCGTGGCGTCCGCTCCGTCATGTTTCACCACTCGTTTGTTGAGGATCACTTTGATACCCATTTGATTTAAGACAACCAAAGCATCCTCAGATGATTTCCCGCTCATCGCGCTGAGGACCCGTCCCGTTCCCTCAATCAGATAAATATTCATCTGGCTGAAATCCAGTTCGGGATAATCGCGCGGAAGCACATGCTTCCTCAACTCGCTTATAGCTCCCGCCACTTCCACTCCCGTTGGGCCCGCGCCCACAATCGCCACATCCATCAGCCGTTGACGTTCGATCGGCTCCTGCGCCAGCAATGCTTCCTCCAAATCACGCAGGATACTATTGCGCAAACTCAGGGAATGAGGTAGCTCTTTTAGCGGGAATACTTCCTTGTAATTTTCATCATGACCGAAGAAACTGGTTTTTGTTCCGGTAGCAATGACGAGATAATCGTAGCTGATGTTGCCGAGCGAAGTTTCGACACAATTCTTTTCAGGATGAATCTTCATCACTTCACCCATGCGGAAATAAAAATTCTGTTTTCCCTCGAACAATTTCCGCAGCGGACCCGCGATGGAACTCGGCTCCAAACCCGCGGTTGCCACCTGGTAAAGCAATGGCTGAAACGTATGGAAATTATTCCTGTCGAAAAGAACAAGCTGGAATTTGGAAGTATCCAGCCGCTTGCAAAATTCGATACCGCCAAAGCCGCCACCGATGACAACTGCGCGGGGAAGATGAGATGGCGGAATTTGAATTGTCATTTACCGCACGCGTTAAGATGGGATGCAGTATTATAATTATAACTAAGAAGTTAAAATCTGTCTTCGCCCCGGCATCACCACACCTTCCCCTTCAGCATCGGCACGAACTTGAAGCTGTCGTATTCTTCCGTCTCGTACTTACCTTCATCAATTTTGATGATGCGCTGCATGTGTTGCACACTGCCCTTGCCATAAGGCATCACCAGAAATCCGCCTATCACGAGCTGCTGCAGCAACTTCAACGGCTGTTCGGGTACTGCAGCGGTGATCAGGATTTTGTCAAAAGGAGCGAAAACCGGCAGCCCCTCAAACCCATCGCCATAAAAAAGCCTGATGCCCGTAACATGCATCTCCTCAATGAGTTCTTTTGCTCTTTCGTAGAGTTTCTTGTGCCGCTCGATGGAGAACACCCGCGCGCCAATCTTCGCGAGGATGCACGCCTGGTAGCCTGAGCCGGTGCCCACTTCGAGCACCTTGTCCCGCTTCTTTATTTCAAGCAGTTGTGTCTGGTAAGCGACCGTATAGGGCTGCGAGATCGTTTGCCCCTCGCCAATCTGGAAAGCTTTGTCTTCGTACGCGAACTCCAGGAAAGCCGGGTCAAAAAAGAAATGGCGGGGAACGACCGACATCCCCTCGAGGATTGCCTCATCCGTTATCCCCTTTTCCCTCACCGTGTCCACCAACTTCTTCCGCAAGCCTTTGTGGCGGAAGTCATCCTCAATGTTGAACAGCAACTTGCTCACCGGGCAAAGTTAATAATCGGTGGCCAGTCCGGTAATCGGTTATTGCACCATGATCGGATTTCCGAACTTATACCATATAGTGAATATAATGTATGATTTTATCCTGTTTTTCGCATAATATCGAAACGATAGCTAACCATATTAAAGAAACCGAAATCAGTTCAAAGAAAAAGGCTAAGCCAAATTATTGGTACGCCTGATAAGAAGATGCCCGTAAACTTTCACAATCTCGGGCACGTCACCATCCTCTTCCTGGATGACGACCTTCCTCCCGAATAAACCACCGACATCTCAAAGCCGCCATCGGCATTGCTTGCCTCGGTCAGTGTTGAGAGGTTCACGTCATAGTTCAGGATAACGCGCAAAGTTTTCCATTGGTATCCCGCCATCGGGATCCAGGCATCGCGGGGGCGGTAGGCACTGCCGATGAAGATGATGCTGTTTTTCGCCTTGCTTTTGGGCGAAAGCATGGTGAATCCCGCCAGCAGGCTGATGTCATATTCCTGAGCTTTTTTCTGGTACATGAATTCAAAGCCCGGCTCGAGGTGTATCTGCCTGTTGATTTTCGCATATGCGATAATGCTCGCTACCGGACGGATGCCGAGGCGGTTGTCAATGCCGTAGAAGGTTTCAACGGGCCTGTTGAGATGGTGCAAGGCAACGCCTGCGGAGATATTGAATTTATCATCTCGGAAATAGGTGAAGTGCGCTCCGATTGAGATGTCGAAATACCCGGATAAGTCATTATCGGCCGGCTCGCCTGTGGGCGTGCTGGTGTCGAACAGCAGCCCGTCAGGGTTCCACTGGTCGTTGAAGTACAATTTATTGTAATCAATTGTTTTCATCACATAGCCGCCTCCCGCCCCGATGGAGATGATGTACTTTGAAAAAATGCCGAACGACTTGTGATAAGCTGCAGAGGCGATGACCTTTGTTGTTTTCAACTCTCCGTCTCCCGCCATGTCGTTCATCACCACCGCGCCAACACCCATCCAGTCGTTGGCGGGCAGGGTTTCCTTCAGCAGGGAAAAATCGCAATAGCCTGCGAAGGTGCGGTAGTTAAAAACGTTATAATCATTCGCCCAGGCCCACTGGCTTTTGAAGTTGCCTCCCGCGCGCCAGTCGCCATTGAAAAAACCCGTGTTGGAAGGGCTTGTCGCCAAAGGCGCGGCAAAGAACTGGCTGAAGTGGAGGTCCTGGGAATAGATGTTAGATGATAGACATGAAACGAGAGACACGAGAATTAACAACAGATTCGGTGATTCGGTGATTCGGTGATTTAATAATGAATTGCTCCCGGGTAGGTGAGCGTTGACTTCTCCCCTTTGAGGGGATACATAAAGTGGTATTCGTACTTCGCACTTCGTCATTCGTACTTACCTTAAAAGCGTAATATTTCCCTTCTTCAACTTCGAACTCTTTCCGTTCACAAACACTGCCTGCAACGTATAGACATACACGTCCATTTCCTGCTGCTCGCCTTTGTAGGTGCCGTCCCAGCCTTTCCCTTTCGCAAGGCATATATCCAGTTCATTGCAAACAATGCCGGCATCGGTGCTTTCAAAAACCAGTTCGCCCCAGCGGTTATATACCCTGAATTCCAAATCGCGCACTCCTTCTCCGCGCACATACAGCATGTCGTTGGAGCCATCACCGTTTGGAGAGAATGCATTGGGGACCTCTATCGCGCCACGGAAGTCAATTTCAATGCGCCTGCAATATGTGCTGTCGCATCCGTATTCGCTTGTCACCTTCAGGCAGGGAACATAAAAGCCGCTGTCTGGGTAAGCATGAGCCGGGCTTTCGATAAAAGCGCTGTCGCCATCATCGAAATGCCACGCAAACGTCACCGCGCCCGCGCTGAGATTGGTGAAATGAACTTCTTCGATCAGGTTGTAAACGCTGTCGGCATCAAAAAGCGCAACAGGGTTTTCAAATACTGTAAAAGAGCCGGTTGCAGAACTGCTGTCATTGCAGGCTTCGGAGTTATATGCGGTGAGCGTCAGGGAATATGTCCCTGAAGGCATCCCATTCAGGGAAGGGACAACATCATTCAGGGTGGTGCTATCCCAAAGGGTCCAGCGATAGCCGGTGGCGTTGACGCTTTGATTGGCTATCGTAACGTCATGAGGCGGACAGCCGTTATCCGCATTGAAAGCGGCTTGCACTTCTGACGGGAGAAACACTATCCGGGCGGAAGTGTCAGCTTCGTTGCAGGCAGCCGGGTTTGATATTATCAGCTTTATTTCAAATGAATCAGAGCGGTTATAGATGTGCTGAGGATTCGCATCAGCAGAAGTATTGCCATCGCCAAAATCCCATAGCGCAGATGTAAAGCCGGAACTTAAGTTGGTGAGGCTTATCGCCAGCGAATCGCACTCAAAGGCAAGTGTGTCAAGCCTGAAGGCCGCTGTTATTCTGTTGTCAAACACCGTCACGCTTGCCGTTGCCGTGTCGTTGATATTGCAGGAAGCGGAATCTGTCACGATAAGCGTGATAGGGTAAGTTCCCGTATCGCCAAAAGTATGCGCAGGGTTTTTTAGATCAGAAAAGCTTCCATCTCCGAAATTCCAATGGAAAGTAACGCCTCCCGCGCTCGCATCATGGAAAGCAACCGTGAAGGGAACACATCCGAACGTGTCAGGGATCCCAATTCCGGCATCAATGTCCGGTATCATTTCCACCTGCTTCACGATGGTATCAGCCGGGTTGCATGCGTTGCTGTTGCTGATGATGAGCGTGATGTCATAAATTCCGGGGGCGGTGTAGCGGTGAGATGGAGAAGTCAGCGCTGATGTGGTGCCGTCACCGAAATTCCAGTGGGCGCTGACCGCATTGAGGCTGTTATTGTCAAGCTCGACAATGAATGAATCGCAGCTTGAAATAATAACCGGATCGAACCGTGCGGTAATGCTGTCATCCCTTGCAACGATGGCGAGGCGGGCGGTGTCCGAGAAGGTGATGCTGGCGCACGTGGTGGTGTCAATGCCGATGAGCGTCACTTCATAAATTCCAGCATTGTTGTATGTGTGAACGGGGGTTTCGAGCGTTGACGCGGTGCCGTCACCGAAATCCCACCAGAAACTGTTCGCATTGACAACTTCAGCGGTAAACTGTACCGTCAGCGGGACACAACCCATCGAAGAGGGTTCCGCCTCCACGTCAACCTCCACGCCAATCTGCTCGAACCCGAACTTAATCAAGCCTTCGTTGCAGTTTGAGCTGTTATTGTATTGCGACCACGCTCCGGGCGTAGTGGGGAAATCGTCAAACCCGGTGCATCCCGCGCACACCGCCTGGTAGATGTTGCCGTTCTTGTCAAAACGGCTCGTGCCGCCATCCACATGGTCTCCTGCATTCGGGCTTCCGAAAAACGTGGCGTAATTCAATGCGGCTGCATTCGGAGAAAAAATGATAAAATAAAAATCGCTTCCGCTGAAGTCATGGGCGCTCTGGTAGGCGTCAGCGGTGACGGGAAGCCCCGCCACGGTGCTGATGAAAGTTGAATTCACATTGTACATCAGGTCTTGCCCCGCCCAGCCTGATATGTAAATGTTCTTGCAATTATCAACAAGAAATGCAGTGGGGGAAATATCGGGGTCGCCATCGCCCCTGCCGAAAATGGTCGAGAACACAGCCGAGTCGAGATCAGCCGTCAGGGCAGCAAGATATTGTCCGCTGCCAGGGTTGGAATATACGCCTGTTGTTGCCGGATAAGTTCCTTCCGTCTGCCCCACCACGTAAATCGTTCCGTCAGCATCCTGGTCAATGAAATAGCTCTGGTCATAGGCGCCCGTTCCAATGAATGTGGCTGCCGGAAGCGAACTTCCGCTGGCGCTGATATTCGCAATATAGCCATCGGCTCTGCCTCCGCGATAGGCTGCGTTCAGGCTTCCGGAGGTTGCCGGGAAGTTGGCGCTTCCCGTTCCCCCGCTCACATAAACATTGTTTTGATCGTCAAGAACGATATTGTATCCCGCATCGGCCCCGGAGCCGCCAAGATATGACGACCAGATCAGCGCAGTAAGGCTGCCGTTGAATTTGAACACCACCGCATCCTGCCCGCCACCTGAATTTCCCTGGAATGCTCCTGCTGTTGGGAAATTGGATGACAACGTGGAAGAAACAGCATAAATATTTCCAGCCCCATCCGTCACCACCTCGCCCCTGAACTGGTCGCCATAGTTGTAAACGAGCGTACCGAAGGAAAACTGGATGTCGTTGTCGTTCAGCCCGTCATTGCCGGAACCTCCGATGAAGGTGGATCCGAGCAGCTGAGAGGCGGCAGCATTGAACTTGCACACGAAAATGTCCGTGCCGCTGGTGAAATTCAGTCCATTACTGGCATAATCCTTCCCCACACCGCCATTGAACGATGCATCATACGCTCCGGCTGTGACAGGAAAATTCGCTGAACTAGTGGCACCGAACACCACCAACTCATCCTGGTTGCTGGCGATGATGCTGCTGGGATTTTCGCTTTCAGCGCCTCCCAAATAGGTTGAATATATCAATGCAGTTCCGTCAGGAGTGAATTTGGTGATGCTGATGTCAACGGAGCCGAATCCAGTGCCATTGTAAGAGGGATCATAAGCTCCCGCAGTGGTGGGGTAGCCGATGTCAAACACGATGCCGCCTGCGTAAAGATGCCCGGCATTGTCATAGGTTGCCGTGAAGCCGAAGTTGTCGGCAAACGAGCCGGTATAGGTTGAGAAAATAAGCACCGGGTCAATGACAAGCGGAAGGCTGCGGTCGTATGTCCTTTTTATTTCGAATGAAACTTTGTTTTCATTCAACCTGAAAGCACACGGCACCTGCACTTTGCTGCCGTTGATTTCCTGGTAGGCAAAAAGATTCTCCTCGCGGATGGCATTCACGGAAGTGGTGTAATGCAGGTTTCCGTCATTCAGGAAAATCGAATCTATCCCCTCAAAGCGCATAGCAATATCTTCCGGTTCAGCATGGGGTTTTACAATGAAAGAATATTTCAGATGTCCTTCCTGCTCTTCAAACACCAGGTCAATGCCGGGATAAAGATCATCATACCTCAGCGAGCGGTGCGCCTTCACCCCGGAAGCCCATCGTGACGGGTCGTTGCCGATGAAATAGTTTTCATAACCGGCATAGGCATCAACACCGTGGGTTACGGGAGAAGGGTTGCAGTTTTCAAAATGCACTTTAAAGGCATGTCCTGCCATAGCTTCCGGGACGAAATCGTCCTGGACTCCCCTCTCCTTCGGAGAGGGGTCGGGGGTGAGGATATGGTGATGATGACTAAATCCTCGCGCATCCACCAGCGAATACGCCAGCTTGCCTTTCTCAAAAAAAAGCGCCCCGAAGTTGAATTTCAAACGGAATAATATGTTGCTGTCCCACTGCCCCCGGTTTTCAACAAAGCGGATGGCGGAAGCGTCTGTTCGCGCATGCTTGTCATTTGCCGATGCGCTCCCTGCGCTCAGCATGAAACAGGCGCACAGCGCCACCTTCAATATGCGGGAGGGAGCATCCACTTTCCGTAATATCAAGCGGATAAGTTAAACAATAATGGTCATTTGAAAATATGGCCGGCTGCGGACGGTGTGCGACAAATTCAAAGACCGCTGCCGCAGTAAAACAATGTCGCTAACTTATTTTAACACGATGAAGGTAACGTTTGTTGCTATCGGCTCAGAGCAGCTTGCTATCGGCTTGTTGTCCGGGATTTTAAAACGTGATGGACATGAGGTCAGTCTTGCCTTTAATCCAAGCCTCTTTCATGACCGCTCAAATCTCGAGTTTAAAAATCTGGGCAAGATATTCGACAAAACCGGTGATGTCTATGACACGATAAGAAAAGAACAGCCCGATGTGTTATTGTTTTCATCGCTTACAGCCACTTTTATCAGTGGATGCTCGAGGTGGCAAGGAATGCCAAAAAAATATTCCCGGGTGTAAAGACGGTGTTTGGCGAGGTGCATGTTTCCGCAGTTCCTGACCGCGCGATTGCCAAAGATGAGGTTGATTTTGTCGTAGTGGGTGAAGGTGAAGTTGCCCTGCCACGGATATTGAATCTTGTTGAAAACGACTTGTATGGCAAACCCGTAATTAATACCCGCTACAAGAACAGGAACGGAGAAGTTATCAGGGTTCATCAGGCCGGATTCAACCAGGACCTGGATGCGCTTCCGCCTTATGATAAGACCATTTTGGAGCCATATATCCGGATGCAGGATAAGTATATGACCATGGCGTCACGCGTATGTCCTTATCGCTGTTCCTTTTGCTTCAATAACTTCTTTGCCGAGTTGCCGGAGGTTAAAGAAAAAGGGAGATATGTCAGGTTCAGGAGCGTGGAACATATGATTGATGAATTAAAATCTGCCAAGAAAAGATACAACCCCAAGTTCATTGACTTTCAGGATGATGTTTTCAGCGCGAACAAAAAGTGGCTCATGAAGTTTTTGGATGATTATAAAAAGAGAGAGCAGCATTCCGTTTCAATGCCTCACTCATCCCAATTATCTGGACGAAGAAACCGGCAAGGTCCATGGTCCGAGGCAGGCTGTGCATGGATACAAATGGGAGTGCAGTCCATGGATGAGGAGTTCAAGCATAAAAGCCTCCAACGGTTTGAACGTTCCGAGAATATAGTAGAAGCCTGCGGTGTGATGAAAAAATATGGTATCAAGGCAAAGCTGGATCATATGTTCGCCCTGCCCAATGAACCCATGGAAGCCCAGGAAAAAGCGCTCCAACTGTACAAGCAATATGTCCCCGACAGGATTCAAACTTTCTACACCTGCTTTTTACCGGGAACAGATATGATGAAAGAGGCGCTGGAACAGGGTTTAGTAACACCGGAAGAAGCGGAAAAACTTTATGAGGGAGAGAATTTTTATTTCCACAAGGCTGATGAAAAAATCAAAAACCGGGAATACGCAAAACTCTACAGAACCTATGAATTAATTTTTAAGTTGTTGCCTATCCTTCCCGACAGATTGGCAAAGGATATTACGTGAAACAATTCCTTTGGGCGCCAACCATATTGCAGACTTCTATAGCATTTGTGATTGACCTTATATTGGAAATAAAAAATATCAACCCTGACTTTTTTGCCTATCTGAGATACTGCACCTTTCATTTGCGCAATTTCTTCAGACAGATCATTGGGCTTGAATACAGGAAAGTCACAAGGATAAAAGATGATCAGCCGCATAGTGACTTTCGGACCGTAATAGAAAAATCTGATAAAGCACCCGCCCGGGTGGCTCCTGTTTAGTTGTTGAAATTCTCCTGCTGAGATTGGTGAAATTTTCAAGCCGCGCTTTGCTCCGGTTCAATCAATACCATTCTGTCTAACTTGCCCGGTGTATCAATTCTGGGAGCCGTTGCCCATGGTAATTATTTGTTAGCAACACTTTCAAAATAACTTCCGCAAAACAGGCAGTTGTTCTAAGAAAGGA
>CAZCXH010000136.1:0-13946 GCA_964502525.1 uncultured Chitinophagaceae bacterium
TGATTATCAGGGGATTGCTTCGGGAATAGCCTCCGCACCACGCTTTCATTTCCCTCGCAATGACGTTTTAATTTAGTTTTTCAAAGAACTCAAGTAATTCACAACAAACCACCGCTTGCAAAAGAATACTTCGCTTCTATCAACCCCGAAATCTGTCTTTCAAAAATATTTTTCAGTGAATTGATTTCAATGATTTCTGCTCTGCTTTGTGAATATTTTCAATGCCTTTGATGAGCGCATCGGGGTTGAATGAAATGCTCGTGATGCCGCACTCTACAAGGAACTGCGCATATTCCGGGTAATCGCTTGGCGCCTGTCCGCACAGCCCGATTTTGATTCCGGCAACATTCGCCTTTTCGATAGCCATGCGAATTAACTGCATCACCGCAGGGTCAAACGGGCTGAAAATATCACTGAGCAACTCAGAGTCGCGGTCGGCTCCGAGCGTAAGCTGCGTGAGGTCGTTGGAGCCGATGGAGAAGCCGTCAAAATGTTTTGCAAATTCTTCCGCAAGCAATGCGTTGCTCGGAATCTCCACCATGATGTAAAGTTCCAGTTCATTTTTCCCGCGCGCCAATCCGTTTAACTTCATCAACTCAATCACTTTTTCGGCTTCATTTACCGTGCGGCAGAATGGAATCATCAGCTTCACGTTCGTGAACCCCATCTCTTCGCGCACTTTTTTCATCGCGGCACATTCCATTTCAAAAGCTTCACGGTAGAGCGGATGATAATAGCGCGATGCGCCCCGGAAACCAATCATCGGATTTTCTTCTGACGGCTCAAACTGTTTCCCTCCAAGCAGGTTCGCATACTCATTGGATTTGAAATCGCTCATGCGCACAATCACCTCTTTGGGATAAAAGGCAGCCGCAATAATGGCGGTGGCTTCCGCCAAACGGTTGATGAAATAATCTTTTTTATCTGGGTAATTTTTTGTTCGCTCTGCAATCAGCCGTTTTGCTTCCGGATTGGAAATTTTTTCAAAATGCCGCAGCGCCATCGGATGAATGCCAATCGAATTATTAATAATAAATTCCATGCGCATAAGCCCCACGCCATCATTCGGCAGGAAGGAATATTTGAACGCCATTTCGGGATGACCGAGAATGAACATCACTTTTGTTTCCGATGGCATTTTAATTTTGCTGATGTCGGTGGTTTTTTCGTCCCAGTCGAGTTTGCCGTCATACACGCGACCCGTGTCGCCCTCAGCGGTGGAAACCGTGATGACCTGCCCGTTGGTGATAGCCTGCGTGGCGTTGCCCGTGCCGACAATCGCAGTGGCGCCTACTTCGCGCGCGACAATGGCGGCATGGGATGTTCTGCCGCCCTGGTTGGTGATAATGGCTGCCGCTTTTTTCAACACCGGGTCCCAGTCGGGGTCAGTACGGACGGTTACAAGAATTTCACCCTGCTGCAATTGGTCAATCTCATCCGGAGTATGCAATATTCTCGCCTTGCCGCTGATAATACTGCTTCCGAGGGCGATGCCGCTGCACAACACCTTGCCTTTCTTTTTTAATTTATATTCCGTGAAGCGATGCGTTTTTCCGCCCGCGCTGAAAACGGTTTCCGGTCGCGCCTGAACGATGAACAACCCGCCTGTCAACCCGTCTTTCGCCCATTCGATGTCCATGTGCCTGCCGTAATGCTTTTCGATTGCCTGCGCCCATTCAGCGAGTTGTATAACTTCCTTGTCATTTAAAATAAATGTATTTCGTTTTTGAACGGGCGTTTCGATATTTACGATTGCAGCCTCACCCTGTCCGCCTTTTATTTTCGAAGCAGCACCTGCTTCCGAATAAATCATGGTTTTTTCTTTGCTGCCCAGCCTGCGAGAGATAATGGGATTTTTTGTTTTACCGACAAGTGGCTTGAAAACGAGAAACTCATCGGTGTTCACGCTTCCCTGCACAACGTTTTCGCCCAATCCCCACGCGCCTGAAATCAAAACTGTATTTTCAAAACCGGTATCGGGGTCGAGCGTGAACATCACGCCAGAGCAGGCTTTGTCGGAGCGTACCATCAACTGCACACCCACTGAAAGCGCGATTTTCAGATGCTCGAACCCGTTGTCAGCGCGGTATTTAATCGCGCGGTCAGTGAACAGCGATGCGAAGCAGCGGTGGCAGGCGCTGACGAGTTGCTCGTCACCCTGAATATTAAGATAGGTTTCGTGCAATCCGGCAAAACTCGCGGTGGGCAAATCCTCCGCAGTAGCGCTGCTGCGGACGGCAAGAGAAATCTGCTTTCCATATTTTTTTACCAGCGATTCATAGCCCGCGCGTAAATCACTTTTCAATTCCTCCGGGAATTTTCCGCTTAAAACCAAATCACGACATTCCTTGCCGGTGGCGGAAAGATTTGAAAAATTTACCGTGTCGAGGCGGGAAAGAATTTTTTCCAGCTTCACGCGGAACTGATTGTCGTCAATGAACCGCCAATAAGCGTCAGCGGTGGTGGCAAATCCATCCGGCACACTGGTGCCGTGTGCGGAAAGACGGTTGAACATCTCGCCCAGCGAGGAGTTTTTTCCGCCAACACAGGGAAGGTCTTTTAATTCTACCCTGCTGAAAGGGATAATGAAATTCATGCGGCAAATCTATTAACGATGAAAATAATGCTTTATGACTAATGTCATTATCTGCCGGCAGCCGATGTGTTTTATTTGCGTCATTGATTTACAAACAAAATCTTTCACAATGGAAACATTAACTGCTCCAAAGACCGGTTACATACTGGAAGCCAGATTAGACTTGCTGCACTCAGAATCCAAAGAATGGTTGAGCGAAGTGGAATTTTTCAAAAGCGAACTGAGATTTTTCATGAAGTTGCTCAAATCAAAAGTGTTTACGCTGAAAAAAGAACATCAGCGGCAGCACATCTTTGAAAACATGGACCGGCTCAGTTCATCGGTAGTCCGTGAAGTGGAAAAAGAAATAAAAGCTCACGAAAAGCAACTGAGCGAATTGATGGGCGGTAAGAGAAGCGATGACGAGCGGTACAGGCAGGTGCATAAATCATTGCTGGAAAAAATAAAGCAATTGGACAATGACATCCGGACTTTGAAGATGCTGGTGTTCGATTTTGTGGAGCATCTCAAATAATGAACGCGCGCATTTTTTTTCCTTTTCTTATTGCAGCAATTCTGTTGAACGGCTGCATTTCATCTAAAATACGCGCCCGTTGCAGCGGCAAATGTGAAACGGCAACGCTGTTCTACCTGCCCGGTTGCAAAGAAATAAAAGGATATGTAAACTTTGATAAGACGGGACTTCAGCGCGTTTTTCAGCACGAGCTTCCAGCCGGGTATCAAAAGGACAGCATACAGGTGTGCATCCGATATGAAAATGCCGGAGTAGGAATCCTGATGTCGGACTGCCTGCAATCGGAAATCATAAGAATAAAATGTATTGAGAAAACAGAATAACATTTTTCTTAACCGCTAAAAAATATTTTATGAAAAGGCTGATTCTTGTTGCTGTGATCCCTGCTTTGATTTTGAGCGGGTGTCTTGTCGCTTCCTTCCACCCGTTTTACAAGGAGACCGACCTGGTAACGAATGACGAGCTGCTTGGAAACTGGATAGGCAAAAAATCGCTGCTGACGTTTGAGCGGCAGAACGGCTCCGGTTACTTGGTGAATTACAAGGATTGCGAAGACCCTTACAATGCACCGGAGGATTATTCAACATGCACGGCAGCGGATTTTACAGTTCACCTGATGAAGCTGGGCGATGAGCACTTCATGGATTTCTATCCGAGAGCTTATATGAACACCGATAATCTTTTTTTAAATCTTCACATCAGGCCCACTCATTCATTTGCGAAAGTCATCATAAAAAAGGAGGCTATTCAAATTATGATGTTTGACTACGGCTGGCTGATGAATTATTTAAACAACAAGGGCAAGCTCGCCCACATCAGGTCGGACGATCTCGTCACCCTTACGGCATCTACAGAAGAATTGCAGGCATTCGTGCTCACGCATCAAAAGGAACCCGGCTTTTTTTCCGAGCCGGTAACATTGGTGAGGAGGAAATAGCAACGGTGTTTTAGAAGCCGGGATGTTACTGTTCACGCGTACCGTTTTTTTTCATTTGATAAATATCTTTTAGCCGGACGGTGCCGCCTTTCTCATTTAACGTTTCCAAATCATATCGGAAATTTACCTTCGTTCCCACGGGCGCATGGTAATAAATTATCCACGCATCGCCTTCGCCCGTTCCAACGCAGCCGTTGGAATATGCTTTACCCAGCGTTTCGGGATTTGTTGTCGGATGAATCAGCGAGCCTAGACGCCTTCCGCCAATTGCCGGCTCCAGCCACGGAATCTGCGGCATCAAGGTGTAATTGTTATCATCGCGCTTAGTCGCGGTGTATCGCTCGCCCGTCACCGGGTTCACAAATACCGGATTCCGCTCTATCCGCACGATTTCCCCTTCACCAACAGGCGTTTGCAGGCTCACCTCCCGTTTGGCGGTTTTCAGAAACTTGCTTTCGTTTCTTCCCACTCGAACCGTGAACGTGTATTTAACGGTATCACGCTCGATAATCCTGAGTTTGAACTCAGGGATATTCACGTCAAGCACCGTGCTGCTCAACCGGTTTTGAATATCCGCAGCCGTATTTTCATCGGGAATCCTCAGCGTATCGCCCTTTCGCAATACTATCGTCCCGCGCTGGTCATAAATGAAATTGCCCCGCTGCATCTGCACATAATAGTCAGCACCCGCCAGCGTATCAATAATCCATGAATTTGCCCTGACGAGCAGATGTTCGGTGAGCACATAATTCAGCGAAGTGTTATGCCGGGCAATAATGCTGTCCAGAAACTGGAAATAGCGCTGCACCGTAACATCATGCGGAACAATGACGATATTGCCTCCGTCTTCTTCAGGCTTTGCATGTAATTGAACACATGTCAAAGCGAAAACCATACATAATAAAGCAGGAAAACGAAACATTGTAACTGTTTGAACACCGCAAATAAATATCGCCCTTTCTTATCTATTGATGATGAAAGTCACAGTTCACCTCAAAATACTTAAAGAATTTTAGCAGATATTTTTCTTGTCAAAACTCCGTCCAGATGCTGATTGTCAATTGCATCACGCTTTACAGAATTATCACCGCTCCCTTGCTGCTGTATTTGGTGATTGCGGGACACATTTTCGTTTTCAAGTGGCTGCTTGCCGCAAGTTTTTTTACGGATGCTATTGACGGCATCATTGCGCGGAAATCCAAAACGGTGAGCGTGTTAGGCTCGCGGCTCGATTCCATCGGTGATGACCTGACGTTTGCCGTTGCCGTAACCGGACTTGTCATCACGCGCCCCGAATTTATTTCTGAACAATGGCTCATTATTACCTCGTTGTTCGCGCTGTTTCTCATCCAGCTTTTAATGGCGCTTTTTAAATATGGAAAAATGACCAGCTTTCACACTTATAGCGCCAAGTCTGCCGCAATTCTTCAGGCAGTATTTTTACTGTCTTCATTTTTCTCGGAAAACATTTTCTATCCGCTTTTTTATGCGGCTTGTGCCGCCACTGCAATTGATTTGATTGAAGAGATTATATTAGTCCGTATCATTCCTGTTTGGAAAACGGATGTGAAGGGCTTGCATTGGGTTTTAAAAAAGGATGTTCACGAAAATTATTAATGGATTACAATGGCTGAAAAAGGAAAAATCACCACTGCGGAAAATGCGGTGAAGGCAGTGCGCTCCGGTTACCGCGTGTTTCTGCAGGGAAGCGCGGCAACACCGCTTCATCTTATAAGAGCGCTGGAATCCAGGGCAGGCGAACTGAGCAGCGTTGAACTGGTGAACATCAGCCTGCTGGGGGAATTGAGCATCACCAACCCCGCTTACGGCAAAAGTTTTTTCTTCAATTCGCTTTTTGTTTCAAAGCCCATCCGCAATAATGTGAATGAAGGGAATGGCGATTATATCCCGGTTTTCCTGAGTGAAATTTACAAGCTGTTTGAAAATAATGTTCTGCCGCTGGATGTTGCCTTCATTCATGTGTCTCCGCCCGATAAGCATGGGTTCTGTTCTTTAGGCGTGTCGGTGGATATTGCCCGTGCCGCTGTGCGAAACGCGAAACACGTGATTGCGCAGGTGAACCCGCAGATGCCGCGCACACATGGCGATGGACTTATTCACGTCAGTGAAATCCATGCAATGGTTGAGGCGGACGAGCCGCTGCCGGAAGTGATATATAATAATGAAATCACAGAATGTGAGCGCGCCATCGGAAAATATTGCGCCTCGCTGATTGAAGACCGCTCAACGCTGCAGATGGGCATTGGCGCGATTCCTGATGCGGTGCTCGAATGTCTTGGGAGCCACAAAGACCTCGGCATTCATACCGAAATGTTTTCCGATGGGGTGATTGACCTTGTTGAGAAAGGCGTGATAACGAATCGCTACAAACGAAAACATAAAGGCAAGGTGGCGAGCGCTTTTGCAATCGGTTCCAGGCGCCTTTATGATTTTGTGGACGACAACCCGGAATTTGTTTTCTTAGAGGCAAGCTATGTGAATGACGGACAGGTAATCCGCTCCAATCCGCGTGCGGCAGCGATTAACAGCGCCATCGAAATTGATCTCACCGGGCAGGTGTGCGCTGACTCTATCGGGGCTTTTCAATTTTCGGGCGTTGGCGGACAGATGGATTTCATCAGGGGCGCTGCGTTGTCCGAAGGCGGCAAGCCAATTATCGCCTTGGCGTCAGTCACCAAAAGCGGAGCGTCAAAAATTGTCCCCTCTCTGAAAGAAGGAGCGAGCGTGGTTACTACGCGAGCGCACGTCCATTACGTAGTGACGGAATATGGCATAGCGGATTTGTTTGGGAAAAACCTGCGGCAAAGGGCTAATGCGCTGCTACAAATCGCTCATCCCGATCACCGCGAGCGGCTTGAGAAAGCCACCTTTGAAAGATTTGGAAAAAACAGCAATGGATAGCTCTTTTCACCCTTATGCACGGGAATCAGAATATTGCAGAAGCGGGTGCGCGCCTATCTACTCGCACAACCCCTTACACTCCTGTAGGATTTTTTCTTTGGCAATACAGGTCTTTGCACAGCACGATTTTTCTGTCGAGGATTTTTGTTTTCTCAGCCCGGCTCAACGATGTAAGGCAGGTGACGGAATACAGCTCTGAGTAGTCAATCCGCTCTTCGAGGCTTCCCTGCGCGAGATAATCCCAGCTGGTGAGTTTCAAACTCAGCGCAGTTGCCGTAACGCATCGCAGACAAGGAATCCGGCAATATCGGTCATGCGCCAAGCAGTTTTTTCAGGCGGGCAAGCAGTTCCATCTCCGCCTTGTTCTTGCCATGAAAAGCATCCGCTATGAAATTTGCGGTGTTCCATATTCCCTTCTTCAATGAATTATTGAAGAATTGCGGATGAGCCGTGAAGAAATCGCTGAATATTTTGAACGCATTTTCGGAAGAAACGTATTGTTCACTGAGCCAGTCGAAAACTATTTCCGTCTGAAAGGCTGCATCCCCCCCAAACTCATCCAATGAATCTTCCACTTCGAGCCATTCCGCTGTCACAAGGCGTTTCAGTTGCTCCGCTTCAGCCGAGGTCAGCTTCTTATCTGCTGCTGCAATGGAGTAGCACAAATACCCAAGTTTTTGATAGAATGTGAGCCACAACTGGTCGGTCTGCATCGAATTTGTATTTAGTATAAGAGTTCTTTGAAAAACCTGGCTTCGCCCGGTCAATTTACTAATCACATGTGAAAATTTGCAATAAGTCATCTTTTTTCACGCTTTGCTTCCATTTTCCCCTTTCATTTTGCTCATTTTCTTCGCTTTCCCCTGCTGTTTTGCTGTTTCCGGGCACACGTATCCCTTATGCGGCTTGCGTTTTTAACAGCCAATGCGCCCGCAGCACGTTATAGACGATACAATTCATGTCGAACCTTAATGCGTTGCGCGCCATGTTTTTTGCCGATGCCAATCCCATCTTCAGTTTTTTGCGCATGAACGCGAAGGGATGTTCCACGGCTGCCCGCACGCTGGATTTTTGTTTGTTGCGCTTTTGCTGTTTGCCGGACAGTGCGCTGCCTCTTTTTTTCTTGTCCAGCACTCCATAGTAAAGTCCTATTCCCCGTGCCGCGGTTTTCTGCTTATCGTTGGCATACGCCTTATCCGCCCACAGGCTTTTTTCATCTCCGCTCATGAGGTCTTCCAGCACCTGGCTGTCATGCACATTGGCCGGGGTGAATTTCCTTTTGCGGATCAGTTTGCTTTCCACGTCCACTCCGATATGTCCTTTGTACCCGAAGTATTTCTTCCCGTTCTTTTCGGTGCTTTGTGCCTGGGTATCTATCTGCGCGCTGGGCTTGCTTTCCAACTCGTCCCGTTTCTGCTTGCTCAACGGGTGGTTGTCGGATTCAATGATGGTCGCATCCGCCAAAGTACCTTTCTTCAGCAGCAATCCGTTCAATTCCAGTTGATGGTTGATGCTTGAATATATCCGGTCCATCAGTTTGTACTCAATGAGCGCTTCTTTGAAATTCCACAACGTGGTAAAGTCAGGTATCTCCTGATCGAAGTTGATGCCTACAAACTTCTGGAAACTCAACCGGTCTATCAGTTGGTCTTCCAGTTCTTCATCACTGAGGTTGAACGCATACTGCAAAAACAGCATCTTCACTTTCCATTCAAAGGGCAACGGCTTGCGTCCGCCTTTGTCTGTGTTGCTCTTGTCTATGACCTGCACGATATTGACCAGCGCCTGCCAGTTGACTACCGAATCAATCTTTGCCAGTGTCGCTACTGCGCGTGATTGTTTTTTCCTGCGGGAAAATGACCAAAGGTTATCCATAAGTGAAAGTTGTTTGAAGTACATGCTTCAAATTTATCTCCCCCATCTGCACTTAATGTGCGTAATTTTCTACACCTGTGGGTGAGTTGAGTTTTTCAAAGAACTCTATAAAAAGATTAAAGGTTCCTGGCGAAATCGAAAAATGTGAATGACTTATCTTTTCTATTTGAATTGTAAATCGAAAATTAGTCACCAAAGATACATCCTTAATGATTAAGATTAGATGATTATTGTCATTTCGACTATCATAGGATAACTTAACTTATTACAAATGGTTCGTTTTTGGAGGCGTGCAGATTTTGCTCTTTTGCCGTTGCCTCTGCTGGCATTGAGCGTTTGCAGGCAAAGGCAAATGTGCAAAATGACGCGCAAGCCATAAAAACTTCAATTTTTTTTGCGCGTGGGCAAAAAATAAAAATACAAGTGCGAAAGCCCGTGTGTCGGCAAACGGTCAGGTCTGTCGGGGGAGTGATGAACTGTCAGGTTAGGTTGTCACCCGGTAAGGTGTAAACAGTCTGTCTTGGGGAAAGGAGAACAGTGGGTTGGAGGATTAAGAAAGTTGATTGAAAGGGTTGCAGGTAACGTTTCAGCATGCAAAGAAAGTGGCGGAATGAAAAGTAATGATTTTCCCCCACGTAAAAAAGCAATGAAGGAGTAAACCCTTTAGATAACTGATTTCACCCGCCATTTTATTTGCATGTTTGTTAGCGAAATACCCTTTCTCCCTCCAAGTTGTCAAATAGTCAGGTTGTCAAGCCGTCCGTTGTTAGACAGTATAAATGTTCGTGTTCGTGGTGGCTTGTGCGTCAGCGAAGTTTTATTTTTTTGAAGGGCAGATTTTTTGTTTTTAATTTCTGCGATTGCAAAGGTGGAAGCTCTTTTGCAAGCGGTGGTTTCATGCGTGGGCTTTGAGCGAGCTTGCAAATGTGCTTTCACCTGCGCGTTGGCTATTTTCTCCCTATATTTTCCCGCAAATGAAGTTTGGTTAAATTCGTAAAGGAATTAAAAACTACAACGATGAGTATAGCCATAGTCAAAGTACCGGACAGCAATCTGCAAGTTTTCAAAAAACTGATGAAAGCGTTGGATGCGCGAATCAGCATTGTGAAAGACGAGGAAGCGCATGAAAAGGCAGTTATGCTGAAACTGATTGAGGAAAGTGAAGAAAGCAAAACCGTTCCTGAAGAAGTTATCAGAAAGGATTTTAAGAAATATGGAGTTGATTTATAAAGGCTCTTTCAGGCGCGACTATAACGTCATTGCCAATAAAGAGCTAATAAAGTCCATCAAGAAAAAGATTGACGAAATAAAATCTGCTAAAAGCCTTTTACAGATTTCCCGCCTTAAAAAATTCAGAAAACGGCAGAAGGTTTGGTACAAAATTGAAATCCACACAGTTCAGAAAAGGAAGATTTACTGGATGCTCTGCGTCATTAGAAACGAAACGGTGGAACTCAGACGGGTGAAACCGGAAAGCTATTTCAAAAAGAAGTTTTAGCCTCTGCTAAAATTCCTCAAAGAAATTTTTTTACAGAGAACTTCCAATGGAGAATTTGGATAATCCGTACAGACTTTTTAGCTTTCTACGCCTTTTAATTAGCAACTGAAATCCGAACTAAGAGATTTATGCAAATGTCTTTTGGAACAAGGAATAAATTCCATGATGATATTGGTGCGATTTTCAATAATCATTACAAAAGTTGTGAAGTTATCAAGGATAAAGCTTGTGGCGGAAAACAGAATATTCCTTTGTTTTGTTCAGATTTGAAATCCAACGAAACGGAATTTGCTAACGTTGACTTGCTCCTTATAAGAAATGGGAAAATCAAAATAATTATTGAAATTGATGAAGCTAATCGAAAACCCAATCATATTATTGGAAAATTCTTTTGTGCTGCCTTGACACAAAATTATAACCATCGTACCACCAACGGGGAGAAAATTCCTATGGATGATGAAGTGATGTTTATGCAAATAATTAGCACTAAGAAATTAAAGACTATGGAAACTTCTAAGTTTGAACAGTGGAAAAATATTGAAAAGAGAATCAGGGAAACAATTCCGCTTCACGATAGCAAAGTGAAAAAATACAGTCTGATTTTTAGTAAAAGTAACGACATCAATGAAATCGAGAGCCGAATAAATCAAGCCATAAATGAATTTCTAACTTAACGATAACCTATGACAAGTAAGTGTATTTGGCTTCATGCGATATTGATTATTACCGCAACCAGTTTATTTGCTCAATGGGGACAGACTAATGGGCCTGGAAGCGGAACGGTTATGTGCCTTGCGATGCAAGGAACAAATGTACTTGCAGGTAATAACGCTGGTCTTTATCATACTGCCGACAACGGTGTAACTTGGACTACTCTTAATAATAACTTTCCAACCGGTGTTACAACTATAGCAACTATAGATTCAAATATTTTCGTGGGTACTGGATTTGGCGTTTATAAATCAACCGATAATGGAAGTAGCTGGTCACCAGATACAGTGGGTTTGCCATTTAATTTCGGGCAAATTGTAATTAGGTCTTTATTTATTAGTGACTCCATCATTTTTGCAGGAGTGGAAGGAAATGGTGTATATAAAAAGAACGTTAATGCGATTAACTGGTCATCGGCAAATACAGGGATATTAAATGTATCCACAACTTTCATCAACCAATTCATCGAAAGTGGCAACATCATATTTGCAGGTGATGATTATTTGGGTAGAGTATATAAAACCGTAAATCGAGGAGCAAATTGGACACTTTCAAATGCAGGAATACCAAGTAATGCTCAAATAACAGCCCTTGCCGCAAATGGTTCTTCTATTTATGCTGGTAGCAGACACAACCAAGGGATTCTCATTTCAAATAATCAAGGAAACAGTTGGACATCCTTTAATTCTGGACTCCCTTCAAATGTCCAAATAAGTTCTCTCACCTCAGTTGGGTCGTGTGTTTTTGCTGGTACTTTTAATTACGGAGTTTATTTATTGCTTGATGGAGATTCAATTTGGAATAATGTAAATTCCGGGTTAACCAATACCCAGGTGTTTTCTTTGTTAAACGGAAACGGATTCATTTTTGCGGGTGGATGGGACGGCATCTCAAATACGAAAGTATCAAAGCGCCTCTTGTCGGATTTTTTACCAAGTCAGCCAGGTATTCCTTCGGGTCAAAATAATGTCTGCGCAGGAGCAAGCAATTCATATACTACCTCTGGAGCTACCTTAGCAACATCTTATGCTTGGAGTATTTCACCTTCTTCGGCAGGTACAATATTAAATTCAGGTCTATCTGCAACGGTATTTTGGAATGCTACATTCGTTGGGTCAGCAAATCTTAAAGTTCAGGGGGTAAATTGTTTTGGTAGTGGAGTTTTCTCAAATAGCTATACCATTAGCATTAGTGCTTTGCCATCAGTAACTGTTACTCCAAGCGGTTCCACAACTTTCTGTCAAGGCAATTCAGTTGTACTTACTTCAAGCCTTGCAAGTAGTTACGTTTGGAGTAATGGTTTCACTACGCGAAATATCACTGTATCAACATCGGGTAATTATTCAGTTACGATAACCGATGCAAACGGATGTACTGCAAGTTCATCAGCTACAACCGTTGTTGTAAATTCTTTGCCAACTGCCACGATTACTCCGAGCGGAGCGACAACTTTTTGTCAGGGAAGTTCGGTAACGCTTTCAGCAAGTACGGCAAGTAGTTATAGCTGGAGTAACGGAATGACAGCACAAAACATTACCGTGACAAACTCCAGCAGTTATTCGGTTACGGTAACAAATGCAAATGGATGTTCAGCAAGTTCACCCGCAATAACGGTTGTGGTAAATCCTTTGCCAACTGCAACGGTTACTGCAAGCGGGGCAACAACTTTTTGTCAGGGAAATTCAGTAACGCTCTCTGCAAGTGCATCAAGTAGTTACAGTTGGAGCAATGGAATTACAACGCAAAGCATTACGGTGACAAACTCTGACAGCTATTCAGTAACGGTAACAAATGCAAACGGATGTTCAGCAAGTTCGTCAGCTACAACCGTAGTTGTGAATCCGTTACCTACAGCGATAATCACTGCAAGTGGTGCTACAACTTTTTGTCAAGGTGATTCGGTAAGCCTGTCTTCAAGCGCAGCGAATAACTACAGTTGGTCTAATGGCAGAACAACTCAAAGCATTACAGTTTCAAGTTCCGGCAATTATTCTGTTACAGTTACCAATGCAAACGGATGTTCAGCAGCAGCATCCGCTATTACTATAACGGTTAATCCCTTACCTGCAAAACCTACTATCAGCGCAAGCAGTGCAACATTGACATCAAGTTCGCAGACGGGGAACCAATGGTATTTGAATGGAAGTCTTATTACGGGTGCAACTTCACAAACCTATACTGCAACACAAAATGGAGATTACACAGTTCAAGTTACTGACAACAATGGTTGTTCTGCAATGTCTGACGCTCACAATGTCACTGGTGTTGGTATTAATGAGTTGGACGTATTAGTTAGAGTTTATCCCAATCCGACACGAAAAAGCATCGTGATAGAATTTCCGCTCAATACAAGTCAAATCCGGATTCTAAACTCTGTTGGGCAAGTGATACAGTCAGAAGTTATTTCCGGCAAAACCGGCTTCAATTTCTCTCTCACTGAAAATGGGATTTACTTTGTCCAAGTGGAAGTGGGAGAACAGTCAATAATCAAAAAGGTCACGGTCAGTAAATAGATTCACCCTCCAATTGAGCGCGGGCAAAATTTGGCTCTTTTGCTTTTGTCCAGTGCATTTGGCTTTGGGCGGTTGCTGGCAAAAGCAAATGTGCCAAATGCGCGTCAGCCATAATTAAAAAACAAAAAATGCGCGTGGGCAAAAAATAAAACTTTCCCTGCGATGGATTGTGTGTCAGCCGTCAGTCCGTTGAGTTGTGATAACGTGTCCGTTAGGTTGTTGTCCCGTTGTCTCAAAGCTGCAAAGTTTGGTAAGGGTTTTCGCTAACGTTTCCCGCGTGCAAAGAAAGGCGGGGCGAGCGGGCGGTTCACTTTCCCTGCCGATAAGCTTCACGCGGGAGATTCACTTTAAATATAGAAATTTCACCCCGCTTTTATTTG
>CAZCXH010000137.1:0-13920 GCA_964502525.1 uncultured Chitinophagaceae bacterium
TGAAGCAAATCCTTGCCTGACGCATATCATAGAGACTTGTGTGCATAGGCAAGCCATCTGGAGAGGGAGTAAGATGTTGAATTTTTAGAACTGCCCTCAATAAATAAATATGATATACCCTATTGAGCAATATCTTGCTTCCTTCCCTCCCTCCTCCTGGGCAGTACGCTCTTGAACGAATGCCTGTAAGAAAGGCCCACGCCCATCCGGTAGATGTTCGATTGGTTTACCATATCATAGTTGCCTGTTCTGAAAACCTTTACCCGATATTTCCCGCTTTCGGTGAGTTTGTATTCAATTGTGAAGTCACCTGTAATATTCGAAACATCTCCTGACTGACCGCTGGCGGAATTATCAAGGTTTACGTTGCCGCCCACCGAAACTTCAAGACGTTCGTTAAGAAACTGCTTGGATATGTCGAACCCCATCTCGGTTACGTTGTCGCTGCCGGTGCCGGAGGCAAATTCGTCCTGGTAGGAAGTTAAATCAAGATTGATTTCAAAACCTTCAGCGCGCGATGAAAGCTTGTTAAGCTGATTGGTTAGCATGCTGCTCACGCTTTGCAGCGCCATGTTCGCGCCAGCAGTGCCCCAGTCGGTGCCGCCTGTGTTGTAGTCTGCAACAAAGCTATTGAACAGGAGCAATGCGAACACCTGCTTGCTGAGTTCCGCCTGGTTTTGCCTCAGTTGCATCAGCTTGCGCTCTGCCGCGCTGCCGGTGACGTTACCGGTGCTTTCGCCAATCCGGACATCGTAAGTCAGTTCAGGCTGTGCGATGTCGCCCCTGATATTCAGAATCACATCCACCGGAACTCTTTTTTTCGCAGCGGAAATTTCAGAAGCATTGAGCGATGCTGACTCTGCAGCAATCAGCTCATAGGTGGAAGCTTTGGCTGTGTAAACAGCGGAGATGTCGAGCAAGGCATCCATCACATCACCTGAAAAATCAATGCGGCTGCCCTGCCTGATGGAAAATTGCCGCTTGAGCATCCGCTGGTAACTGAAGGAATAATCGCCTGATTCAACCAGGAAGGATCCATCCACCTGCAGAGTCCCGGAAGGCGGAATATATACGCTTAGGTTCGCGGTGCCCTTGCAGGTGAGCTTATCACCGGCATACGGATCAACAATGATTTGCAGTTCGGCATCAGGCGTAAGCTGGAATGCAAGCCGCAAGTCTATGCCGGTAACGCGGGCTTTGTATTGCATTGCTGCCTCAACCGCTGAGTCCGCATCTGCTGCATCATAAGGCGGACTTTGAAACAGCACAAAATCTTCCTGCTTGATGCTTTGCTGCTGGCTCATGGGCAATACAAACACCCGCGTTCCCGGTTTCGTAACAACCTCCGCTTCCACCACGGGCAATTCGGGGTTTCCCGTGAGATGCGCATTTACTCCGAGCAGGACAGTGCCGTAGAGAAAATCATCATTCTTCTCCGTGTTCATAAAAAGAAACTCATCGGAATTCAGCCGAAGGTCAAAATGCAGATCAGTGAAATTATCATGCGCCAGAAATCCTTCAAGCGTCACTTTACGGTTTTGTTCGTCAAACACCTGCAAGCCATTCACCGAAATTCGCTGTGAACTCACCTCAATGCTGTTGTCGGCTAATGCGTAGCGGGCATTTGGATAAACGGCATGCGTTGAAATGCCATGCAGGCTGATGTTCCCGTTGATGGCGGGCTTTGCAAATTCTCCCTCTGCCTTCAGGTTAGCGGTGAAGTAACCCTTGCTGTCGCTGATGAAATCCCTGAGAAACGGATCGGCCGCGCTCAGATTCAAGCGCCTCATATTCACATCAAGATTCATCGTGCCGCTTTTCGGAATAATTTTCCCGGCAACAACCAAATTATTTTCACCGCCTTTCAGCGCCACGTTCACTTCAATGTCTTCCCCTTGCTGAATGGCTTTCAGGCTGAGATCGCCAATGGAGTTGCTATTCATGGCAATATCATTCACGCTTAGATCAGCAGTGAATGAGGGATGATTGAATAGATCATTGAGCGACAAGGTGCCGTTGATTGCGCCATCAATGTCCATCTCAATAAATCCCGCTAAGTCAGAAACTTCGCGCAGGTCAAAATCAGTGAACACGATATTGATAATGCCGAAACTGCTTTGCGGGCTGAAAATGGAAATTTTTTGTTCGCGCTCCGAAATTTCAAGAGCATTGACATGTAGAAAGCCAGAGCGAATGTTTGTATAATTGCCAGCATGCACTGTCCATTTTTCATTGTTGATGATTAGGTTGTCCTGTACATGCACTTTGTAGATATTATCGGGTTGCTTCGTAATATCTGCAGCCAAGCCGAGACGCCTGATGCTGTCGCTGTCAATTGCAACATCAAGCCGGATGATTTTGCCTGATGCGCTGGCTTTCAGCAACGCCTTGCGGATTTGCATTTCATTGCTGTAATTTACATCGTTGATGGATGCTGAAAAATTGAGCGTGTCTTTGTTTCCGGCCGAACGAATAGATACAGAGCCGATTACAAGGCTGTCATAGGTGATGCCTGGAATATCCGCATTCAGTTCAAATGTTTTTGATTGACTGTCGAAACTGCCTGAGAGGGAAGCGGTGTCCCATTGCGAGATTTGCGGGAGGAACACGCGCACCGCTTCGAGCGGCTTGCTTGCCGAAGCAAGCAATTTGAATTTCTGGCCGGAAGGCGATGCGCTATTTTGCGCTTTTTCGCCAACTGGAAAATAATTGTTCAGATAATCAATGAGCAAATCAGGCAAATGCGCAATGTTGAAGTCACCGGTGAGCGTTGCATTAATGACGGGGGATTCTATTTTCATCGTCTTATCGGAACCTTCGGCTGACGCTGACAGGACAAGCGAATCCACAGGACAGCGCAGCGAATCATTTCCAAAATGAAATTTTTTTAATGAGACACTGCCGCTGAAATTATCCAAAGAGCGTGCGCTGAAATTTCCCGCGATATCCGCACCGATGAAAAAATTGCCGGAAGTAAAGCGGAGCGCGCCAATGTTGGTGGTGTCAAGCGCAGCATCAAAGCTGAACGAGGGAACCGAATCACTGAGGTCAATCACCCCAGTGAAATGAAGTTTTAGATTTTCATCGTTTACGTTAGCCGTTGCGGTGATCATTTTCCTGTCAAGGCTGCCCTCAACCATAATGTTTTGGTACGTGTATTTGTTGTAAGCCGCTTCTTTAATTTCCGCCTTGATATCAGCAGTCAGGTTTTCAGCAGACATCCCTGCTCCCGCTATGCTTGCCTGTAATGATACAGCGCCAACAGCAGTGTCTCCAAGGATTTCCCCCAACTGAAATTTTTCAAGACCAATGCTCCCATCGTAAGAAGCGCTCGTGTAATCATCGTTAAAGACTGTGTGCAAGTTTGGAGATATAACCCCTGCCTGAGTGAGGATGACTCCGTCAAAGCGCATGTCGCGAATGGTACCGGTATATTTCCCCTTGAGGCTTATTTTACCGAGCCGCTGTATTTCCTCCGGCAATCCGGTTTGGATGAAGGATGAAATGAAGTCAGGCGCGGTGGAAAAATCAGAGATGTTCAGATTGAAAACGGTTTTATCAACGTCCGGCAATCCGGCAGCATGAAAATCCAATTGGAGAGTTGCATGATTGCCCAGCGAGCAAATGAAATTCTTAGACGAGAGGTTTCCGACAGTACCGGCAATCGCTCCGTCAATATAAATAGACTTAGCCGAACGCAGGCTGAGGCTTTTTATTTCGCCCAACTGCGGAACAAACAGCAACAGATCAGCCGGAGAAATATGGCTTTTGTTCAGCGAAACATCAATGCTCACTTCTTCCGAGAGTTGAGAAAGCGCGGCTAAATCCTGGAATTTCAAAACAGCAGGGGACCGCATCTCTATGCGGCTATCGTTTAGCTCAGCGCTTAGTTTTTCCAACCTGATGGAAGTTTCATCTATCAAGAAACTTCCGCTGAGCTGCCTGAGATGCGCACCGCTTTTTTCATTGAGAGATATGTTGCCGATGTCAGCTTTCAAAACATGGCCTGCGTAGAAGGCATCGGTTATGAGGACATTCATGCCGGCAACTCCAAGATGCAGATAATCAACACCATGAGGCTGCGGTTTTTTGCTGTTGTCATCAAAGGAAATCGCATTGCCGTTAAATATAATTTCACGCGCTCTTATCACCCAGCCGATGTCAGGCATGATATAGATGAGTTTTGCCGAGGACGTGTCCATCGCTTTTACTGCAGAAGTGTCGCGTTGGGGCAAAACGATTGCCATATCGGAATTCTTCAGACGGACATGTTCGTAATCCATGATCTTCGCTTTAATATCAAATTCGGCAGCGTTCGCTGAGAAACTGCCAATGGCGCCTTTTATCTTGACACCCGGCAAATCAATATGCGCGCGCACATTCTCCAACTCAACGGAATTAACGGAAAATATCCAGGGACTTGCTGTGATGTCGTTTTGCGTTTGCTTGCCGCTTGCGAACGCATCAATCAAATGTTGAAAATTGAATCTATGATTCCCCGCATCCCGGCTGACATTCACGACAGCATCTTTTAAAAGCGCCTTTTCTATAATGATTTTTTGCCGGAGCAATTCAAAAAGGCTGATGTCCGCCTGCAACCTGCCAGCATAAAGCACGGTGTCATGTTTGATATCTTCAAGGTAAATGCCGCTCAGGCGCACATTGTCGGGAAGATTAATCGCCACCTTGCCTACCGAGATGCGCGCACCGGTATTTTCGGCAATAATCGCGGCAGCTTTCTTCGCAATAAAAGTTTGCACCGGAGGCAACGCGAGCACCATGGCAATCAGCGCCACCAAAATGAGAAGGAATATGGCGATGTATTTTACAAATCGGGTTATTCTTTTCAATGGCGAGAGGAATAATGCGAATGAAAGTTACAAAGGAATGCAATAGCTGATTTCGCAGGCTCTGCTTCGCCTTTTTACTTGCCGGAACTTGTGATGAGATTTCCTTTGTGTTATTTCACTCCTATCTCAAAGCTTTTGCTATGCCTACAAACAGGAGGATATTATCAATTCCATAGTTGGGCTCTTTCAAGCCGGCATTCGAAAGATGACGGAAGTTAATCTTGACGGTTGCGTTTACCTTGTTGCTTAATGACTTGCCCAATCCTGCATAGAAGTTATCGGAGAAAATGAAGCCGTTCGCCTGCTTGGCAATGCTTGCTGAGATATAATGGATGCCTGAACCAAAGCCCAGCAGCAAGTAGCAGCTTCTGAAGTAGCAGTGATAATCAAATCCTGCATTTAAACCAGATTCCCATTCCGGATTGAAACTCATGTTATCGTTTTCTATCGCCTCGGCATGCTTTGGACGTGAGATCATCACCAGGTTCACCTGCGGCTCGGCATGAAAAAAAAACAGGTGGTTTTGCTTGCGCTTTTTTGAAATGGACACCGCATAGCGGGGAGCAAACAGAATCGGGTGGTAATTGCTGCCGGAAGATACTTCCTCATTAATAATTCCGATACCTATATTCAACTCTGCGAACTGCATCCTTTTCAGGGCTTGCGCATTAGTTTGAAAGAACGCTAACAGAAAGAAGCACGCTGTTACGGATGTGATCCGAAGGTTGTTTCGCACAATGCGGTAACACGGATTATCGGGAAACAGGTTCCGGCATACCTCGTAAAAGCATCTCTGCAAGCGGGTTCAGCGGAATGCTGCAATAATTATATTCCGAAGGAAACCTTAATTTTGTAATTCATTCCGATTCCTTCCGAATCTGCATAACTGCTTCAAAACCACTTGCCAAAAACCATGAAGGTCTTTATTGACGGGGATGGATGCATATTAAGGAAACTGGATACCGACCGGTTGAATGACTATTTTTCATTAAACAAAGCGGAACTGCTTAAAAGCCCTGAAGGCGCAGATCAGGTGGTTTATGTCACCTGCGCGGTTACGCAAATGATGTCTGAACTGTGCGTGTCTAAAATCAGAAAATATAAAAAGCATAAAAATCCAGATGCCAGGTTCCTGATAGCCGGCTGCATGCCGGACATCACTTCGGAAACTTTAGACAAGGAGTGCCCTCCGGATTATCAAAGCCTGTCAACCAGGAACATAGAAAACATTGATGAACTATTTCCTGAGTTTAAGGTGAAATTCAAAGATGTGCCGCTTACTTTTCTGCTCGATGCGCAAAGAAGCCAATACGTCCGCCACCGTTTCACTCTGAGCAAAGCCGATATTCTCAGGATTTCAAAAGGAATAGGCTTTATTCAGAAATATTTGTTTTACGACTTTCACAGGAGGATTAATCAAAAACAGTTTGCATTTTTTGTTACCAGCAAGGGATGCGACCGCCATTGCACATATTGCGGAATCAGAACGGCAGTGGGCAAGTTAAAGAGTCTGCCCAGGCAGGTTCTTCTGGATAATTACCGCGACATGGTATCAAATGGATACAACCACATTTTCTTTTTCTCGGACGATACCGGCTCTTATGGCGATGACATTGGGGATAGTTTTTCCGAGCTTCTGAAGCAACTGGACGATATCAGCAGTCCCAACATTACGTGGGCTTTTGAAAATTTTCACGCTGCAAGCCTGATTAAACATTTTGACATCATCAACAAACTCGTGAAAAGCAAAAGAATTGTGGCAATTGAATGCTCTATCCAGCATTTCTCAAGTTCCGTTTTAAAAAGAATGAACCGCAGATATGATACGGATGAATTCATTAAATGCGTTTCAAAGCTTAAAAAGAGCTTTCCCCGTCTTTATATCGCCACGCATTTTATTGTAGGTTTTCCGGGAGAAACGGAAGAGGACGTGGCCATCGCTGCCGAATATATTAAAAAAGCCAGCATTGACTATTATGACTTATTGGTGTACTACGATAATGGCACGAGTCCTTCTGCCAAGCTGAAAGACAAAATACAAACTGAAACGTTATATCAGCGGATGAAATATATCAGCTCCCATCTCACGAAAAAGAAAACGCTGCATGCCGTATTCCCTGTGGAAATATTGGATGAAGGCGTTGACAGAACCTATATTCTGAATCCGCCCGTTTCGCCCGCCATGCAACAGCAGCAGCAGTGCTCATCATAATCTTTGACCATAAATAACATGCGCCAGGCGTGCGTTGCGGATGAATATATCCAATTATTGATAACGACAGCGAGCTGGTAAAACCAGTTCACTGTTGTTCCCCGCGAGCGTGAGTTATACCGAAACAACTCATGTTTTCGAACAATTGAACCGTAGGATGTTCGGTATTAACCAAGAGTACGTCTCTTTCCTTCGGAAATTCGACTACTCTTGGTATATCGTGAGGCATCTTGGCGATTTATACCATTTAGACTTCAAAATTGGTCTGTTGGGCAGTCACCCTGAATTTATCGAAGGGTGGCGTAGTCCGCACCATGCTTCGATGAACTCAGCATGACAGCTTACGCGCAATGGGCTACTTTCAATGTCTAAATGGTATTACAAAAAAATATTTCCATGAATTTCGTTAACCACAGATCAGGTCAAAATGCAACATTCCGAAGCAGTTCTGCCTCGGTGCAGCAGGAATTGCAATTACATCCTTGCTAAAGTCAAATGGAACTATGTAAATTAGAGCAGACTACTATCCCCGCTAATGGTAAGAGCCTTGCTCACACTTGTATTAACCTTGCTTTTGCGCACTACCGCCTTGCCGCAATCTGATACACACGACTTTTGCGCCACCGACATGATTCATAGCCGGATGATGCGGAATCCGGATTATGCTCAGCAATTCAACAGTGTTCAATCGCAAATTGATGCAAGACTGAACGGATGGCCATCGCAACGTGGCGGACCCAATGTTTACACCATTCCAATCGTGGTGCATGTGATTCATCTTGGGGAGCCTGTCGGCACCGGTTCCAATGTGTCGGACTCGCTCATCCATGCCGCCATCAGCAACGTGAATAACCGCTACCGCAACATCGTTGGCAATGGCACTACCGACACGGAGATAGAATTTTGTTTTGCCGCAAGAGATACCAATGGCAATCCGACTACAGGCATCGTGAGGGTTGACGGCTCGGTGATACCCAAATACGATCCGCACGGCATGGCGCTTGACGACACCATCGGTGCCGATGAGATGGCGGTGAAAAACCTGAGCCGGTGGCCTAACACCGAATATTACAATATATGGATCGTGCAGGACATGGTAGGACAAACCACAGGATTCGCCTACTTCCCCACTACTAACGATGCCGATGGCACCGTGATCGAAGACATTTATGTGAACGGAACCAGCGGTGTGCTGCCCCATGAATTGGGGCATGCATTCAACTTGTTGCACACGTTCCAGGGAGACGGCAACGGCTCGTCCTGCCCCGGAAATTCCAACTGTTCATCCGATGGAGACGACATCTGCGACACGCCACCTCACAGGCGGGGCGACTGCGGCATGTTCAACCCCTGCGCATTCTCCGGAAATTTTTCCAATTCCCGCTACAACTACATGAGCTATTGCGGCTCCACCGCCCGCTTCACTGCCGATCAAAAAACGCGCATGCACGCCACGCTCAACTCATTCCCGCGATCAGGGCTGGTTGCTTCTTTGGGATGCGCTCCAAGCGCGTGCGCAGCAGCCTGCAGCGACAATGTCATTTGCACGACTGATATTTGTGACAGCGGCTTATGCGTATTTCAACCGGTGAACTGCGGGGCCATCTCCGGAGTTATTGAAACCGAGTTGGGCATTCCTATTCCCGGTGTAACGGTAACTCTAAGCGGCACAGAAAGCAGAACGGTGATTACCAGCAACGATGGCAGATTCAGTTTCATGATATCTCCCGGTGGAAACTATGCGATTGCCCCATCAAAGAACAACGACATCGCTGTTACCAACGGCATCACCACCATTGACCTTCTGATGATGCACCAGCATGTGCTTGCTTTGAATACGCTGAGCACGCCCTACCAGATCATTGCCGCTGATGGAAACAATTCGGGCACAATTTCAGCCCTTGACATCGCGATTTCGCGGGCAATGATTCTGAATAATATCCAATCATACCCGGGCGGCAGACTGTGGGAATTCGTAAACAGCGATTTCATTTTCCCCAATCCGCCAAGCCCTTTTCCATTTGAAAAAATCAGAACATATATCGGCATTTCTCAATCCTATTTCAATCAAAATTTCATAGGAGTCAAGATTGGCGATGTGAATGATAGCTGGGATGCGGGAATTCCATAATTATGCTTGCAACGACATTGCTTTCAAATGGCATTTTAATCTGCTTGCTAAAATTCCTGATTATCCGGAGGTTCAACTTGCGTTTCCTGTTCAGAACTTTCGTGACGCGGGTCTTAGCGATTAAACCTCATTTGAACCAGTTTCTATCCCCGCTCAAAAACTTTGCAACTCCTTTTTGGATGCTTTTGCTGCGCACTACGTTGTAAATCTCTTTCGCTTCGAGCCGCAACGCATCGTCCAGCGAAAGATGACTGCCGTTGATGGCAGAGGCGAGATCAGCCATGAGGGCATCGCGCGGCTGGTCGCAAATCTGGCGGGCGTATTCAAAAGCGCGCTCAAGACCTTTGCCCTGCGGAGTCAATTCCCAAACCAGCCCGATGTCAAAGGCGCGCTGGGCGGTGATCTTCTGCCCGGTGATGATGAGCGGAAGGGCGTATCCCTGACCGATGAGGCGCGGCAGGTAAACCGTGCCCCCGTCAGCCAGCGGCACTCCCCAGCGCCTGCAGGCAACGGAGAAGGTAGCCTGCTGTTCCGCCAGGCGTATGTGTCCGTGGCAAAACAATTCCAGTCCGCCCGCATAAGCGTATCCCTGCGAAACCGTGATGACCGGCTTGGTTTGCACGATGCGCGTGCCGCCCATCGGTCCTGTTCCTTCGTTGATAAACTTTTCAACCTCGTGCTTGCCAGCGCTGATGTTCACCAGTCCGTTCAGCGATTTCAAATCAGCTCCCGAACAAAACGCCTTGTCACCGGATCCATGCAGGATGGCAACGGTGAGCGAAGCATCATCGCGGAATGTTTTCCATGCATCGAGCAATAAGGCGGCAGCCTCCCCGTCAATGCAGTTATAAACCTCAGGACGGTTGATCGTGATCTGGAAAATCCTTCCTTCACCGGATGGGTGAATCTGCGTGATGATTGATGGCATGTGTTTATTTTCGGGGAAAGTTATAAAACCTCATAGGTTTTCAGAAACCTGTCAGGTTTGATTAAATGATTAAATCATAAATTTACCTGGCTCAGTGTTCAATTTAATTGTCTGAATTTCTGATGCGCGCAGAAATCATAATTATTTTTATTTATAAGAATCTAACAGGACAGTTCCGGAACAAAATGAAACATGGAATTGTATCCATGACGGGACATTGTAAACAAATTCAACTTCATGATTCACAAATTCTCCTTTATCGAAAAAATTCTGTTGTCGAATGACATCATTCCACATCCGTTCGCAGATGCATCCTCATCCGTTGGGCTGGGTTTTGCTTTGGGCAGCGCGGTGAAACTGAAAATTGCCGACCAGCTTGCGATGGAATTTAAAGAAGTGAAAAGCATTGCGCAGGGAGCCAATGTAAGTGAAGTGGGAGCAGAGTTGATTCTTGATTGTCTGGACGCTTTAGGATATGTTCAAAGAAAAGGAACGCAATATTCGTTTACCAAGCGGGGTTTCAAAAATTTGTCGCCTCAGTCGCCTGATAACTTCCGGCATTTCATCCTGTTTTGCAATTACCTGTATAAAGGATATTTGAATCTGGATGAAACAATCAGGCAGGGCAAAAGACCGCAGTCAAACATGCTGGAAGAAATGAGCGATTATGAATGGGAATTGTTTTCCCGGGCAATGATTGATATTTCAAAAACAAACTATAAGGAAACAGCGGGAAAAATACCGGTCGCCAAAACGCATGCGAAAATGCTTGACCTGGGCGGCTCGCACGGATTATACAGCATCGAGTTGTGCAGGCGGCATCCGCATCTGAAATCCGCGATTGTTGACCTTCCTCCCGTAAAAAAGTATGCGGATGAATGTATTGCGAAGCATCAGGCAGCGGGAAATGTATCGTTCCTTCCCTCCGATTTTATGAAAGACGAACTGCCGGAAAATGTTGACATCATTCTCGCCTTTAACATCATTCACGGATTGAATCCGGCTGAAAATGAAATGCTGGCAAAAAAAGTTTTCGCCTCGCTGAACAATGGCGGCATGTATGTCATTCTTGACCAGATAAAAGGCATTGGCGGCAGCTCGCAAATGTCGAAGGCAACAACTTCCTACATGGCATTAAACCTGTTGCATCAGGCAGGCGGAAAAACATATTCTAAAAGTGAAATAGATGCCTGCGTTCAAAAAGCCGGATTCAAAAACACGGAGTTAAAAAAATTAAACGCGCCCGGCTTCGGAGTGGTGATTTGCCGGAAGTGAGCGAATGAAGTGCAGCTTCTAACTCAGCGCTTCCAATTACTAAATATTTTAACGTGAATTATGGATTCAAAACTACCTCGCAACTGTCTTCACTGCCGTCCGCTTTAGCAGACGGGTTGAGAATCAAGAGCAAAAAGGCTTTAGCCAAAATTCTAACTCAAATTTTTTGGCTAAAGCCACATAGCTTCAAGCCTTTTTTCCATTCGCTAAAGCGGGCGGCAATGAATTGCAATAAGTTATCTTGTCTATAATCCATAACTCACGTTATTTTAACAATAATTAGTCTTTTCTTAACATGGTTTAATCCGGGACGGCATTCCACGCGTTTACCTTTGTGTCGTCTGAATATTTCAGGCTTAAAAACAAAAACTTAAAACCATGAAAAAGTTAAGTTCAAAAATTAAGTTAAGCGCGATGGTACTTCTGACCGTTTTCATATCATCCGCATGCTTTGCGCAGCAGGCGCAGAAAACGCAGGCGCAGCCGCAAACCAAGACTCAGAGCGAAAAAAAACTGACCCGCGAAGAGCACGTTAAAATGATGAATGACAAGGTGGCGGCTTTTGAAAGAAAACTTACCACCCTTAAGGCAGAGGCTGCAGCAAAGAAAAAAGACGCTGCCGCTGACTATAAATCGCTTTTAGCCAGCGTTGAGGGAAAATTATCAGCGCTGAAAACGAGATTAAACACATTTAAAGAAACAGCGGAGGATAAGGTGGAAGTTTTCAAAACTGAAACTCATGCGGCATGGAAGAGCCTCAACCAGGAATATAACCAACTGCACTTGCAGGTGTATGGGGAAAACAGGAAAGAAGAGCCAAAGAAAGAGGCTCCAAAGAATTAGGAAAATTGAAGTTGCCGCTTATTATGAAAAGAGAATGGGGTTTCCATTCTCTTTTTATTTTAGCAGGGGGTTAAGCAACGCTGTATGAAAAAATCATGCTCTTTTTATATTAAGCAGGACGGCATCTTCTAAAATAAATCCAATGAAAGCGCTCGTCATATCAGGCGGTGGCAGCATGGGCGCCTTTGCAGGCGGCATTGCCGAATATCTCATCGCTGAAAAAAACAGGGACTATAACCTTTTTGCCGGTTCGTCAACAGGCTCGCTCCTGATACCCTTATTGGCGCTTGGTGAAATTGACAGGGTAAAAAAAATATACACCGGAATAAATCACAGCGACATTTTCGATGTGAACCCCATCGGCTTTTCCAAAATGGAAAAAACTTACAAGATAAAGGTGAGCTACCTGGTGCTGCTCAGCCGCATCATCATGGAGAAGCGCACTTTTGGGGAGAGCCGCAATCTGCGAAAGCTCATTCAAAAAACACTGACGAAGGAACTGTACAAGCGATTGCAGGAAAGCGGCAAGGAGGTGGTGGTGGCAGTGTCAAACCTTTGCTGTGAAAGGCTGGAATACAAGTCGAGCAACGACTGCGACTATGAGGACTTTTGCGATTGGCTCTGGGCTTCCGCCAACATGATTCCCTTTATGAGCCTGATGGAAAAGAACGGATGCTTTTATGCCGATGGCGGGTTGGGTGTGGGCGTTCCTATACATGAGGCGGCCAGAAGAGGCGCCAAAGATATTGACGCCATCGTATTGCAGACCAAGGGAGGACCGCAATCCCCCAAAAAAATCAGGAACATCATTGAGTTGTCTTCGGCAGCGGTGCATTTTTTAATTCATCAGATTGCCCGGAATAATTTGATGGTTGCCGATTTTGACATGAAATCCAGAGTCGCTATAAAGGAATGGTTCCTGCCCAGGCAACTGACGGACAACGAACTTGTTTTCAATGCAAAGGAAATGAAAGCATGGTGGCAGGAAGGCCTGGAATATGCGCGAAAAACAGACAAGGCTCATGTGCAGCAATAAATTCAGAATTCCTGAGCTATCCAATAAATCCTTTAATGCTACGTAGATCAAGTTTTTTCAATCAAGCTGATTCTCCATTAAAATAAACATCACCGTCACCCGCCACCAATGTATACCGAAACAACTCAGGTTTTCGAACAATTGAACTGATGGAGGATATATGAATATTTTTTTGAAATCCATAAAACCTGGCAGGTTTAACTAATTTGCAGTTCGTTGCAATGAAAAGCCTCCATCTGTTTTCTTGCTGTTTTCTCCTTTCCTGTTCCTTGCAGGCTCAATCCCTTCTGAAAGATTCGCTGGTGAATTTCTTCATCTTTCAAGTTCATTACAACTTCCAGGTTCCGCTGGGCGATATGCCGGAGCGATATGGATTGAACTCCGCTTTGGGCGCAGGCATAGGCGGAAAGTTTGGCAAAAACATTTTCCTCGGCTTCGAGGGCAGTTTCATGTTTGGCAGAAACGTGGAGGAGAATTTAATCTTGAGCGGCATAACAACCCAAGAGGGTTATTTATTGGGAGCAAGCGGATTATATGCGGATTATTCATTTTCCGAAAAAGGGTTCAACCTCCAGGCTCAGGGCGGGAAAATCATCGCGTTTAAAAAACCAAATGCCAATTCGGGGCTGATGGCATTGCTGGGGG
>CAZCXH010000138.1:0-13825 GCA_964502525.1 uncultured Chitinophagaceae bacterium
CATAAAGCAAATCCTTGCCTGACGCATATTCCAGAAACTTGTGTGCATAGGCGAGGGGTATAGGAGGGGATGCTTGGCCAGTGTTGAGGGAACTTGCGATAACGGAGGGATAACGGAGGGACTGGTCCCGCTTTGCGGGAGCAGCGGCATAATAACCCAATAGAATTATATGACCGTAAAATCATGGAACAGAAGTTAGATTACCTCCATGATAATCCGGTTGAGGAAGGCTTTGCAAGCAGCCCGACTGATTAGATTTACAGTAGTGCAAGGGATTACGCAGTAGAAAAAGGATTGATTGATATTATTTTGTTGGAATGATCAGACTGAAATTATTTAGGAAAGCGGACGCTGAAGGATAATGGTGGAATTTGTAGCATAATCAACACCAACGTGCGCGAACTGGAAGGTGCTTTGACTTCGCTGCTGGCGCAGGCTTCGCTCAACAAAAAAGAGATTGACCTCGAACTCGCCAAGAAGATCATAAAGAATTTCGTGAAGAGCGTTTCGCGCGAAGTTTCGATTGACTACATCCAAAAGACAGTGTGCGAACATTTTGGCGTGGCGGTGGAAAAACTTCGGGAGAAAACCCGCAAGCGCCAGATCGTGCAGGCAAGGCAGTTGTCCATGTTCCTTGCAAAGAATTACACCAAGAACTCGCTCAAAGTCATCGGCAAGCACTTTGGCGGACGCGACCACAGCACGGTGATCCACTCCTGCCAGGCGATTCAAAACCTCCTTGACACCGATGCCAAATTCAAGGAGAGTGTGCAGGATGTGCAGAAGAAGATTCAGATGAGCATAGGGTAGAAATAGAGCTTGCAATACAAAAAAGGCTGTCAGAAAAATGACAGCCTTTTTTGTTTCGGACAGGTTTTGTTTACCTAACCAACATTGTTTTAACACTCTGCGAATAATCTCCAGCTTGAATTGTAACGTGATACAAACCGTTATCAAGTGAGTTTCCATTGACACCATTGCCAGTCCACTCAATTGAATGTTCTCCGGCTTGATAATCGGCTTCCACATTTGTGATTAACCTTCCAATCATATCGAAAATCCTGATGCTGACTTTTTCAGCCTTCGGAATGCTGAATATAATAGTCGTGGAATTTGCAAACGGATTGGGCGCAACTTTGATCTCGTAAGCCTGATGGATAATTTCATTGGTGCCGGTCACACCGTCTGAACATGCGGTTGAGCTTAACAGGCTGATCCGGGGTTGAGCATGAAGCGTGGCGATCATGCGGTCTTTTTGCCCTTGGGTAAATCTGTCTCTCACGGGAGAACAGTAGCTCATGAAGTTCTTGTAGGAATTATCCAAATTTCCAGCGGAGCTTCCCGGATTATAACCACATTCCAATTTTTTGTGCGGAGGCGTGTCACAAATTCTGTCACCTTCTGTGGCGCAATCTGTTTCGGCATTTCCCTTTTCACTGAACGTATGATTCAGCCCCAACGCATGACCTAACTCGTGTGCTAAAGTTGTTTCAGAATAGCCCATCTCCTTACCTTCGATGACGGTGCCATTGTATTTGCTGCCTGTTGGATAATCGGCATAGGCGTTAGCGCTTCCGGATATTTTATGCACCACCCATATATTGTAGTAATCGGCAGCGGGCCACAAGCTTAAAGATTTGACTTCAATTTTATCAGCGCCATTGTCATCATCGTAGCACTTAATCCCTTTTTCAGCATACTCCTTCACTCCGCTTCCGTTTACCCTGTTTATACCCGTTGTGGAATTGCCGCTGGGATCTCTTTTTGCAAGACAAAACTCAATCCCGGTGTTCCTGAAGCGGTCATTTAGGCCTTGTAATGTCCTATGAATTTGTATGTCGAAATGTTTGAATCAGTTCCTTCCTTTTCCCCGAGGTGAATCACGTGAACTACTGCGGGAATCGTATAAGCGCTTTCTGTTTTTGATGCGGGCAGCTCGTGGACTTTTTCAGCGAGGCGGGCTTCCATCTGAACGAAATCATGCCGGTATTGAGCATCGGTTTGCATCAGTTTTTCATGCAATATTTCGGTGCCGCATGTTTCTTCCGGATCCTGGGCATTTATGTTCATTGAATAAATCATGGCGCTGGTGAACAGCATTGCAAGTCTGGTTTTCATAAGATTTAGTTTTAATGGTTTGTGAATACTGTCATCGGCACCGAAAGTATTTTCAGCGCGATGCGCGGCAAACCAGACTTTCAGCACGTTTTAGAGGGAGAAAAGGCAGGGAGATCGCAGCAGATGAAAGCCGCGATTCCTTATAACTGATTGATATGCTGTGAATTAGGTAAAAGGAAAGCTTCCCACCGATTTTATGGGTTTTCGGGGATCATCAACCGGAAACCGGTGTCCGTTCAGGTTAGTTCAGATGGAAAAATCCGGGAACCACGGAGGTTTTCGCGGCTAAAAAATTACAATGCGGGAATATTGAGGGAAAAAATGCCTGGAATAGAAGCTGGAATAAGGCTATTTACTGATGATGATCCTCTTCATCAGCAACCGGTCAGTCGTTCTGAATTTTATGAAATAGACCCCGGAACGCAACCCGTTTATGTTTAGCTGCATTCCGCTGCTTACATTGGATTCCCTCAAAACTTCCTGTCCGAAAATATTGCAGGCAGAAAATTCTGTAATGACAATGTTGTCAAACCTAATAAGCAGAAGGTCCTTTGCAGGGATGGGAAATATGGTGATATGTTTTTCTATGTTTTTGGGTATTGCATTTACTATAGTGTCCTGAACAACTGCGATAGTCCCCGAATCTGCATTGACGCTGAAGCTGGTTTCAAATTCGTCCAGGGCTTTCACTTCGGTAATTGTATAATTAAATGGCAGCACAAGGAGGGAATCTTTTCCCGAGATATTATCTATCATCACCGTTGTGAACGAAGCGACTCTTCCACGTCCGGCTCTTGCAGTGTGATTTATCCCAGAAAACCCGACTTCGAAAACTCCCTCCCGAAAAAAATATTTGCTGACATCAATCATTTCACCCGATGCACCCGCCCAGGAACCACTAAAGCTCAAAGGAACCAAAAAGCTGCTGTCAACCATCGGAGCAAAAAAGGTATCAAAAACAGGAGGATCAAAAGTGATTTTGAATGCAATGCCATACAGCTTGTCGGCCGGAACAGCGGGTGTGCCCAAATGGATTTCAACTTCTACCGTATCGCCTGCTAATAAACTATCGCTTGGAAATATTAAACCACCACCTGCAAAGCAGGTGGATTTAAAATGCAAGCACCCGTAGGGTGCTCCCCGCACGAGCCATCGCTTCTGTCAGCGCATGAAGGAAGCAAGAGCCAGCGCGGAAGGCATAGCCGAAAGAACATAACCACCGCCAAAGGCGGTGGGTTTTTAATTTGAACTAAATCTCCCTGCAGTTGGGAATATGCGCCCGTTGTAAGCGCAACCTGAGCAACGATTATAACCAGGCTTGCTTTTTTCATAAAAACATTCCGAAAAGCGCTGCCAGTCGGCTGTATTAAAGGTAAATATTAAAAACTTAAAAACATAACTCAAACAGGCAATGGGAGGGTGTAATTCCATACCGCGCCTGTGGAAAACAATCACGCCTGACTTATTCATTCAAAGAAATCAGTCCGGACTCCTCCGGTCGGACCGGAGGGAGGGGGTGAGGCTGGATTAGACACTTTGATGGAATTTTCACTTCACCCCCTAATTCCCCCTCATGGGGAAAGCAAACGCGCGCACGGGCAAGCCTCCCCTGTGTTGGGTGGGTGAGAGAACCTGAATGTCATTTGCCACAGACATGCCGTAAGGGTAACCATTAATGTTAAACGATATATGCAAGCGTATTCACAACCTCAAAAAAATTCAACCATGAAAACAAATCAAAATCACATCAGAACGGAATCCATCGCTGACGACAAAGAATTCGCGCGACTGAAGGAGTTGATAGAATCAAGCACACTGAGTTATCAAAACCTGCAGGTGCGCATGATAACGACCTTTAATGAAATTGGAAAGAGCGCTGCAAATGGCAACTCTGGGTTCAACAATGAGAATCCGGCAATCAGGTAACCTTTTTGCCCTTTGGGTATATCATCCTGTAAAATCAAAACACAATGAAAAACAGAAACAATCACTCAAAGGCGAAAGCAGTGAAGAAAGTCAAACCTTCTCTTCTCGCAACAACCATGTTCGTTCTTTGGGTAACAACCGGAATCAAAATCTAAACGGCTCTATTTCTTAACATTAAATAATTCGTTAAGCATGAAAACGATATTCACGCTGTTGATGACAGCTCTGATTGCTTCCTCGATCCAGGCAGGCGACAACCTTAAAGAGGTGAAACGCATGGTTGGAAACGATGGGATCCTTCAAAACTGGAAAGTAGGGGAAACAAAAGCCGTCAAGGGCATTTCTATAATGAGGTTGTCGGGCGAAAACCGGATGGAAGGAAGAACCAACCTCCTTTTTGCGATCACCGACACCGTCATTGATGGAAAGCCTACTTCAGCACGATGCCTTTATCTGTTTTTCGACAGGGAATCGGAGGAGGCGGCTGACGGGAAATGGATGCGCATCACAATTTCCGGCTTGGAAAACGATATGGTCAGGGAATGGCACGCGCCTTCCAGCCGGCCGCGCGCTTATCGCTACGGCATCTGGTACAATTTCCTTGTGATACCCATCGGGGAAAATTTACCCGAAGATTTTTTGGTAACCGTTAAGGATGGCTTTGACGGCAGCGTGTATGAATTCGCAGTTGCTCAGCCAGCGGATGACATCAATGATCGGATTTCGGCAAAAAAATAGATCGGGAACCGCCCTATTTTGATAGTTGGTAATAAATTCTCATTTTCACATTCGCTAACCATAAAAACTTCAACAAATGAAAACTACAGGTCTTTACATCATCATCATTCTGGCATGGGCAATCATCGGGTGCAATTCCGATGACAACCGTGCTGAGAAATTGTTTGCCGAAAAATTCGAGTTTTATCCCAACATGCTGACCGGGGCAACCCGGTCGGATACGATTGACCCGTCAAGCGCGCCTCTGAAAGAGATCATGGATAAATATGATTCAAAGAACTATGATGCGGCTCTCGAAGGAATCAATAAATACCTGCAGGAAAACCCGGAATACTTCAAGGCGAAGTTCTACAGAGGGCTTATTTATCTCAAAAACCGGGAGCTGACCGCTGCCATGGCGGATTTTGAAGATGTTATTAAGAATAATTCGCAGTTCAAGGAAGAGGCTGAATGGTATCTTTCCCTTTCATACATCAGGGCGCAAAGAAAAGATGATGCGGTAAAGCTGCTGAATGAAATGAAGCAGAACAGCAGGACGCAGGCGGCAAAAGCAGAAGACCTGCTGAAGCATATCAGCGAATGGCCGGTTCAAACGAAAGGTGTGTAACTATTGGAAGTTTGATATCAGCACGTAGCGGGAGTTGATTTTCAGCTTGTTTCGTAGTTGAGTTCTTACGGTAAAAATTAATTTGACTGCCTTTGCCCTGGTTGATTAAAGTTTCTTTAAAAAGAAAAACGATTTGCTTATGAAAGCCTTCATCATGTCGCCAACGCTGCTGATAATTCTTTTGTTCATCGCCTGTGCCGGCAATGTTGAAAGAACAACGGGAGCTGATTCGCAAAGTGAAACGCAACTTCAGTCGCAGCGAACTGAAGAAGGTCCTAAAAAAATAGCGCTCATCGTTGCTGTCGGCAACTATGCCAACGTTGGCGAATACCCGTTCATCACCGAACAGACTCGCGAATGGCGCGATCTCGCCTCTAAGAATGACGTGCCGCTGCTGAAATCGGCTCTGAATTCGCAGGGGTTTAAAGATGATAACATCGCCATCCTGGAGGATAAAAATGCCACGTATTCAGGAATCACCGCAGCGATAAGGACTCAACTGATTGACAAAGCGCGTACGGGCGACATCGCGGTGTTCCATTTTTCGGGGCATGGACAGCAGGTGGCTGATGATAACAACGATGAGATTGATGGATTTGATGAATCCATTGTTCCTTATGATGCGGCAATAAAATACGTAAGCAAGGTTTACGAAGGGGCAAATCATATCCGTGACGACCTTCTTGGCGCGCTGATGAATGAGCTTCGCGTGAAGCTTGGCAAAGCCGGGCATCTCCTCGTATTGGTTGACGCCTGCCATTCAGGAACCACAACCCGCGGGCTGGGTGATTTCCGCGGCACGGATGAAAAATTAGCACCGGATAATTATCGCATGAATGTTGAAAAAGCTGCTGATACTGAATCGTTCGAGTTGGCGGGTGGAAGCCGGGGCGAAAATGAGCAGGAGCTTGCGCCTTATGTCCTTATAAGCGGATCGGGCGCTGACGAACTGAATTATCAAACGGTGGATGCCGGAACCAATAAAGTTGTCGGTTCCCTGTCGTATGCGTTCAGCCGCGCGATGACTAAAGCGGGAAGCAAAACAACCTATGCCGGCTTGTTTGACAAAGTCCGGCTCGACATGAGTGCTTTCGCGCCACGGCAAACACCGCAAATGGAAGGTTCCAAAGAATTGCTGCTGCTGAGCGGCACCGCCACCGATCCCCTCAATTATTTTACGGTGAAGGATTGGTTTGACAAACGGAATATCTCGCTGCCAGCCGGAGAACTTCACGGACTGCTTGCCGGTACGGAAGTTTCGTTCTTCACTCCCGAGGAGGACACGGCAGGCAAGCAGCCGATAGCGACAGGCAGGGTGGTGAATGCCTATTTTTCTGAGTGTGATGTCCTGTTGAGCGGTGACCTCGACAAGAATAAAGCGCTGAATGCAAGGGCATATGTCACTAAAAGAAATTTTGGAGACATGGACGTAAAGGTGAAGCTCGATATCAACGGCAACGCTGATTTCAAAAAAAACCTGGAAGCCGAATTGAGCAAAGTGCCGTTGGTGAAAATTGTGGATCAAAACTCGGAATTGGTGATCGAGATGAACAATGAATTCACCGCTTCGCGCGGGGCGGATGCCTTTCAGGTGGTCACCACGGACGATTACACTTTATATCGAAGCAATGTGGAGGAGGCTTCTTACAAGCGCGAGGCACAAGCCGTCACCGGCAAAGCCGTTTCTTACGCGCAGGCGAAATTTCTCAGGAACATAGAAATGAATAATGCGGACATGAAGGTGACTTTTGAATTCATCCCGGTGACGGTCGAAAAAGCGGGAAGAACAGAAAAGGAAGTCGGACGGCAAAATCTCAGCGACAAGATGAATTCCAAAGGCGTCATTGAATTCAAGGTTGGCGACCACTTCAAGTTTAAAGTTAAAAACGAGAGCCAGCGCAGCCTGTACTATTGCATTCTTGACATTCAGCCCGATAACGTACTGACGCCTTTGGTTCCCTGGAAAGACAGGACCCCCGAAGAATACAAATTGAAACCGGGCGAGAGCAGGGAACTGCCGGATATATATGCCATATACGAGCCGGCAGGCATGGAGAATATCAAGCTCATTGCAACAGAGCAGCCGATTGACCTGAAACCGATTGTCGCAACGCGGGGCGCCACCGAAAAAAGCAATAATAGCCCGCTGGCGAAGCTGCTTGCCGATTCTTACAAAACCGATTTGACGAACACGCGCGGGGCGGCAACAGAATCCGTACCGCCTGCATCGGGATATATCCATACGCAGATATTCAGGATTGTGAAGTAAATTATCCGTAATCAGCAATCGGGTAATTGGCAACAGAACAGTCAGCGCGAACTTTGATTTTTGAATTTTTTCAGAGTTATTCAATAATCATAACAAATCATTTTGTACCTAAAGCCTAAACTGCGAAGATTGGAGATTGTGAGAGCCATGCGTCTGTGGCGGAATCTATTAAAATGATAATGAAAAAAGTCATCGTTCTCGGTGCGGGCATGGTGGGAAGCGCCATTGCGCTTGATCTGTGCCATGAGTATGATGTGACCGCGTCAGATAAGGTCGGAGAATCGCTGCAAACGCTTAAATCGAAACGCATTACAAAAAAGCAATGCGACTTTTCGGATAAAAAAAAACTGTTCGGCCTGATCAAGGATTATGACCTCGTGATTGTCGCTGTGCCCGGATTCATGGGCTTTCAGACACTGAAGAATGTGATTGAAGCAAGGAAAAATGTGGTTGACATCTCTTTTTTCCCGGAGGATGCTTTTCATCTCAACAAGCTCGCGCAGCAAAAGAAGATAACCGCCATAGTTGATTGCGGCATTGCCCCCGGCTTCAGCAACATGATTGCAGGCTATCATCATCAGCGCATGATGATTGACAATTTTGAATGTTATGTTGGCGGATTGCCAAAAGAAAGAAGACTTCCTTTTGAATACAAGGCTCCCTTTTCTCCTATTGACGTGATTGAAGAGTACACGCGTCCTGCGCGACTGGTTGAGAAGGGAGAAGTTGTGATCCGCGAAGCATTGACGGAAACCGAGCGGATGCGGTTTGGCAAGGCAGGCGAACTGGAAGCTTTTAACACCGATGGGTTGCGCTCATTGCTGCAAACTGTTGACATTCCAAATATGAAGGAGAAAACCTTGCGCTATCCCGGCTATGCCGAAAAAATGAAGCTCCTTCGCGATGCGGGGTTTCTCAGCCAAAAGGAAATCATCATTCAGGATAAAAAAATCAGGGCCATTGATTTCACCACCGCCATTCTTTTTCCTCAATGGAAATTGGGAAAAGGGGAGAAGGAGTTTACCGTAATGCGGGTGATCGTGGAGGGCGTTGAAAACGGCAAACGCGCCAAATATCAGTATGACATCTACGATGAATATGATGAGAAAACCGGCATCAGCTCGATGGCGCGCACCACGGGCTACACCTGCACCGCTGCCGCGCGCCTCGTGCTCGAAGGCGATTACGATCAAAAAGGCATCTCACCGCCAGAATTCATCGGGGCGAGGGAAGACTGCTTTGATTCCGTGGTGATGTCTCTTAAAGCCAAAGGGATTTCGATCGGGATGAAAAGAAGGTAATACAAGTTTATTTCATCTGTTTGAGCGCGTCCTCCACGCTCGTAACCGGAAGCTTGCAGGTTTTATTCCGGCAAACGTAAATAGTGGTTTGCTCTCCAACTAATTTATTTTGAAGCAGCGGGAGAGAACCTTCGGTTTTTCCCCCAAGCATCAGAATGTTGGGAAGATGATGAACATCAAACCCGATCCTCACTTTCTCAAAATCATCACCTACGATTGCTATTTCAAACGGATCTTCATACAGCCAGCATGCAAGAGAAGCCCAGTTCGCATAGTAGGATGGATGCTCCATGACATCTTTCTTCACGTTGTGGAACATCTGTTCAGCCATTTTGGTGTAATCTTCATTATAAAACAACTGTCCTAATACATAAAGGTTTTTCGCCATCACCGAGTTGGAAGCAGGAATTACGTTGTCGCTGATCTCCATTTTTCGTGCAACCAACTCTTCGTGATCGTCAGAGGTGTAGAAGAACATGCCGCTGTTGTCATCCTGAAAATGCCGGATAACGTAATCTGTCCATGCTTTTGCCTGTTGCAGCCATTGCTCGTCAAAGGTCGCTTCGTACAAAGCGATGAAGCCTTGAATCGCGAGCGCGTAATCATCCAGAAAGCCGTTAATGGTTGCTTTGCCAATTTTGTAATTCCTGAAAAGCTTTTCCCCGTTCGCAACTTTTGTAAGAATGAATTGGGCGTTAGCAAGCGCTTTATCCAAAAACCTTTTCTCGTCAAAAGCTCTGTAGGCATCCACATAACCCTTCAGCATGAGGGCGTTCCACGAAGTAAGGATTTTGTCATCGAGTCCCGGACGGATGCGCTTTTCGCGCTCTGCAAAAACCTTTTTTTTCGAAACGCTGATTTTCCTATCAAGCTCTTCCAATGACAATTTGTGTTTTTCGGCAATCTCCCTTTCATCCGTTTTTCTGCGAAGGACATTCTTTTCTTCCTCCCAGTTGCCATGCTTGCTGATGTCATAGTAATCTATAAACAAACCGGCATCCGCGCCTAGTATGCTCCTGATTTCCTGCTCGGTGAACACATATAATTTTCCTTCCTCACCTTCGCTGTCAGCATCGAGCGATGAGTAAAAGCCGTTTTCCTTTGAAGCCATCTCCCGCTCCACCCATTCGAGCGTTTCATAAACGGCCTGCTTGTATAAGGATTTCTTTGTCAGTTGATAAGCATGGGAATACAGGCTCACCAACTGCCCGTTATCATACAGCATTTTCTCAAAATGCGGAACATGCCACTCGGTATCCACAGAATAACGGGCAAAGCCGCCTCCTATGTGGTCATAGATTCCACCGCTGGCAATGTTGTCAAGGGCTGCCTCAACGGCCTTGCGCGCTTCCCCATTGCCGGAGTAATGATGATACATCAGTAGAAATTCGTAATTCACCGGCATGGGAAACTTGGGTGCCCCTTGTCTTCCTCCTGACTTGAAATCCTGCGTGATGATCAAATGCCGGAAAGCGGAGTCCAGGTCATTTTCTGTGACAGGCGATTCCGGTGATTTTATAGAAATCAGCTCTGCATTTTGAATCCCGGCTCTCAACTGCGTTGCATATTCATCAGCTTTTTTCGGATCATTCTTATAATAATTGTAAACCTGCTGCAGCATGCTCACCCATTGCTGCTTTGGAAAATAGGTGCCGGCATAAATCGGTCGTCCGTCAGGCAGCGCGATGGCGTTCAGCGGCCAGCCGCCATTGCCGTTAATCAGCATTGCAGCGTTCATGTATATCTGGTCAATGTCCGGGCGCTCTTCGCGATCAACCTTAATTGAAACAAAGTTTTCGTTCATCACTTTAGCCACAGCCGTATCCTCAAATGATTCATGCTCCATCACATGGCACCAGTGGCAGGCTGCATAGCCGATGCTGATGATCAGCAGCTTGTTTTCCCTCCTTGCTTTTTCCAGCGCTTCATTGCTCCATGGGTACCAATCCACCGGGTTGCGCGCATGCTGCAGAAGGTAGGGGCTGGTTTCGTTAGCAAGATGATTGATGCGTTGATGATCTTTATCCATATTTTGATTGATTTGAGCATTGGTGCAGGAATGAAATGTCAGAGCCATCAGCCCCATTATCAATGGAAATGAAAATAAACTATTCACGAAAATATTTCCGAACGGTAAAGATATTAAAGCTGCAACCCGACTCCGCTGCGGATGACACAAGAGATTTTCTCATCCCTGTGAGCAAACGCGCGAAGGCAAGCCACCCTTAAGGAGTTTGGCGGGCATGATACCTAAATGTCATTCTCGGGAGGAATACCTGAAAGGAATGGCGAACTTGCTGCGGCAGTGCGGTTGGTTGCATAAAAATTAAATTTTGAAGAAAGCCGGGCGTAACGAAACGGTGTTCAGCAAGCAAGCAACACAAGTGACTTTAACCGCCCTATCTTTACTGCACCGAGCTTTTCACCTTCATTCCGTCCGGCTGCTTAATCACGACAAATTCCGTGCGCCTGTTCATCTGGTGTTCTTCTTCGGAACACGGAACACGGTTGGTGCATTTATTCACAGGCTTTGATTCGCCAAACCCTTTGGCGGTGATGCGGTTTTTTCCAACCCCATTTTTAATTACATATGCCACAGCCGACTCAGCGCGTTTTTGCGACAGCCATTTATTATAGGTGTCTGATCCGCGGCTGTCGGTGTGCGAGCGCAGTTCCACCACCAGGCCGGGATATTTGTTCATGAACGAAACGAAGCGGTTGAGTTCCCTGGCAGCATCGGAACGGATGTTATATTTGTCAAAATCGTAGTAGATGTTTTCGAGCTTCACCACTTCGCCCACCGAGATGCGCTGAAGTTCCAGCACGATTTCAATCGTGTCTTTTCCCGCCTTGCGTGTTGACACGTCAATCTCGCTTGACAGGAAATACCCGTATTTATCAGCCGCAACGCTGTAGTCTTTATTGATGTTAAGGGTGAAATCAAATTCCCCTTGTTTGCCAGTAACCACAGAATCGCTTTCATTGTCTGCGCGCTCATACAGCTTCACCATTGCGCTGGAAACCGGCTCTCTTGTTTTCTTATCAACCACCGTTCCAATCAGTATCACTGCATTCTTTTTATCAAACATGTAAATGTCATCGCTTCCCGCACCGCCCGGCCGGTTGGATGAGAACAGTCCGCCATCGAAAGTTTTGTTATAAATCAGCCCGAAGTCATCCTTGCTGCTGTTGATAGGGTAGCCGGCATTGGTTACGCTGCCCCACTTGCCATCGTTGCCTTTTGTTGCGGAATAGATGTCCAATCCGCCAAAGCCTTCATAGCTGTCGGAAGCAAAGAAGAGCGTGCCGTTTTTGTGCATGAAGGGAAACACCTCATCGCCTTTGGTGTTGATGCCTGTTCCAAGATTTACCGGAAGACCAAAACCTGATGATGTGATTTCTACATAATATAAATCCTGCCCGCCCTGAGCATTTTCATGGGGCATGTCAGAAGCAAAAAACAAGTATTTTCCATCGGGAGAGAGCGTGGGATGCCCCACGGAATATTCATCGCTGTTGAACGGCAGATCGCTCACCTCGGTCCATTTTCCGTCTTTAAATTCTGCTTTAAAAACTTTCAGCTTCATAATTCCCTCCTCGCCCTTCTTTTTCCGCCTGATATAGTTGTTGCGCGTGAAATACATGATGGTGCCGGTGCTGTCGAGCGCCAATGGGCCTTCGTGGAATTCTTTGTTCACGTTGCCGGGCAAGGGTGCCGGTGCCGTGTAGCCTGTATCTGTTTTTTCCGAGATGAAAAGGTCGAGAAAGGGGGCGCCAGACCACAGTTCGTCAATCTTACCGGTGCCGCGCGATGATGCGAACACGATGATGCTGTCGCCTTTGTAATAAGCAGGGCTGAAATCGGAAGTGGCTGAATTATGCCGGAATGGAGTTACCCTGACGCTCAGTGAATCTTTCAGCCACTGCGGAATCTTGTCAATGCCATCGGCAAGCCGTTTGCCGCGCGGGTCGCCCGGAATGAGATCGGCATACTTCAGATAGTAAACTTTTGCGGAATCATACTGCCCTGCAGTGCGAAGCATTTGAGCATAATAGAATTTTTGCACCGGAGAACTCTCCGCGTTTTTCACCACCTCGCCATACCATTTCAGCGCGTTGTCATAATCACCGGTGATGCGGTAAACATCGGCAAGCTGGCTGAGAGCTTTGTAATTAGTCGGGTGTTTGGAGAGAACCTTGGTGTATGATTTAATCGCCTGGTCAAACTGGAAGAGAGCAAACGCCTTATCGCCTTTGCGCAACTTGCGGCTTTGGGCTGCCAATTCATTGGGGGCGAAAAAAAGGAAACAGGCTGCGGCAAGAGCAAAAAACGACAAGCGGACAAACTGCTGCTGCATTTGGCAAAATTGGACTACGCAATATTGGCAATAATAATAACAGCGGGATGATAAGTTGCTGACATCCCTTCGTGAATAGGTCAGCAGGTTGGTTTATGGAAAGAAGGTGGCGCGTACTTGCTTCGCTTCTTCTGTGGCTCTGTTTGGTAGCGCCCGCGTCAGGAGGGTGCGATTATCCATTGGCTTGTTGCCATCTCCGCTTTCGGCTCGCCTCTGGCGAGTGAAGTTATTACCTGCGCTTGCCAGAGGCGAGCGCAGGCGAGGGGGGTGTGGTTATCTATTGGCTTGTTGCCATCTCTGCTTTGTTGTCCCTCCGCTTTCACTCGCCACTGGCGAGCGGCATTATTACGTCCACTCGCGGGACGCGAGCGCAGGCGAGGCGAATGACGTCAATTGCATATTCCACCCCTTCGGGGTTTGGTTGCTGCCGGTCAGTACATTCTATAATAATTACATCCCTTCCTTTAGGTTTGTATTTTGAATTTATCAATCAGTTAATCATTATTAT
>CAZCXH010000139.1:0-13799 GCA_964502525.1 uncultured Chitinophagaceae bacterium
TCAATTATAGGATTTATCCGTAAATTGTTGAAGTTATTTTGGAAGCGTTACTAAGGTTTCCTAATCCAGCAATTTATCATGTACCACGTGAAGCATAACTTCGCATCCCTTAAATTCAAACTCGAAATCTTGTCTTATCATTTTTGACTACCGTTCCATAGAACTACCGGTTATTGAAGCCATCCCGCAAATCAAACATGGGTTAGCTTCAAGCGCTGCACTGATCCTCAAAGCCCCCACCGGTGCGGGGAAGAGCACAGTGGTTCCGATCGCCTTGCTCGATGAACTCTGGCTGAATAGGCAAAAAATCCTGATGCTCGAACCGCGCAGGCTGGCAGCAAAGACCATCGCCCTGCGCATGGCGGATTTGCTGGGAGAACAAATAGGCGAAACGGTCGGCTACCGCATCCGTTTTGAGAATCGCATCGGCCCCAACACACGACTTGAAGTTTTGACGGAAGGCATCCTTACGCGCATGCTGCAGGATGATAACGCGCTGGAGGGGGTTGGCTTGGTGATTTTCGATGAGTTCCATGAGCGCAGCATCCATGCCGATGTTGCGCTTGCGCTCTGCCGTGAAGCGCAGCAGGTGCTGCGCCCCGATCTGCGAATGCTGGTGATGAGCGCAACGATTGACATCCCGCAATTAGCAGGAATGCTGAATGCCTCAGTGGTTGAAAGTAAAGGCCGCCTCTTTCCCGTTGACATTCACTATTCGGCAGGCGATGCTGATGAACGCCTGCTCCCTGAACTCACTGCGCATCTTGTGAAAGATGTTATGAAAAAACATGATGGCGATGCTTTGGTCTTTTTACCGGGGCAGGGTGAAATCAAAAAGTGCGAAGAACTGCTGCGCAAGGCATTAAAAGAAGTGATGATTCATCCGCTTTACGGCCAGCTTGCAGGGGGCGAGCAGTTCGCAGCGATCATGCCAAACCGTTCAGGGAAACGGAAGGTTGTTCTCTCTACCAATATCGCGGAGACGAGTTTGACGATTGAAGGCATCAAAATCGTGGTGGACAGCGGCTTTGCAAGACGAGCGCGTTTTGATCCCTCATCGGGGATGGAGCGCCTCGAAACGGTGCGCATCTCGCGTGAGTCAGCCGACCAGCGCGCAGGGCGCGCGGGACGCTTATCAGCTGGTGTCTGCTACCGCATGTGGACGAAAGCGACCGACTCGCGCATGGAAGAACACGCCACCCCTGAAATCGAACACGCTGACTTATGCAACCTCGTGCTCGACTTGGCGCAGTGGGGCATAGCCGACCCACGCTCGCTTGCATGGGTCACTCCCCCACCTCAGCGGCATGTGGCACAGGCATCCGAACTGCTGCACCGGTTGGAAGCATTGGAAAACCACCGCATCACCGAGCACGGCAAACAACTGCACCGCCTGCCCACGCACCCGCGCATTGCGCACATGCTCATCCGGGCGCAGGAGGCCGGGCAGCTTGCGCTGGCAACTGACATAGCTCCCCTGCTCGAAGAGCGCGACCCGCTGCCGCCCGATAGCGGCATTGACATCAACCTGCGCATTGAAGCGCTTCGAAGATTTCGCAAAGAAAAAGCCGGTGGCAACCGCCTTGCCCGGATCGAACAGCTTGCCGCACAATACCGAAGCATGTTTGATATTGCTCCTGATAATGGCGCGGTGAATGAATATGAAACAGGAATCATACTTGCATACGCTTATCCCGAACGCATAGCCTGCGCGCGACCCGGCAACAACGCGCAGTTTCAACTTGCAAACGGACGCATTGCGGCAGCAGGACATCGCGACAACCTTGCCCATGAGCCGTGGCTCGCTATCGCCCATGTGAGCGACCGCGAAGGCATGGGAAAAATTTTTATGGCATCCCCACTCAATCCGAAAGACCTTGCGCCTTTGGTAAAAACGACCGAAACCATAGCATGGGACACGCGCAAAGGAGGGCTGATTGCCAGCAAAGACTTGCGCATCGGCAGTATCGTGCTGAAAAGCATCCCCCTTCCGTCACCTGACGACAGCAAGTTGATTCAAGCCATTACCGATGCGATTCAGAAAGAAGGAACAAACTTGCTTAACTGGGATGACCAGGCTGAACAATGGCAAAACCGCGTTCTTTCTCTCCGCAAATGGCGACCTGAACTGCGCCTGCCTGATGTGCAAACGGATACGCTGCTGCTCACGAATGCAGAATGGCTCAGTCCTTATTTGAACACCGTGAAGAAACCGGATGATTTAAAAAAACTGAACCTTAAAGAGATATTGCATTACAGTTTATCCCCTGCACAACAGCCGCAACTCAATACGCTTGCGCCTGAACATGTAGAAGTGCCGAGCGGCTCGCGCGTTCGCCTGCAATACAAAGCTGACGGGTCGCCACCCATATTAGCGGTACGCTTGCAAGAATGTTTCGGGATGAAGGAAACGCCCACCGTGAACGAAGGAAAAGTTGGCGCGCTGATGCATTTGCTCTCACCCGGCTACAAGCCCGTGCAAGTGACAAACGACTTGAAAAGCTTTTGGAGAGGAGCTTATTTTGAAGTGAGGAAGGAGTTGAAGATTCGCTACCCGAAACATTATTGGCCCGAAAATCCGCTTGAGGCGGAAGCGGTGCGAGGGGTCAGGAAAACCAGATAGTATGTCAAAGCAATACGCAATTGTCAAAAATCTGTCATCCCCTGCTTCAGTAGCATGGATGATTCCAACCTGAGTTATCCTAAGCAAGCGTGAAAACCCTGCCTGGAACAGGCAGGTAAAATCATCGAATACTATTTGGTGCAAGTCATGAAGCCTGTTTGCCGTTATAGCAGTCCCAGTCCGAATTGCGGCTTTGTGCGGGCTTTGCGCTTTTGCCCGCAGGTTTAACAATCCCAGCAAAAGGATAATCAGAAAAAAAATTATATTCCTTTTCAACCTTCGTGAAGCAACCTGGTTCCGCATACTCTGGTCCTCATGGCTTTCTTACGGGATTTCCCTTTGAAGGGTTGCGGATTAATGAAGAATTAATCCATTGATTTTCAACTAATAAAGGCGGGATGGTTAATGCGAAGCAATCAAATGATAACTTTCAATATCCCTTCGGGAAATAATCCGATCAGAATGGTGAGCAGCACACAAATCCCGATTACGGTTTTGCTGACAGGAGTGTAATATAATGCGGAACTGTCGGTTTGCTCTTTTAAAAACATATTGATCATTACGATAAAGTAGTAATAGATTCCAATGAGCGAATTCAGGATTGCAAACACGACAAGCATCCACAAGCCTTTATTGATTGCCAGGGTGAACAAATAATATTTTCCAAAGAAGCCCGCCATCGGTGGGATTCCTGCAAGCGACAACAGGCACACCGTCATTCCCACGGCAAGCACGGGGTCGCGATTAGCCAAACCATTGAAGGCGCTGATAGAGGAGTCGCCAGAATTTCCGGCAATGACCAGCAGCACGGCAAATGCCGCAATGGTAGCAAGGGCATAGGCCAGCGTGTAATACAAAATAGCGCTTGAGGAACTGATGGACGAGCCGTCATAAGTCAGCGCTACAATGCCTATGAGCAGGTAGCCTGCATGGGAAATCCCCGAGTAAGCCATCAGCCGCTTGAAGTTTTGCTGGTAGAGGGCTGTAATATTTCCGACTGTCATTGTGAGAATGGCAATCACGGACAGCATCGTTACCCACCATCCCTGCACGGCAGCAAAGCTTCCCATCATCAATCTCAGGAAGGCAGCAATGGCGGCAGTCTTGACAACGGTTGCCATGAATGTGGTAATAACGGTAGGCGAACCTTCATACACATCGGGAGCCCATGAATGGAAAGGCACGGCAGAAACCTTGAACGCCATGCCAACCACTATCATTAAGATTCCAAGAACGCACAGGAATGGCAATGCGCCTGCATTGCCGGAAATATAGTTGCTGATACCTGACAAGTCAAGGCTGCCTGTGGCTCCGTAAACCAGCGCTATTCCCATCAGAAGGAATCCGCTGGCGAACGAACCGAGCAAAAAGTATTTCACGGAAGCCTCATTGGATTGCACCGCGTATTTTCTGCTTCCTGCCATCACGTAAAGAGAAATAGAAAGAATTTCTATTCCGATAAAAAGCATCACCAAGTTGGAAAAAGACACCATTACAATCCCGCCTAAAATCGTAAATAGCAGGATGGAATAATATTCACCCGCATGATTCATGTCTTCGCTGACGTGGAAGTGGGACAGCGAAAGCACAAGCAGGCTCGCGAACAAAAGCAGGCATGTGAATGCGAAAGCGAACGAATCGAACGTGAGCATTCCCTTATTATAAGGGTTAATGATGTCAGCGAATATTGTTGCAAAACCGCTCCACTCGCCTGCTACTAAAAGAAATGTAACCACCAGCCCAAGCAACGTCAGCGGCAGCAGCAGCCTGCGATAATTGAACACTCCGCTGATGAGCGTTGCGGCACCTAAGACTGACAATAGAACAATTCCGCTCATGCTGCTTTATTTGAGTGATATGTAAGAGTTATAGTTATCCAGTATTTGCTGCAAAGCCGGCTCCGAAAGGCTCAATAACGGTTTAGGATAAACTCCGATCAAAATCACTGCAATCGCCAGTGCTCCCAAAACCACTTTTTCCGACAGCAACATATCCGTAAATACTTCCGTGTGCGAATTGGCTTCACCCAGCATGATGCGCTGATATGCGCGCAGCATATATATAGCTCCGAGAATGATTCCCAATCCTGCAACAGCCATGAAATATGCGTTATACTGATACAAGCCGAGGAAGAGCAAAAATTCCCCTACGAACCCGTTTGTCAATGGCAGTCCGATGCTTCCAAGCAGCATGATCATAAAAAAGACCGACATTCGAGGGGCTTTATGCACGATGCCACCCAGCCTGGAAATTTCGCGCGTGTGCATCCGGTCATAGATAATATCAGCAACGAAGAACAACCCTACCGAGGTGACACCGTGATTCACCGCCTGCAATACGCTGCCCTGCAGCCCCTGGATGTTGAGGGCAAACATGCCGGCAATGGTCAAACCGAGGTGACCGATGGATGAAAACGCAATCAGGCGTTTGAAATCTTTTTGCACAATGGCGATGCACGATGCATAAATAATTCCGGTTACGCCCATCGCGATTGCAACGTTTTTCCACTCCATCACGCCTTCGGGAACAATCGGCAGCACCCAGCGAATCACCCCGTAAATACCCATTTTCAGCATGATGCCTGCAAGCAGCAATGTGCCTTGTGTGGGCGCGCCCGTGTGCGTGTCGGGCAGCCATCCGTGAACCGGAAACAGCGGCACTTTAATCGCAAATGCAAGGAACAGTCCCCAGAAAAGAATACCTTGTTCGGCAGGCGTAAGATTGAGATTGTAAAATGCGACTATATCAAATGTGTGGGGTGCGGGAGTCTTCAAATACAAATAGATGAGGGCAAGCAGCATGATTAAGCTGCCGGTGAGCGTGTAGAGGAAAAATTTAAACGTAATCCGCACCCTGCCCTCTTTGCCCCAGAACAGGCAGATGAAGTACATCGGAATCAGCGCGAGCTCCCAAAAGATATAAAACAGAAATCCATCGAGCGCGACAAACACGCCAATGAAAGCCATTTGTGTGGCAAGTATCATGGCGTGATAATGGCGGACATGCACCTGATCGCGGTTCATGTTGGATATGACTACAACCGGCATCAGGAAATTCGTGAGCAGCACCATCAGCAAACTCACCCCATCAATCCCCACCTTGAAGCTGATGCCGAGCGATTCAATCCACCAGTAATCCAGCAAAAACTGCGGGTCAGGTATCAACTGAAATTGGAAAACAACCAACAGGGACAGCGCAAGCGATACCAAAGTAGAACCAAGTGAAGTTGCCTTAACATACTCTTCTTTCACGAAATAGAGAATCGGGATGGAAGCAAGTGGGAAGAAGATCAATATAGCAGTAATGAAGTTCATGCCTTGAAAGAAAGGTTATTAAATGCAGAAACCGCAGAGGGATCTGAGGTTTTCGCAGAGGTATCGGAGTAATTATTTACAACTCTTTTGATGCCATTACGAAGATGAACAACATTGAAATTAATCAGCAACCCTAACTGGAAATTTCCAAGTTTTAAATATGTTAGCGTTTGAGCGAGATGAATATCATCCAACGCTTCAACTGATTTTACTTCAATAACCAATTTATTTTCCACCAGCAAATCAATTCTATAGCCGCATTCTAATTTTACCTCTTCAAAAATCAAAGGCATTGGTTTTTCTTTTACTACCCGTAATCCTTCTTTTTGCATCTTGTAGTACAATGATTCTTTATAAGCACTTTCCAGTAATCCTGGCCCAAGCGCACTATGTACTTGCATCGCCAAACCAATAACCCTTCCTGTTAACTCGCTGTCTTGCATTCGTTTCTCCTTTACCTCCGTGCTGTATTTTCTCAGTGACCTCTGCGGTTACTGCATTAAACAAAATACGTTGTTAGAATCATCGCAATAATTCCGATGACCATGATGAATAAATAGGTCCCAACCCGTCCCGTTTGAACGTGTCTCAACACTCTTCCTGATGTTATTGCAACTTTTCCTGTCACTATGCTGAATCCATCCACAAACACCGACTCAATCACGTCATAAAACAGGTCTGATATTTTCATCACTGGCTTCACTATAATGGCATCATACAATTCATCCACATAGTATTTGTTGTAAATAAGTTTCCTGAAGAATGATACAGGCTCGCCTTCCTTCTCATACCCCGCAAATATTCTGCTTGCCGCAAAAATCACCACCAGCACGGCAGCAACGGTTATTCCAATCAAGATCCATTCGGTGGCGTGTGAAAGATGGTGATGCTCAATGTTTGATGCCGCAAGAATATGTTCGGTGCCTTCATAGACGGGCGCAAGAAAGTTGTTGAGCGCATGAGGCGCATGAAGCAATGCCGGCAGCCCAAGCGCTCCGCCAACTGCTGAAAGTATCGCCAGGATAATCAGCGGAAAAGTGATGAGCGCTGGCGATTCATGCAGGTGATGTTCCTGCTCATGGGTGCCGCGAAATTTTCCGGTGAACGTCAGGAAGAAAAGCCTGAACATATAGAATGCCGTCATCAGGGAGCCGATAAGAAGCAGCCCCCATGCAACCTTGCTGTGCATGAAGGTATGCGCGAGGATTTCATCCTTCGAGAAAAACCCCGATAGCGGAGGAATGCCTGCAATGGCAAGCGTTCCAATTAAGAACGTAACAAACGTCACCGGCATCCATTTTTTTAAGCCGCCCATGTTGCGCAAATCCTGCTCGCCTCCCATGGCGTGAATCACGCTTCCAGCCCCAAGAAACAAAAGAGCCTTGAAGAAAGCATGCGTCATCAGGTGGAACATTCCGCTGGTGAAGGCGCCAACGCCCAAAGCGGCAAACATGTATCCCAACTGGCTCACCGTTGAATAAGCCAGCACCTTTTTGATATCATTTTGAAACAAGCCGATGGTTGCCGCAAACAGGGCAGTGGCAATGCCAACCACGAGGATCAATGTGAGCGCTGCCGGAGCAAGCGTATAGATCACATTTGAACGGACTACCAGATAAATGCCCGCAGTCACCATCGTTGCAGCATGGATGAGCGCTGACACGGGTGTTGGTCCTGCCATCGCATCAGGCAGCCATGTGTAGAGCGGAATCTGTGCGCTCTTACCCATCGCACCGATGAACAGCAACACCCCAATTGCGACCAGCACCGGTTGTCCCATCGCAAATTCACCGTTATTGAATTTCGTCAGCACCGCATCAAACACTTCGTGGTAGTTCAGCGAGCCAAATGTTTTCCAGATCAGCAGCATCCCGATCAGGAATCCGAGGTCACCGATGCGGTTGACGATGAATGCTTTCTTGGCGGCATTGTTATAGTCATGGTTTTTAAACCAGAACCCAATCAGCAGATAAGAGCATAACCCTACACCTTCCCACCCGACAAACAGCAATAAATAATTGCTTCCGGTAACCAGCAGCAACATAAAGAAAATGAACAGGTTGAGATACGAAAAAAACTTGTTGTGCCCCTCATCATCGTGCATGTATCCCATCGAGTAAACATGAATGAGAAACCCCACCCCGGTGACAATGAGCATCATCAGGAGCGACAATGAATCAACCTGGAATGCGAACTGGGTTGAAAAATCTCCAACTACAATCCAGTCGAACATCGGAACCACTACGGAATAATGCGGATGACCAATATGCTGGAAGAAGATAACGCACGTCACAGCAAAAGAAGCCAGCACCACTCCGCTGCCGATAATCCCGGAGGCGGTTTTCGAAAGCCGGTTCCTCAGAAGTCCGTTGATCAAAAACCCCATCAGAGGAAGGATAGGGACAAGCCAGACGTGGTTTACCATATTATAAGCCTCTCTCCCGCCCTCTCTCCAAAGGAGAGAGGAGTCTGGAGTTTTTCAATTTTAAAGCGGTGCAAAAATAGAGAAATTGAGCACAGTTGCCAGAGTTGTACCGTTAATTTATTCCTGATAAATGTTGATAAAAAGAGGGGAACTACTCCGAAATAATTTTCCCGATTTTTTCGAGGAGTTTGTCGGCAACGGGCAACCACTCTCTGATGGGAACCTTCAATACAGAATCCTTCTCTCCCGGTTTGCCAATCTTGTAAAATTCCTTCCATCCAAATTCATTCTCCAATAAGTTTTGCAGCTTATCACGATATTTCGCCATCTCTGTATTGTCCCCCATCCACCTAAAATTGAAACTTAAACTTCCTTTGGTCCATACAGTGAAAATGCTTTTCGGACAAATTTTTTCAAAAATCGGATTAAAAGAACCGGTTGCAGTCCCACTGCCCCATTTGATTCTATCGGCTTTAGACAGCGAAAAATTGTAAATCTTCTGTATGGCTTTCAATTCTGGGCCAGAGAGTTTTTCTTTTGCCTCTTCAAAAAAAGATGCTTCATCCCATTTTTTTCTGCTTCCGCTTCCACCCGGCTTGCTCGCTTCCTTCTTCACTTCCGCTCCATACAGTTTCGGAATCACGATTTCATAATCTTCATACTTATAATATTTCATCTCCACGCCATAAAGGTCGAAATTGCTGTTTTGGTTGACAAAGCGAATCAGATTTTTCAGCCGCTGCTCCAACTCGTTCATCAGCACGACAAAACGGAAGCCTCCGTTTGCAAAATTGCTTTTTACGCTCTCCGTCAATACGGCTGCATCTTCTTCGCTCATCTCAAAAAAGTCCTGGAATTTTTGAATCAGGCTCACGCCAAATTTATCCTTCACGAAGTCTTCCACAGTTGTAACAAAACTTTGCGCGTCCATGCCGGAGTAAGTGAGCGAAGCGCCATAATCAAGCACCTGGGCCACCACGTATCGCTTATCCGGGTTTTTGATGAGTTTGGTTTCAATCAGGTAAATATCGCCATCGCTGTCAAATCCAATGGCGTCAATGGGTCCGCTTTCAATAGGAAATTCCCGAGCAACAATCAGCAGCGTGATGTCTTCTTTCAGTTCATCAAGCGGAATGCTTTCGGGATTTTCGGTAATGTCAAAACTGCTGTTGCCAACCTTTTGGGTTTTCATTCCGGGTTTGGAGATGATGAGTGATGAGTGTCATGATTGCCGCTCTAAAGTAACTTTTTTCTCTAACTTTACCATCAGTGTCTTAATTAAACGGGTTATGAACATCGAGATTCCAAACGAAGTATTAGAGAGGAATAACCTGAGCGAAAAGGAACTGAAACTTGAGTTGGCATTATTTCTTTTTAAGAGAAATATCTTCACTTTAGAAAGCGCCAGCAAATTTGCCGAACTGGATTCCTATCAGTTTCAAAAAAAACTTGGCGAGCATAAAATCCCCATCCACTATTCTCTGAAGGATTTTAAAGATGACTTGGGAATTGTGAACGAGCCGTGATTATTGTCAGCGACACTTCTCCCGTAAGGGCGCTGGTTGCCATTGGCAGAAGTGAAATCCTTTATCGCTTGTTTAAGGAAATTTATATACCGAAAGCGGTTGAATCCGAGTTGTTACGAATAGCGTTGCTTAAAAATCAGATAATGGAATTTCTAAATCAGAGGTGGGTTATTATACAAGCGGTAAATCATGATGACACGTATCGTTCCATCCGTAAAATTTTAGACGAGGGAGAAAGCGAAGCTATTGCCCTGGCAATTTCATTGGGTGCTGAATTGCTGCTGATGGATGAACACAAGGGCAGAGAAGTAGCTAAAGAAAAAATGCTGAAACCGCTCGGCTTAATCGGAGTGATGCTGAAAGCGAAAAAAGAAAAGCATCTTGCAGTAATAAAACCAGACTTGGATAAACTGATTAAGGAACACGGATTCTGGCTTGATGCGGAATTGTATAAGGAAATTCTGAGAAAAGCCGGAGAATAAATCACCACTTCAGTTTATCGAGCAGGTTAATATTAACGCTCTGCAGATTCCGGTATATCATCACGATAATCGCCAAGCCCACCGCCACTTCCGCTGCCGCCACCACCATCACGAAAAACACGAACAACTGCCCGGACGGGTCATTGCTGTATGCAGAAAATGCAACGAAAAGAAGGTTAGCGGCATTCAGCATGATTTCAATGCACATCAGCAGCACGATTGCATTCCTTTTCAGCAATACACCCGTCACTCCGATGGCAAATAACATGAGGCTAAGGTAAATGTACCAGTCGAGCGGGATGGTTTGGAGAGCAGAATCGGTCATTGCAGATATTAGATATTAGATATTTGATTTTTGATTTTGAGAAAACGTAAGGGCACAAGCGGACGCTTGCGCCAGTTTAATATCTAAAATCTCACGTCTCATGTCGTTTTATTTAATCCCTTTTCCCCAGCACCACCGCCCCCACCATCGCTGAGAGAAACAGAACCGAAACCACCTCGAAAGGAATCAGATATTCGTTGAATAAAGCTTTTCCCAACTCACCCACATAGCCAATCGTGGTTGTAGGATATGCAGCCGCTTCAGCCACGCCTCCTGAAATCCCTCCAGCCCCTTTCACAGCCCCCGCCACCGTGAGCAGCAGCAACATGCCGCCCGACATGGCTGCGGCAACTTTCAGCACGGCTGATTGCTGCGGCTCTGCCTCTTTATTAAGATTCAGCAGCATCACCACGAACAAAAACAAAACCATGATGGCGCCTGCATACACAATGACCTGCACTACCGCAAGAAACTGCGCGTTTAGTATTACAAAATGCGCTGCGATGCAAAAGAAAGTGAGGATGAGATAAAGGATCGAATAAAGGGGACGCTTTGAGGCAACCACCATCACCGCGCCCAACAGCGCCATTGCAGCCAATCCCAGAAAAGCGATTTGATTCAAGCTCATTTTCCGAATGCTTTATTTACCTCGTAGGAACTCATGCGCTTGTCAACGGAAACGCGCTTCGCACCATCAACCGGTTCCACCAGAATGCTCTTGTCGTAAATGAAATCTTCGCGCCTGTAGTTGGCAGGAGTGATTCTGTCAGTCAGGAAAATCGCCTGCTTCGGACATGCTTCTTCGCATAATCCGCAGAAGATGCAGCGAAGCATGTTAATCTCGTAGGTCTTTGCATACTTTTCTTCTCGGTAAAACTTTTCTTCGCCCGGCTTGCGCTCGCCCGAAGTCATCGTAATTGCCTCTGCCGGACAAGCCACCGCGCAAAGCCCGCAGGACGTGCATCGTTCCCTGCCTTGCTCATCCCTTTTCAAAACATGCATGCCGCGAAACACAGGGCTGAATGGTCGCTTTTCTTCAGGATACTGGTAAGTGCGTTTCTTCTTGAAGAAATGACTGAAGGTGATCCTCATCCCGCCAAGAATGGCAGGGATGTAAATCTTCTCCATGAAGGTCATTTCCTTTTTGACGACTTGCTTGGCGCGATTAGTTAAAGGCTGCATGACTGGGATTAGTGGATTTGGGGATGGTGGGATTGGTAGCTTTAAATTTTTTGTTGGACAGACGATGAAATTCCAGGCTTTTCGCGCCAAAGTTAAGGAGCAAACCGATTTCAGTATTGAAAGCTTCGAGGTAATTCAATGTTTGATTGATATGGCTGTCTTCTATTTTACTGAAGGCTTTTAACTCAACCATTATCACATCATTTACAAAAAAGTCAACCCGTCTTTTTCCAATTAATTGCTCTCTATAATAAACCGGCATTTCCATCTCTCTTTCGAAATTCAAATCATGCAGCGGCATTTCAATTTCCATCGCTCTTTGGTAGATTATTTCCGGATAACCATTTCCCAATGCGGAATGCACTTTCATTGCAGCTCCGATAATTCTTCGTGTAATTTCCTCGTACTTCATACTGAGATTTATGGGATTCTTGAGATTATAAGTTAGATGTCGGAATGAAATTTATGTAATCCCAAAATCCCAATAATCCCATAAATCCCCGTTATCCTTTTATCAGCATAATAATCCCTGTCACAAATATATTCGCCAGCGCCAGCGGAATAAAAATCTGCCACCCCAATTTCATCAACTGGTCATACCGGAAGCGGGGCAATGTCCAGCGCACCCATATAAATATGAACATGAAGATGAGCGTTTTGGTTACCATAGCACCGAAACCAAGGATTGCCACTACGTTATCCGGCAATCCCATCGAGTGCATGAACGGAAAATTGAACCCGCCAAAATACAGGACAGCAAGCATTGCCGATGAGGTGAACATGTGGATGTATTCCGCAAAGAGGAATAATCCAAGTTTCATGCTGCTGTATTCGGTGTGATAGCCTGCAACGAGTTCGGCTTCACATTCCGGCAAATCAAAGGGAGCGCGATTGGTTTCCGCAAAAGCGCACACCATGAAGATAATAAAGCCGAGCGGCTGATAAAAAACATTCCAGTTCATCCCTTCTTGCTGCAACACGATCTGCCGCAGGCTCATGGTTTCGGTCATCATCAGAAGCCCTATGATGGCAAGCCCCATTGACAATTCGTAGCTGATGATCTGCGATGAAGCGCGCAGCGCGCCCAGCAGCGAATATTTGTTGTTGGAAGCCCAGCCACCGATCATGATGCCGTAAACACTTAATGACACTACTCCGAAAACATAAAGCAAACCGATGTCGAGGTCGGTTATTTGAAGAATGTATTGCGAGCTGCCCCATGTAATAGTATCACCCCAGGGGATAACCGCGCCTACCATCAGCGCTGTGGTCATGGCGATTCCGGGGGCTATGATGAACAGCCACTTGTCTGCGCCCGATGGGGTGAATTCTTCCTTGAAGAAGAACTTAACCCCGTCAGCCAGCGGCTGCAGCAACCCGAACGGACCCGCCCGGTTGGGACCGATGCGGTCTTGCAGGAACGCGGAGAACTTGCGCTCGGCAAGCGTGGCGTACATGGCTATTGTCATGGTCATGCCGAACACGGCAAGGATAACGATGAGTTTATAGATGATGAATTCCATTATGCCATTTGGTTTCCGGCTTCTTTGGAAAAAAAGCCCCGCAAAAGTAGAAAAACGGAACAACAGTTGTTTAAGGTTTCCTATAAGGCTTGTGAATAACTAATCTGAAATGGCGCTGGCGTACTTACCTTGTTTCCTCATCGCGTTGTAGCATCACGCCCCAATCGGATGACTACTCATTCTTAGCTTGTGGTACATTTATTATTGGGCACTAACGGGATTTTCGGCTAACGGCAGTCATCCGCAGCGGATAGATCGCGTTAAACTTCGATAAATATACAAAGAAAATGGATAGTAACGGGGGCTGTGAATCCGCTGAGCGGATGACAGCCGGATCAGCCCCCCACCGCGAGCTGCGGGTGATTGCCGTTAGGTGAATGGTGCGCCTTGAATGGTGAA